>CAZOIK010000001.1:0-4132 GCA_964579765.1 uncultured Bifidobacteriaceae bacterium
TGACGGGGAAATACGTCACACACGTCTCGCGCGCCGTCACGAAGAACAGGTTCAGCGCCGGATCGAACGACGGCGGCATGAAGTTCGTGCCGCCCCAGAAATCGGGCAGGCACGTCTTCGTGCCGTCGTCGTCGAGCACGATCGGCCTGCCATCGGCGCCGATCTCGTGCGCCCAGTTCGTGCCCGTGAACCGCTTCGCCAGCAGCAGCTTCCCCGTCGCTCGATCGAGCACGTAGAAGAAGCCGTTGCGGTTGGCGACCATCACGACCCTGCGCGCCTGTCCGCCGATCGTGATCTGCGCGAGCACCGGGATATGGCCCGAGTCCCAGTCGTGCGTGTCGTGCGGCGTGAACTGGTAGTACCACTTCATCTTGCCCGTGTCGGCGTCCAGCGCGACGATCGAACAGGTGAAGAGATTGTCACCCTTGCGCTCGGCGCCGTAGTAGTCCGGATTGGGATTGCCGGTCCCGAAGTAGACGAGGTTGAGCTCGGGATCGTACGTGCCGGTCTGCCACGCCGCGGCGCCGCCGCGCTTCATCACATCCGGCGACGGCCACGTCTCGCTGCCCTTCTCGCCCGGATTCGGGATCGTGTAGAAGCGCCAGAGCGGCTTCCCCGTCGCCGCATCGTATGCCTGGATGAACCCGCGCGTCGGGTTCTCGCCGCCCGACGAGCCGACGATGACTTTGTCTTTGACGACGAGCGGCGCGGGCGTCGCCGCGTAGCCGGCCTTGTAGTCCTCGAGCACGCGGTCCCACACGACGGCGCCGGTCCGCGCGTCGAGCGCGAGGACGTGCGCGTCGAGCGTCACCATGAACAGCGTGTCGCCGAGCATCGCGAAGCCGCGATTGACGGGATAGACCGCGCCGGCCGTCAGGTCGTTCGCGTTCGGCCGGCGATAGCGCCAGAACTGTCGTCCCGTGCGCGCGTCGATCGCCCACGCGTTGCCGTTCGACCCGGTGACGTAGATGACGCCGTCCACGACGAGCGGCGTCGCCTCGAAGCCGCGTCCCGTCGCGATCGTGTCGGCCTGGAACGACCACTGCGCCGTCAGACGATTCACGTTCTGCGGCGTGATCTGCGTCAGCGGGCTGTGACGCTGGCCGCTGTAGTCGCCGGAGTACTGCAGCCACCGCGTCGGATCCTTGAAGCCGTCGAGCAGATCCTGCGAGGTGATGCCCCCTGTAGCGCGGACTTTCAGGTCCGCCGCGTCCGCAGGCCTGAAGGCCTGCACCACATCGGATCCGCGCAACGTGCTCAGATACGCGATCAGGTCGTCCAGGTCGCGATCGCTGAGGCGCGAGGCGCCGAAGTCCGGCATGAGCGACTTCTTGTCGTCAACCACGCTGCGGAGCTCGGGCTTGCGATAGCCCTGCAGCCGCCCGCGCGTGTCCATGATCTGAATCGAATACGCGTCCTCGTTCTTCTTCGTCCCGCGAATCGAGCGGCCGGCGTTGTCAACGAGCGTCACGGCCTGATAGCCCGGCGCGATGACCGCGCTCGCGTCGCGGAGATCCTGCGTCAACAGCGCGCGCGACCGGCTCGCGCCGACGCGCGACAGATCAGGGCCGAGCACGGCCCCGCGTCCATTCACGCGGTGACAGGTCACGCACGACTGGGCGAAGAGCCGCTCGCCGTTGGCGGCGTTTCCGCCGCCGGCCTCCGCCGGCGTCACGCCGAGCGTGTGCAGGTAGGCGACGATGGCGCGCAGCTCGTCGTCCGGCGCCGTGCTCGACGGCATCTCGGTGCCGGGCACGCCGCGCCGAATCGTCTGCAGCACGCGAGCGTCGGTCGCGCCGTTGGCGAAGATCACCGTCAGGTCGGGGCCGTGCACGCCCTTCGCGTCGATGCCGTGGCAGTCGGCGCATCGGGTCTGAAACAGTCCCCGGCCGCGCGTCACGTCGTCGGCAGCCGGTGTCGCGGGCGGCTGCGCGGCGGCCGCGCGCGCCGTCAGCATACAAATGAGAACCCACCAGGATTTGTGTCGCATTCGCGCCCGGATTATACGGCAAGCCCTCTCAGCCGATGATCCCGAGACCGTCGAACGTCCGGCGCTGCGGAGCCGAGCGATGATTCGCTCGCGAGCCGCCGGCCCGGCGGTCATGCCACAGCGAGCCAGATGCGGTAGGCTGTCCTCGTGAATCGTCTGACCGTGGCGTCGATCGTCATGGTGGGTCTGGCGTCGGCCTCATCGGCGTCGGCGCAGTGGCTGCACACGCCCACGCCCGGGCTGCCGCGCGACGCCGCGGGCAGGCCCGACCTTGCGGCCGCGACTCCGCGCGCCGCCGACGGCCATCCGGATCTCACCGGGCTGTGGCAGCTCGGCATCGAGATCGGCTATGCCGCCAACATCACCGCCGACCTGGCGCCCACCGACATCCAGCCGTGGGCTGCGGCGTTGTCGCTCCGGCGGCTGCAGGACTTCGGCAAGGACGATCCGGAAATCACCGGCTGCCTGCCGGGCGGCCCGCGTCACATCACGCACGGCGGGCTGACGAAGATCATCCAGACGCCGACGGTGATCGTCCTGCTGTTCGAGGATCTCTCGTACCGCCAGATCTTTCTCGACGGCCGGCAGATGCCGAAGGACCCCAATCCGACGTGGATGGGCTACTCGCTCGGCCGCTGGGACGGCGACACGCTCGTCGTCGAGACCTCTGGCTTCAACGACCGCACGTGGCTCGACTTCGCCGGCCACCCGCACAGCGAGATGCTGAAGCTGACCGAGCGGTTCCACCGCGCCAGCCTCGGCCGTCTGGATCTGCAGGTGACGCTGGACGATGCGACGGTCTACGCCAGGCCGATCACGCTGGCCGCAGGAGGCCGGCTCGTGCCCGACACCGATCTCATCGAGTACGTCTGTGAGAACGAAAAAGACCGCGCGCACCTGGTCGGCCGCACGACACAGGAGAAGACGGTCGCGGTCCCGCGCGAGGTGCTGGCGACGTACGTGGGCGTGTACGAAACGGCAGACGCGCGCGCGCCGCTTCTCGCAGGCCGGCGGCAGGTCTTCACCATCACGCTCGACGGCGATCAGCTGCTGCTCGACATGGGCGGCAAGGGCAAGATCCCGATGATCCCGCTGTCGCAGACGACGTTCTCGCCGCGGCTGCTCGGCACGTACGAGTTCGTGAAAGACAAGGACGGCCGCGTGACCCACATGCTCGTGCACTCGGCTGAGGAAGTGTTGACGGCGGCCCGTCGTCCTTAGCACTTCGTGCTTGGCAGGCCTGAAGGCCTGCACTACCGAGGACCATCTAGAACACAGGACTCTCGAGCGCCTCGACGAGATCGTGCATGAACATGGCGCCGCGGGCGCCGTCGAGCACGCGGTGGTCGCACGAGAGCGTGATGGTCATCATCGGCTTCGTCGCGATGCCGCCCATCACGGGCACGAGCCGATCCCGCATCGCGCCGACGGCGAGGATGCCCGCCTGCGGCGGGACGATGATCGCCGTGAACGCGTCCACGTGGTACATCCCGAGGTTGCTGATCGTGAACGTCGCGCCGGTGATGTCCGACGGCGCCAGCTTGTTGGTCCGCGCGCGCTCGGTGAGATCGCGGCGGCGCGACGCGATGTCGCCGAGCGACAGGCCGTCGGTCTTCGGCACGACGCCGACGACGACCGCGTCGGTCACCGCCATGGCGAGGCCGACGTTGATGTCCGCGTTGCCTTTGATCGCGTCGCCCGTCCAGCTCGCGTTCATCCGCGGATGCTTCCGCAGCGCCTGCGCGACGACGGCCGTCAGGAGATCCGTGTAGGTCAGTTTCACGCCGCGCTCGCGCTCGACCTGGCCGCCGAGCCGCTTGCGCGCGGCGACGAGCTCGGTGCAGTCCACGTCGCGCTGCACGAAGAAGTGCGGCGCCGTCGTCCAGCTCTGCGTCGTCCGCTCGGCCATGAGCTTGCCGATCGAGCTGAGCGCGCCGATCTCGGCGGACGCGGCGGGCGCGGACACCGACGGCCGCGCCGGCGCCGACGGAGCCGCCGCGACAGACGCCGCTCGTCCCCGCGCCGCCATCACGTCGTCGGCGATGATTTCTCCGCCCGGACCGGAGCCCTTGAGGCGCGTGATGTCTACGTTGTGTTCCTTGGCGAGGCGCCGCGCCTTCGGCGAGATGCGGATCTTGAATT
>CAZOIK010000002.1:0-7798 GCA_964579765.1 uncultured Bifidobacteriaceae bacterium
GGGCGCCGCCGGTCTGTGGTGGGCGGCCGCGAAGAAATTCGGCGCGCGGGGTGTCGGCGTCGACCTCGCCGCCGATCTGATCAAGCAGGCGCAGAAGAACGCGACAAAGGCCGGTGTGGCCGCCAGGGTGAGCTTCCGCCAGGAGGACCTGTTCAAGACGGATCTCTCGCCGGCGACCGTCGTCACGCTTTATCTGTCGAACTCGATCAACATGCGGCTGCGCGGCATCCTGCAGCGCGAGCTCAAGCCAGGCGCCCGTGTCGTCTCGCACCGGTTTCTGATGGACGACTGGAAACCTGAGGCTGAAGAGCACCTCGACGGCACGAGCATTTACCTCTGGACCATTCCGAGCCGGCCCTGAAAGGGCCGGCCTACGCGGACGATGGCGGCCGCGTCAGTGCCTCACTTGCAGGGCGGCCCTCTCAGGGCCGCCGCGCGAGCGTCCGCGAAAACGCGTCCAGCTTCTTCGCAATGACACGCATCTGGAATTCGTTCGCCGGGTGGCGGAAGAACGCGTCGAGATCGCGATCGCGCAGGCCGCGCAGCGACGCGAGATCGTGGACCTCGCGAACGCGCGCACCGAACGTCCGTTCGTACACCCGGACCGTTTCCGACTCGAAGCGATCGTACGCGTTGACGTCCTGCTGCCACGTCGCGGGCCGCGGGTGCGGCGGCGCGAGCCGGTCGCGCGCGTTGCAGAAATCGGTGAGCCTGACCGACATGTCGTGGAGCGATCGCATCAGCTCGGCCTGCTGCTGCGCGGCGCGGTAGTCGAAGGCGCGGTTGCCAATCCACTCGCCCCACCCGATCCAGCCGAGCGCGACCGCGGCGAGCATGACAAACGCCAGCAGGCGTCCCTCCCGCCCGAACGTCGCGCCGGCCACGGCGACCCACGCGAGGATCTTCGCCGCGAGCATCACGGCCACGATCGTCATGCAGTCGCGTGCGACGTCGAACGCCGGCTCGCGCATCCGCAGCGAGACGACGAAGAAGAACGATGCGGTGAGAATGCCCGCGCCCGTCGTCCACCACCCGAAGACGCGGCGCAGTACGTCAGCCACGACAGGCAATTGCGAGTGAGAAGTGGGCCCAGCAGGACTCGAACCTGCGACCTCCTGGTTCGTAGCCAGACGCTCTATCCAACTGAGCTATGGGCCCCCAGGCACGTGATGAGGTCAGACGAAACCTTGAGTTTAGCACAGCGTAGAATAATCAAACGCATGGCGGCGCGCACCGATCTCGAACACAAGGCGGCGGCGCCCGCGCGCGTCGCGTGCTACGTGATCACGGTCAGCGACACGCGGACCCACGAGACCGACACCGGCGGCCGCGCGATTGTCGAACTCCTCACCGCGGCCGGCCACATTGTCGCGGGACGCACGATTGTGAGAGACGACGCGGAACTGCTGCGCGACTGCATCGGCCGGCAGCTCGCCGACCCCGCCGTGCAGGCGATCATCACCACCGGCGGCACCGGGGTGTCCAGCCGCGATTGCACGTACGAAGCAGTGACGGCCATGCTCTGGAAGCGGCTGGACGGCTTCGGCGAGCTCTTTCGCATGCTCAGCTACCAGCAGGTCGGATCGGCCGCGATGCTCAGCCGCGCAGTGGCCGGCACCGTCGCTGGCCGCGTCGTGATCTCGCTTCCGGGTTCCGAAGCGGCGGTGCGGCTCGCGCTCGAGAAACTCCTCATCCCCGAGCTGGGACACCTGGTACGGGAAGCGTCGCGCTGAACCGATGCGTCCGTTCACGACCACGATCAGCTTCGAGGACGCGCGCCGTCGCCTCGATGCCGCGGCGGCGCCGATCGCCCGGACCGAGCGCATCGCGCTGGCGTCCGCCGGATGGCGCGTCGCCGCCGAAGACGTGGTGTCAACGACCGACGTGCCGCCGTTCGCGCGCTCCGCGATGGACGGCTACGCGGTCGTCGCCGCGGACACCGCGTCCGCGGCGGCCGACGCACCCGTTCGCCTGACGATCGTCGAGCAGGTCTACACCGGCCGCGCGCCGGCCGCGACGATCGTCACCGGCACGTGCGCCGAGATCGCCACCGGCGCGCCGCTTCCTGCCGGCGCCGACGCGGTCGTCATGGTCGAGCAGACGGTGAAGATCGACGAGACGTCCGTCGCCGTCCACGCGCGCGCCACAGCAGGACAGAACATCGGGCGGCGCGGAGCGGACATCGCCCATGGGGCCGTCGTCGTGCGGCGCGGCGACGTGCTCAATCCTGGACGGCTCGGCGCAGTAGCGGCAATCGGCCGCGCCGACATCGAGGTGTACGCAAAGCCGCGTGTCGCGATTCTCTCGACCGGCAATGAAGTGGTCGATCCGGGCACGACGCTCGCGCCCGGTCAGATTTTCGACGTCAACCGCTTCACCCTCGCCTCCATCGTCGATGCGCACGGCGGCGTCGCAGACCCGCATCCGCCCGCGGAAGACTCGTTGGCGTCGCTCGGCGCCGCGCTCGACGCGTGCGCAGGCGCCGACATCGTCGTGTTCTCAGGAGGCAGCTCCGTCGGCGACCGGGATCTGATCGTCGATCTCGTGGCCGCGCGGGGCGAGATGGTGTTCCACGGCATCGCGGTGAAGCCCGGCAAGCCAACAGGCTTCGCGCACGTCCGCGTCGGCGGCGCGCGCGTGCCGTTCTTCGCGATGCCGGGGAACCCGACTTCCTGCCTGTCGAACGCCTACGTCCTGCTCGTGCCGTTTCTCCGCGCGATTGGCCGGCTGCCCGCGCTCGTCGAGCGTACGGTGCGCGTCCCCCTCGCCAGGCGCATCGTCTCGCAGGCCGGACGGCTGCAGTTCTACACCGTGAAGATCGAGAGCGGCACGGCCCTGCCCGCCTTCAAGGGCTCCGGAGAAATCACGAGCCTCTCGCAGGCCGACGGTTACATCCAGATCCCGCCCGATCAGGCAGTAGTCGAGGAAGGCACCCTCGTGGACGTGACGCTGTTCTAGCGCCGCCCGATTCTGCGCTCGTATTCGAGTTCGAGGACGTCGGCGGTGTGCAGGTCGAAGGCGGGTGCCGTGCGCTTGTACTCGCCGCGGAACTCCGAGTGGCAGCGATAGCAGACCGTGACTTCCTTCAGCCGGCCGTAGACGACGAGATCGACGAGGGTCGCGACGGCCAGGATCCCGTACGCGATGAGATCGCGTTTGAACCAGTAGAAGATCGCGCTGACCGTCGCGCCGATGGCGACAATCGTGACGCCGATCTTCGGGTTGAAGTCCTTGCGGGTGTAGAAGTCGCCGCCCGCGCAGACGGGACACGTGTCAACCGCCTCGTCGGCTCGTAAGGCCGCCGAGATCGTCAGCGGAATCTCACGTCCGCAGTTGCCGCACGTGATGCGCGCCGGCGCCGCGGGCGCATGGACGGGCAGACCCGCGTCGCATTGCGGGCACTTCGCGATGATATCGATCGGCCTATACCCCTGGGAAAAAGGACGGCAGCGGCATGTCGAGCATGGTGTGCAGCCCGGGCGCCGCGGCGAGCACTTTAGGAATCGAGTTGACGACGAGCGCCGCCGTCGCCGTGTCGCCGTGGATGCCACCCGGCACGCGCACGGACAGACGCGGCGTGCCGTCGATCTCAATCGCGTCGAACGGCTCGGGCGCGCCCAGATACGCCTCCATGTAGAGGCGGATCACCGGCTCCTTCTTGCGATAGCCGACGCCTTCCTGGACGATGCCGCACACGTAGCCCGGATCCACGGCGAGGTACTCGCTCGAGATGGTGACCTGGGCGAGCTTCGGCTCGACGGCGTCGGTGATGCGATCGAGCGTCCAGCCGAGCGAGTCGGCGATCATCGCAATCGACTCGGTGAAGCCGACGTGCTTGATGCTGCCTTCGTCCACGCGCTTCTGGAACTGCTCGGTGGTCAGCCCCGCGCCGATCTTCTGTTGGAACGGCAGCCGGCGGCTGCGCGCGTCCTGAATGCGCGTGACGCTCACGCGATCGACGCGCAGGCAGGCCGCGGTCAGCGCAATCGGCAGCGCGTCCATGACGAAACCGGGATTCACGCCCGTGCCGAGCACCGCCACCTTTGACTTCTTCGCCCACTTGTCGATCTTCGCCGCGTGCCGCACGTTCGTGTATGTCGGATACGCCAGCTCCTCGGTCGTAGAGACAACGGCCGCTTTCGCACCGAGCACGGCCTCGATCTGCGGCATCAGCGCCTTCATCGACGAACTCGTGCACAGCACGACGACGTGCGGCTTCATCTTCTTGATCTTCGACGCGTCCCGCTCGACCCGCACGCCGATCCGGCCCTTGAGTCCAGCCACGTCGCCGACGTCCCTGCCGACCTTCGCGGGATCGCGGTCGATGGCGCCGACGATCTTCAACCCGGGACGACGCGAAACCTCCTGCGCAATGGCGGTCCCGATCGGACCGAGGCCGTAGTGCACGACGCGAATGCTTGGCATACGCCCGGAATTATAGTCCGATGTAGGATTCTCCACGGCTTCCGAATGAGTCCACTGCACGCGTGGCGCGAGGGCATCCGCCGCGTCGCGTCCGCGCCCGCGTTGCTCGCCGGCGTCTGGGCCGCGACGATGCTCGTCAGTTTTCCGCTGACGCTCGCGATCCGCGCCGACATCGTCCGTCAGCTGGGATCGAGCCTCGACGCCGAAGCGGCCGCGCGCGGCATGGCCTACGACTGGCTGCAGGCGTTCGCTCGTCGCACGGACGGCGCCGGTTCGACGCTCACGCCGTCGATCGTCGGCTTCGCGGGCACGCTCGACAACCTGAGCGCGCTCGCGGACGGGGTCAGACGCCCGGCGTCGATCGCGAGCGCAGTGGCCATCTACGCGATTCTGTGGCTGTTCTTCTCTGGCGGCGTCATCGAGCGCTACGCGCGGCGTCCGGAGGCACATCGGCGTCCGTTTCTCTCCGCCTGCGGCGCGTACTTTCCAAGGTTCGTACGCCTGGGGATCCTCATGGCCGTCGTGTACGCGCTGCTCTTCGGCGCGCTCCAGCCGTGGATGTTCCATCGCGTCTATCCGAAACTTGCCGGCGCGGCAGCCGATCGAAATGCGTTCGCCGTTCGCATATCGCTGTATGCCATCTTCGGCCTGCTGGTCGCCGCAGCGAACATCGTCTTCGATTACGCGAAAGTGCGAACGGTCGTCGAGAACCGGCGAAGCATGACCGTGGGCGTCGCCGCGGCGTTCAGGTTCGTCCGCACGCATCCTGGCGCCGCGATTGGGGTCTACGGGCTCGACGTGCTCATGTTCGCGGGGATGCTGGTGCTCTATGCGGCGATCGCGCCGGGCTCCGGTGGAACGGGCGCGACAGTCTGGCTGGCGGTCCTCATCGGCCAGGCGTACATCGCCGGCCGGCTCGCCGTGCGCATGCTCTTCTTCGCGTCAGAGACGGCCGCGTTCGAAGACCGTCTAGGCATGCGTCGGCACTGACGCGCGCACGGCCTCGACGATGTGCGTGGCGGAGATGCCGAAGCGGTCGAGCAACTCCTCGGGCTTCCCGCTTCGCGGGATCTCGCGGACGGCCAGACGTTTCACCGTGAGCCCCGCGCCGGCGACCGCCTCCGCGACGGCGTCGCCGATGCCGCCCGCGGGATAGTGATCCTCGACGGTGATGATCAGCCCACCGGTCGCCTTGCCCGCCGCAATCAGCCCGGCGCGATCGAGCGGTTGCACCGAGTACAAATCCACGACGCGGACGTGCGTGCCCGACGCCTTCAACGCGTCGTACGCCTTGAGCGCCTCGAACACGGTCACGCCGGCGCCGACGACGGTCGCGACGTCCGACGCGCTCTCGCGCAGCACCTTCAGGCCGCCGATCTCAAACGTCTCGTCATTCGCGTAGATGACCGGCGTCTTGGGCCGGCTCGTCCGCATGTACGCAGGTCCAGGATGGTACGCCATGAGGCCGAGCAGCTTCTCGGCGCTGACGCCGTCGCACGGATAAACGACCGTGATGTTCGGTTCGGCGCGGCACATCGCCAGGTCCTCGAGCGCCATCTGCGACGGCCCATCTTCGCCAATCGAGACGCCAGCGTGCGAGCCGGCTAGCTTGATGCCGACGTTGCTGATGGCCGCCATGCGGATGAAATCGGCGGCGCGCGAGAGGAAGCACGCGAACGTGGACGGGAACGGAATCGCGCCGCGCGCGGCGAGCCCCATCGCCGCGCCCACCATTGCCTGCTCGGCGATGAAGTTCTCGTAGAAGCGATCGGGAAAGACTCTCTCGAACTTGTCGCTGAAGGTCGAGTTCTTGACGTCGGCGTCGAGCGCGACCACCCGGGCGTCGGCTTCGCCGAGCTTGGCGAGCGCGGCGCCGTACGCTTCACGTGTGGCGACTTCCTCGCCCAGTTTGTACGCGGGAGGCGCCATCGGTTTCGGCGCGTCCACACCGCGCGGGCGCGCCGCGGGCTTCGGAATGAGCGCGGTCAGGTTGACGCCTGGGGGCGAGGGCACAAACTGCTTCTCGAGTTCCGACAGCGCGCGATCGAATTCGTCGCCCTTCCTGAACGCCTTGCCGTGCCAGCCGTTCAGGCCCTCGACGAACGAGACGCCTTTGCCCTTGATCGTCCGCGCCAGGATCATCGTCGGCCGGCCTTTGGTCCGCTTCGCTTCGCCAAGCGCGTCGAGAATCGTGACGATGTCGTGTCCGTCCACGACGATGGCGTGCCACCCGAAGGCGCGCCAGCGCGCCGCGAGCGCGTCCATGTCGTGGCCCCACATGGTCGGACGGCTCTGGCCGAGGGCGTTGACGTCGGTAATGCCGCAGAGGTTGTCGAGCCCGTCGGTCGCGCCGACGTCGGCGGCCTCCCAGACCGAGCCCTCCGCCGATTCGCCGTCGCCGAGCAGCACGTACGTGCGGTAATCCGACTTAATGCGTCGCGCGTTCAGCGCCGAGCCGATCGCCGCGCAGATGCCCTGCCCGAGCGATCCGGTGGCGACGTCAACGAACGGCAGACGCGGCGTCGGGTGCCCCTCGAGATCAGAGTCGATTTTCCTGAGGTTCAGCAGCTCGGCGCGGTCGAAGGCACCGGCCTCGGCCCACGCGGCGTACAGAATCGGCGCGGCGTGGCCCTTCGACAGCACGAACCGATCGGCGTCCGGGTTGTGCGGGTCCTTCGGATCGAATCGCATCTCGGCGAAGAACAGCGCGGCCATCAGGTCGGCGGCCGAGAAGCACGTCGTCGGATGGCCGCTGCCGGCCTCCGACGTGGAGCGCAGCGAGTCGATGCGAAGCCGCGTGGCGACGTTTTTCAGTGCGGGAACGAGCGAAGCGCGATCGAGGGGCATGAGAGTAGTCGATTGTAGATTGCAGGATTGCAGAATTCAAAGAATTGCAAAATTCAACGCAGTTCTCCAGCCGCCAGCGCGTACGCCGCTCCCGCGAGACCGCGACCAGGCGCCTCGGCGGCGAGCGCTTCGAGAATCCGCGCGGCGTCTGACGTGTAGTGGGCGTTTGGCGCGACGACGGCGGCCTCGCGATAGCCGGCTGACGCATGCAGTGCGCCGAGGCGTCCGAGGACGGCGGCGAGTTCGCAGCCGTCAATAAACGCGTGCGCCGCGTCCGGAAAAGCGCGGCGCACGTGCTGGACGAGCTCTTCGGCAAGCATTGCGTACGGAATGCGCTCCGTCCGGTCGAAGGCGGTCAGCAGCGCGCCGGCCAGCGTCACGTTGTCGTCCACGGTTCCCTCCACGCCGTACCCGGGTTCGTAGGTGTGCGCCACCCGACGCTCGAGCTCGTCCACGGCCGCCTGTAGCGCGTCGCCGACGCCGGCGTGCGCGAGCAGCGGCGATGCGAACAGATACGCATTCACGC
>CAZOIK010000003.1:0-8368 GCA_964579765.1 uncultured Bifidobacteriaceae bacterium
GAACGCCGGCGCGCGCGGCGCCGGCACGTACAGCGCGAACTGGATGCCGAGCCGCGTCGTCGAGCGGCGCACGTCGTTGATCGACGATCCGCCAGACGGCCGGCTGCCGCCGTTCACCGAGCGCTACACGCGGGCGCGCGCCGCCGCGCTCGCCGCGCGGCCCCGGTTCGCGCGCGGGCCGGAGGACATGTTCGTCACGGACCGCTGCATCTCGTACGGGATCCCGGATCTGTTCGCCGCCTACATGAGCGTCTACCGCATCATGCAGTCGCGCGATCAGGTCGTGATCGTGATGGAGAAGATCCACGACACCCGCGTCATCCCGCTCGACGGCCGTCCGCACATCTCCCAGAAGATCCGCCACTACCTCGGCGACTCGCGCGGCCGCTGGGACGGCGACACGCTCGTCGTCGAGACGACGAACTTTCATCCGAACGGGAACGCGATGGGCGGGCTCTTTCGCTACGCCGACGAGCATCTCACGCTGACCGAGCGCTTCACGCGATCGGGACCGGACGGGATCGCCTATGCGTTCACCGTGGACGATCCGACCGTGTGGACGCGGCCGTGGTCGGCGATGGTGCCGTGGACGCGCGCGCGCGGTCAGATTTACGAGTATGCGTGCCACGAGGGCAACTACAGCCTGCGCAACATGCTCAGCGTCGCGCGCTATGAGGAGCGGGCGGAGCGGTGAAACGAACTACTTTCCAGATCTGCGTTCGCGCTGGCGTTCCTTTCGTGTGCGTCAACAACGTGATCGCGAAGGAACGACATGTCGAACCAATGATCGTGATCGGTAGTGCTTGTTCTCTGCGTCCTGCGCGTCCTCTGCGGTGGTTGGTGTCGTCGATGACACTCGCGCTCGCCGTTGTGTGCGCCGTCCCGCATACGGCCGTCGCACAAGACACACGCACAATCCTCTTCGTCGGCAGCAGCATCTTCCACCGCTGGACGCAGCTCGAGGCGCAGATGGCGCCGCTGTCCGTCCGGAACATCGCCTTCGACGGCGCGCTCACGGACGACTGGAACCGTCTGATCGACGCGCGCGTCATCCCGCTCGCGCCGGCCGTGGTCGTTTATTACTGCGGCAGCAATGACGTCGATCTCGGCGACTCCGCGACGGCGATCGCCGGCCGCATCCGCGCCTTCGTCGAGCGCCTCGCGGCGGCGCGGCCGCAGACGACGTTCGTCTTCGTCTCCGTCAACAAGGCGCCGGAGAAGCGAGACCGGTGGGATGTCGTCGAGGACGTCAACCGCCAGGTCGAGCGGTACGCGACCACGCACGCCCGGGTGCGATTCGTGGACGTCAATCCGGTGCTGCTCGACGCGCGCGGAGCGCCGCGGCTCGAGCTGTTCATGAATGACCGGCTGCACCTCCGGCCGGCCGCGTATGAGGGTTTTGCCGTACTGCTCAAGCCCGTTCTCGCGGGCGCGCTGCAAAATACTTTGATCTCAAAGTAACTACCCGCTAGACTCGGCGGCGATGACGCCGGGTCTGCCTCGACGTCGCTGGGCGCCAGCCGCGGTCCTCGCGGTGTTCGCCGTAACCTTTGCCTCACTCGAAGTCGCCAGTTACACGCGCAAGTCCGCCACGTGGGACGAGCCGATCCACCTGACGGCCGGCTACGTCGCGCTCACGCGGAGCGACTACCGCGTCGATCCGTCGCATCCGCCGTTCCTGCGCTTGTGGGCTGCGCTGCCGCTGCTCGCGCAGGACGTCAGGCTCGACACGGGGGGGATCGCGCGTGAGCCGGGCAGCGACTGGCTGGACCACGGGGCGTATGCCTTCGCCCATCAGTTCATGTATCGCGACAACGACGCGGATCGCCTGCTGTATTCCGCGCGATTCATGGTCGTCCTGCTCGGGATCCTGCTCGGCGGGCTCGTCTTCGCCTGGGCGTACGAATGGCTGGGCTTCGAGGCGGCCGTGTTCGCGCTCGTCCTGTACGCGCTGTCGCCGAACATCGTCGCCCACGCGTCGCTCGTGACGACGGACTTCGGCGTCACGTGCTTCCTCTTTGCGGCCGTGTATTTTCTGTGGCGTGCACGGACTCGGGTCGGGCCGTCGAACGTAGTGGCGCTGGCTGTGTCGTGCGCGCTGGCCGTCCTCACGAAGTTCTCGGGCCTCGTCCTCGGGCCCATTCTCCTGGTGCTCCTCGCGGCGGCTGTTGTGTCGAGGACGATGACGCTCAGGAGGGCCGTCGGGATCCTCGCTGTTGTAGCGGCGGTCACGTGGGCGGCGATCTGGGCGTGCTACGGCTTTCACTATGCGCCCAGTGTCTCGTCGTCGTCGCTGCTTACGACGGCCGACTGGACGAACGGCGAGCCGGGAGGCATTTCAGGAGCGGTGATGCTCTGGGCGGACGCCCACCATCTGCTGCCGAATGCGTTCACCCACGGCTTTCTCTTCGGCGTCTCAACGGCGCAGTCGGTCGCCGGCTTTCTCGCCGGCCAGATCAGCACGGACGGCTGGTGGTACTACCTGCCGCTGGCGTTCGTGCTCAAGACGCCGATCCTGCTGCTGACGCTCCTGGCGGGCGGCCTCGTGGTCTACGGCGTTCGCTGGCGCCGTCTCGGGCCCTCCAACGAAGCGTTCGTCCTCGTGCCCGTCGTCATCTACGTCGCGGTGGCGATCGAGAGCGGCATCACACTCGGTGTGCGGCATCTGCTGCCGATCTATCCGTTCGTCATCCTGATCGCCGTCGCGGGCGGGCGCGAGCTGATGCGCGTGCGCGCGGGGCGGTACGCACTCGCGGCGCTGACGATCTTCACGGCCGTCCGGTTCGCCAGCGTCTATCCCGACATGCTGACGTTCTTCAACCAGGCGGTCGGCGGTCCGGAGCGCGGGCGCGAGTATCTCGCCGACTCCAATCTCGACTGGGGACAGCATCTGAAGCTGCTCAAAGAGTGGATGGACGATCGCGGCGTCCGGCGCATCAACCTCGCGTACTTCGGATCGGCCGATCCTGGCTATTACGGCATCGACTGTACGTATCTCCCCGGCGGACCGTCCTTCGCCGTCGATGCGATCATGCGCCCGCAGCTTCCCGGCTACGTCGCCGTCAGCGAGACGGTGCTGAGCGGCGTGTACCTCCAGCCGCAGTGGCGGCTGTTCTACCGGCCGCTCGTCGATCAGATGCCGGTGGCTGTTCTCGGCAACACAATTCGCATCTACTGGCTGACGAGCTGGCCGGAGGACGCGCCGACGGACGGGATTGCGTCCGCCGAGGCGGCCGAAACGGAGCGGACGCTCGCGGACGCGCTGCTCTTCGGCATGCACTGGAATGACCACGCCATCGTGCACTACCGCCGCTATCTCAGGCGGAATCCGCGCTCGAGCGAGGCGCTCGGAAACCTCGGCCTTGCGCTGGCGATTGGCGGCCGCACGGACGAAGCCGTCGAAAATTTCCGGCGCGCCGTCGTCGCCGACCCGCGCAACGCCCGTGTCCGCCGGCTGCTCGCGGCCGGGCTGCTCTCGCCGCAGCATGCCGCCGAGGCGGAGGGGCACGCGCGCAAGGCCGTCGAACTCGCGCCGGGAGACGCGGCGGCGCACGACGTGCTGGGGCGGGCGCTCGCGATCCAGGGCCGCCTCGAGGAAGCGGGAGCCGAGTTCCGGCGATCGGCGGCGATCGATCCCACGCTTCTGGACGCCCGCGAGGATCTGCGTCGGCTCGAGCGCATCCGCCGCCGCTGAAGTTTCTGGAGCGGCCGCTCCCGGCCTGCTGCTACACTGCGCGGCGGATTCTCCGTCCATGAGGAGGTTCGGCATGCGAAGAACATCGGTGTGGACGGCGGCGGCCGCCGTCCTCCTGGCCGCAGCATCGGCACGCGCGCAGGGACCGGCTGCGCCGCCGGCGCCGTGGCGCGGCGCGGGACCGACGCCGTGCGTCGGCGCGGACGGCGGCATCCTGCAGTGCGCGCCGCCGCCGCGGACGGTCGCAATCAAAGCGGGCCATCTCTTCGACAGCCGGAGCGGCCAGATGCTGGCGAATCAGGTGATCGTCGTCCGGGGCGAACGCATCGCTGCGGCAGGACCGGCCGCCAGCGTGAAGATCCCGGCCGGCGCCGGCGTGATCGACTTAAGCCGATCGTACGTGCTGCCCGGCCTCATCGACGCGCACACGCACATGTTCAACCAGCGCAACGCGAAGATGACGACCGAGAGCGCGATGCTCATCGCGGTGCAGAACGTCCAGTTCGACCTGCGCGCGGGCTTCACGAGCGCGCGCGACATGAGCTCGCACGGCAACGGCTACGGCGACATCGCCATCCGCGACGCGATCAACGACGGGCGCATCGACGGCCCGCGCTATCAGGTCTCGACGCTGGGCGTCGTCTGGGGCGCGACGCCGGCTGATCCTGCGCACCCGGACAACCCGCTGGCGAGCACCGTCGTCCGATCCGTGGACGACGCGAGAGCCGCCGTACGCACGCAGGTTGCGCACGGCGCCGACTGGATCAAGCTGTTTCCTGGCGGTGCGTACTCCTTCAGCGCGTCGGGCGAGCCGCAGTACGTGACGACGTATCCGATGCCCGTGCTGCAGGCCCTCATCGACGAGACGCATCGGCTCGGCAAGAAGACCGGCTGTCACGTGTTCGGCGGACAGGGACTGCAGAACACGATCGACGCCGGCTGCGACACCGTCGAGCACGCGTACGGCTTGACGAAGGCGCAGGCCGAGGAGATGGCGGCCAAGAAGCTGTTCTACGACCCGACGCTGCAGCGCTACATCGAACCGTACATGGACGACAACGACGCGCGGAACACTGGCGGTCGCTTCCGCATGATTCCGATCTTCGAGAACGCCGTCCGCACCGCGGACCACACGCCCGGCTTGCGGATCATGATGGGCAGCGGCGCCGACGGCGCGACGTACGCGCATGGAACGCAGGCGCTGGATTTCGAGATGCTCGTCACGAAAGCCGGCCTGAGCCCGGTGCGCGCGCTGCAGGCGGGCACGATTGTCAACGCCGAGGCGCTCGGCTGGCTCGACCGCGTCGGCTCGATCGAGAGCGGGAAGTACGCGGATGTCATCGCCGTGGACGGCGATCCGCTGGCCGACATCACGCGGCTGCAGCACGTCGCGTTCGTGATGAAAGGCGGCCGGGTGATCGTGGGCGGCGGATTCTAGGCGGCGCGTTCGAGCAGTTCGGTCACCGCGGCGACGAGCGTCGCGGACGAGAACGGCTTCGGCAGGAACCGCGATTTCCCGCCCGGCGCGTTGAGCACCGGCAGCTCCTCGGTGTAGCCCGACACGAACAGCACGCGCAGCTCCGGCCGCAGCGCCACGAGCCGTTGCGCCAGCGCCGGCCCGTTCATCTCCGGCATGATCACGTCGGTCAGCAGCAGGCCAATCTGCTCGTGGTGCTCGTCGAACAGCCGGCGCGCTTCGGACGGCGTCCTCGCGTCGAGCACGTGATAGCCGGCCTGCCCGAGCATGCGCGCGACGACGGCGCGCAGCGGGTCTTCGTCCTCGACCAGCAGGATCGTCGTCTTGGCGGCAGGCTGCGGCGGTGCCTCGCGCGGCGGCAGTTCGGGAACCGCAAGGTCGGCCGACACCGCGGGCAAATAGACGCGGAACGTGCTGCCCGCACCCGGCTCCGTCTCGATGGCAATCGCGCCGCGGTTCTGCCTGACGATGGCGTCCACCGAGGCGAGCCCCATGCCGGTGCCTTTCGTCGCGTCTTTTGTGGTGAAGAACGGCTCGAACAGGTGCGCGCGGACCTCGGGCGACATGCCCGTCCCCGTATCCGAAACACTCAGGCACACGTGCCAGCCGGTCAGGTCGGGCGCGCCGGCCGGGGCCGTTGCCGCGTCGAGCACCGCGTGCGCGATCTCAATCGCGATCGTCCCGCCCGTCGGCATCGCGTCGCGCGCGTTGAGCACGAGGTTGAGCAGGATCTGCTCGACTTCGTGCGGATCGATCAGCACCCACGCGGGCGAGGGCGCCAGCGCAATCTGCAGCGTGATGTCCTCGCGGATGATCCGGCTGAGCATGTCGCGCAGCTCGCTGATGGTGAGATTCAGATCCAGCTTGGCCGGCGCAGAGTCGTGACGGCGGCTGAAGGCCAGGAGCTGCCGCGTGAGCACCGCGCCGCGGCTCGCCGCTTTCTTGATCTCTTCGAGATCGCTCCGATCGACGCCCTCGGAATGGCGCGCCATCAGCAGCTCGGTGAAGCCGGCGACGACGGTCAGGAGGTTGTTGAAGTTGTGCGCGACGCCGGCCGCGAGCTGGCCGACGGTCTCGAGCTTCTGCGCGTGCCGGAGGCGCTCTTCCGATTCGCGCAGCTCCTGCTGCGCGTGCGCCTCCGCCTGCGACCGCGTTTCCATGGTCGTGGCCATCGTGTTGATCGCGGCCGCGAGGTCGTCCACGCCGGGAGCGCCGCCGCCGACGTGCGCGCGCGCCGACAGGTCGCCCGCGGCGAGCCGGCGCGTGACGTCGGCCAGCGCCGTGATGGGCCGGCGGACGAATCGGTCGCCGCCGAGGATCGACACCACCACGGTCGCCGCGAAGAGGACGACGAGAAGCAGGGCCTGCCGCCGCAGCAGCCCGTCAGCGCCAGCCATCTCCGCGTCGCGATCGACGGCCATCGCGATCTGGAGTCCGGTGTCCACGTTGCCGCGCACGGGCTCGGTCCAGACGAGCGACGAAGCCGGCGGCTCGGGCATGACCTGGCCCGGCGCGGCGCCGCCCGGATAGCGCGCCAGGACGCGCCGCTGGCGATCGATCAGCGTGAGCGTCGTCCCCGGCAGCAGCTGCGCGCGCGCGGCGATGTCGTTGAGCTGGTCGAGGCTGACGGCCGCGGCGACGATCCCCTGGACGCCGTTCCCGGCATCGACAATCGGATGCGCGAGCACCACGTCGGGCATGCCGTTGGTCGGACTGATGTGGAAGTCGCCCACTACCGTCGTGCGCGTCGCGATCGCCTGCCGGAACCAGAGAGTCTGCCGCTCGGCGGCGGCGACGGACGTGTCGGCGACCGGAGCCGCGACGCAGAAGTCCGGGTGCGAAATCTTGTTCACCCAGATGTTGATGTAGCCTGGATGATCGCGCAGCACGCCCGGCAGCAGCGCCCGGCACCGCGCCGGATCGTCCGACTGAATGTCCGGCAGCTTGGCGAGCGTCAGCAGCAGCCGCTGCACGCCGTCGAAGACGATGGCCTGCTCGCTTGCCGCGAGCTGCGTCACCTTTCGGCTGTCGCTGAGCGCCGTGTCCCGCGCCCGTGCACGCTCGAGCGCTTGTGTATAGAGCAGGACGACGAGGGCGGGCGCCGTGGCGATGAGCCCGAGCAGAGCAAGACGTGTACGCAGGCGAAAACTCGGCGCGAGAGTCACTTCACTGATCCAGATACCACGGGGTGGCCGCATAGCGTCGCACAACTCCGGTCGCGCCGCCGCAGGTATTTTCGGCCGGCGGGCGCCATTCCGTATACTCGGCGCAGTGGCGCCCGTGCTTCGCGTCGATCGGCTGTCGGTCCGCCTCGGGCACACCGCCGTGCTCAGGGACATCTCGTTCGAGCTCGACCGAGGCGCGTCGCTCGCGATCATCGGGCCGAACGGCGCGGGCAAGACCGTGCTGCTGCGGGCGCTGGCGGGCAGCCTGCCGTTCACCGGTTCGGTGCGCTGGGCCGACGACGTACGGCTGGGTTACGTGCCGCAGAAGCTCGACCTTGCCCGCGACGTGCCGATCACCGGGCTCGATTTTCTGTCCGCGCGGCTGCGGCTGGCGCACCGAAAGGCGTCGGCTGCGGCCGACGTGCTGGCCTCGGTCGATCTGTCGGTGGCGGCCGCGCGCATGCCGATTGGCGCGCTGTCGGGCGGCCAGTTCCAGCGCCTGCTCGTGGCGTTCGCACTCGCCGGCGATCCCAGCGTCCTGCTGCTCGACGAGCCGACGGCCGGCGTGGACGACCCGGGACAGACGCGGCTGAACGAGCTCGTCTCCGAGCTGCAGCGCGACAGGGCGCTGACGGTGCTGCTCGTGTCGCACGACCTGTCGGTCGTCTATCAGCACGCGACCCACGTACTCTGTCTCAGTCAGCGTCGAGCGTGCGCGTTCGGGCCGCCTCGTGACATCCTGACGCCGGAGCTGCTGCGCGATCTGTACGGATCGCCGGTCGCGTTTCACATCCATGACCATTGAATCATTGCTGCTCGCGTCGATGATGGCCGCCGCGGCGGGCCTCGTCGGGTGCTTCGCCGTGATGCGGCGCATGGCGCTCGCCGGCGACGCGCTGTCGCACGTCGCACTGCCCGGCATCGGCATCGCGCTCGCGCTCCGGATTCATCCCGCGATCGGCGCGGCGACGATGCTGTTCTTCGGCGCGCTGCTCGTCTGGGCGCTCGAGGATCGCGCGCGGGTCGCGACCG
>CAZOIK010000004.1:0-12305 GCA_964579765.1 uncultured Bifidobacteriaceae bacterium
CGGCCGCCTCGCGCTGCAGAAGGGCGAGGCGGACTTCGCGTCGCGCGAGTTCCGCACCGTGATTGCCCTCAAGCCGATCGATCCCGCCGTCGCGCACACGGATCTGGCCGAGAGCTATCTCAAGGCGGGCAAGCGCGACGACGCGAAACGCCAGGCGCTGGCGGCGCTCGAGATCGCGCCGAGCTACGCGCGCGCGCAGGATCTGCTGCTGCAGCTCACCGACCCGGCAGGGGCCCGGCGGTGAAGGCCGCCGCCGTGGCGGGCGGCCTGCTGGCGCTCCTCTCCGCCGTGTTCGTGCCGCCGCTGGCGCTTCACGCGCAGCCACCAACTTCCGACGCGCGGTCTGCCGGCCTCGAGTGGCGCTTCGTCCGGATCCGCTATCACTACGACCCGGCGTTGCTGCGCGCCGAGGGCAACGACATCTTCGGTGAACCGTGGGGCATCGACTCGCCGGCCGCCGAACAGAACCTGTCGCGCCGCGTGAAGACGGCGACGGCGATTCACGTGGAAGATCCGATCCTGATGACGCTCGACGATCCGAAGCTCTTCGAGCACCCGTGGATCTACATCGTCGAGCCGGGCTCGCTGAAGCTGACCGGCACCGACGCCGCGCAGCTGCGCGAGTTTCTGCTGCGGGGCGGGACGGCCGTGTTCGACGACTTCCACGGGCCGTACGAGTGGGACAACTTCGAGCGCCAGATGAAGCGCGTTTTTCCCGATCGGCAGGTCGTCGAAGTGCCGCGCGATCATCCGGTGTTCAGCGTGTTCTACAAGATCGACGGCTATCCGCAGGTGCCCGGCATCGGCTCGTTCCTCGCCGGCCGCACGTGGGAAAAAGGCGGCTTCGTCTCGCATCTCCGCACGATTCTGGACGACGCCGGCCGGCCGATGATCTTCGTCAACTGGAACACCGACATGGGCGACGGCTGGGAGTGGTCCAATGTCGTCGAGTATCCCGGGTACATGAAGCACACCGCCGATGCGTACCGCATGGCGATCAACGAGATCGTGTATTCGCTGACCCACTGAGCCTGGAGGATTGAAACATCTGGTGATGTCGTGATTTCGTGATTGCGGTCGCCGCCCCACCAATCACCAGATCGCCCAATCACCAGATGAGTCGATTCAGTTGCGCATGGACGTTGTGACCACCGCCGAACGCGTCGCCGAAGGCCGCGAGCAGATCCTCGCGGAGCTTCGCAAGGTCATCGTCGGCCAGGACGAGGTCGTGGACGACGTGTTGATCGCGCTCTTCACCGGCGGGCACTGTCTCATCACGGGCGTGCCGGGGCTGGCGAAGACGCTGCTGATCAAGACGCTCGCCCGCATCCTCGATCTCGACTTCCAGCGCATCCAGTTCACGCCCGACCTGATGCCTGCGGACATCACCGGCACCGAGATCCTCGAGGAAGAGCAGGGCCATCGGCGTCTGCATTTCGTGAAGGGGCCGATCTTCGCGCAGATCATCCTCGCCGACGAGATCAACCGCACGCCGCCGAAGACGCAGGCCGCGCTGCTCGAGGCGATGCAGGAGTATCACGTCACGGCCGCGGGCCGCACGTATCCGCTCGAGCGGCCGTTCTTCGTCCTGGCCACGCAGAATCCCATCGAGCTCGAGGGCACGTATCCACTGCCTGAAGCGCAGCTCGATCGCTTCATGTTCAACATCGTGATCCGCTACCTCAGCCAGGACGACGAAGTGCGCGTCGTCACGCAGACGACCGGCGCCGACGAGCCGCAGCCGCGGCGCGTGCTGACCGGCGCCGACATCCTGCAGTTCCAGGCGCTCGTCAAGCAGGTCGCCGTCGCCGAGGACGTCGCGCGCTACGCCGTGCGGCTGGTGGACGCGTCGCGGCCTGGCCGGCCAGGCACTCCCGACTTCGTCGAGCAGTGGGTGAAGTGGGGCGCCGGTCTCCGCGCGTCGCAGGCGCTCGTGCGGGGCGCGAAGGCCCGTGCGCTGATGCGCGGACGCTACAACGTCTCGGTCAAGGACATTCGGGCGCTCGCGAAGCCGATTCTCCGGCATCGCATCGTGACCAACTTCTACGCCGAGTCGGAGCGCGTCACGCCTGATGCGATCGTCGATCGGCTGCTCGACGCCGTGCCCGTCCCGACGAGCGGGATGTAGCCATGGCGGCTCCCGCGCGCGGCCGGTCGTTTCTCGATCCCGCCGTCGTCGCCCGCCTGGGTACTCTCGAGCTCAAAGCGCGCACCGTCGTCGAAGGCTTCATCTCGGGCCTTCACCGCAGTCCCTTCCAGGGCTTCAGTGTCGAATTCGCCGAGTACCGCCAGTACATCCCCGGCGACGATCTCTCGACGATGGACTGGAAGGTGTACGCGAGAAGCGACCGGCACTACGTCAAGAAATTCGAGGAAGAGACGAACCTGCAGTGCCGGCTGATTGTGGACGTCAGCGGGTCGATGGCGTACGGCTCGCGCGGCGTGACGAAGTTCGAGTACGCCGCGTCGCTGGCCGCGTCGCTCGCGTATCTGATGACGCGTCAACGCGATGCGGTCGGACTGACCGCCTTCAGCGATCGCATCGTAGACGCGCTGCCGGCGAGCGCGCGGCCGGGGCATCTGCGGACGCTGCTGTCGGCGCTCGAGCGGATCGAAGTCGGCAGCCGGACCGACGTCTCGAAGCCGCTGCACCGGATTGCCGACTCGCTCACCAGGCGCGGCCTGGTGGTGCTGATCTCGGATCTGCTCGACGAGCCAGAGGCGGTCGTCCGCGGCCTCAAACACTTCCACTATCGCGGCTCCGACGTGCTCGTCTTTCACGTGCTCGATCCGGACGAGCTCGAGTTTCCGTTCGATCGTGCGACGCGGTTCGAAGACCTGGAGACCGGAGACGAGGTCATGGCCGTACCGGCCGCCGTACGCGAGCACTATCTGAAGCAGATCGGCGGGTTGATCGACCGGTACAAACGTGAGCTCGGTGCCGCCGGCATCGACTATCAGCTGCTGAACACGAGTCAGCCGCTCGAACTGGCGCTGCTGGCCTATCTCTCGACGAGGTCGAGGACGGCGTGATGTCGTTTCTGTCGCCGCTCTACCTGATCGGCGCCGCCGCAGCGGTCGTGCCCATCGTGCTTCACCTGCTGAAGCGGCAGACGGAGCAGCGCGTCCGGTTCGCCGCCGTCGCGCTGCTCACGGGCGCGCCCGTCGAGCACGCGGCGCGGCGCCGGCTCCGCGAGCTGCTGCTGCTCGCGTTGCGTGTTGCCGCGCTCGTGCTCCTCGCGGTCGCGTTCGCGCGCCCGTTTCTCCCAGGGGCCTCGGCCGCGGGCTCGGGACTGACAGTCGTTGCGCTCGACACGTCGATGAGCATGTCGGCGCCCTCGCAGGCGATGCGGGCCCGGCAGCTCGCGCACGATGCCGTCCGCTCCGCGCCGGCGGCCGACGACGTCGCGCTCGTCACGTTCGCCGGGATGGCGCAGCTCGTGGTGCGGCCGACGGCGGATCGCGCGCTCGTGACATCCGCGATCGACGCCGCGCCATTCGGATTCGGATCCACGAGCTATCGCGCCGGCCTGGCCGCGGCCGGCCAGCTCTTTACCGGACGCGGCGGCACGATCGCGGTCGTCACCGATCTGCAGCCGAGCGGGTGGGACGGAGGTGATCGTGCGTCAGTGCCGGAACGCGTGCGAGTGGACGTCAAGGACGTGGGCGAGCTCTCTGGCAACCTTGCCGTCACCGCGGTGAAGGCCGACGGAGAGCGCGTCGTCGTGTCCATCCGCAACAGCGGCGCCCGCAGTCGCGAGGTGCGCGCGCGCGTGGCCGTTGACGGCCGGTCCGCAGCCGAGCGCACGGTGACCGTCAGCGCGCACGGCACCGCGGATGCCGCGATCGACAAGCTGTCCCTGCCGGTCGTCGGGGGCGTGATTTCAGCGACCGTGGACGATCCTGACGGAATCCGCGGCGACAACACGCGATACGCGCTGGCCGACGGCAGCGCGCGGTCGGCCGCACTGGTGGTGACGACGAGAGGCGATCTAAATGCCGAGGGCTGGTATGTGCGACACGCGCTGCAGGACGTGCGGGCGGTCGCCGCAGCGGATCTCGATCGGTGGAGCAAGGACGAACTGACGCGCGTCGGCGCGGTGGTGCTGCTGTCCACGCACGGCCTCGAACCGCGTGGACGTCAGGCGCTGGCCGACTACGTCAACGCCGGCGGCGGCCTCCTGATTGCCGCCGGGCCCGACGTCGATGCGAACGTCGTGGCCGACCTGTTCGGGGCTGGTGCGCCGCTGACGGTCGCCGTCGAGGCGCCGCGGACGCAGTCGCTCGCGCCTGCCGATGTGCGCCATCCCGTGTTTCGCGCGTTCGGCGGCGACATCGCGTCGCTCGGCCTCGTGACGTTTCGCCGCGCCGCACGCGTGAGCGCCGCGCCGTGCCAGGCGATTGCGAAGTTCACGTCCGGCGACGCGGCCGTGCTCGACTGCACGATCGGCCACGGCCGCGCCATCGTCATCGCCTCCGACCTCGACGACCAGTGGAACGATTTCCCGGCGCACGCGTCGTTCGTGCCCTTTCTCGATCAGACGATTCGATATCTGTCGATCGGCGGCCACGCGGGCGCCGAGTACGTCGTTGACGACGTTCCGCCGGGCGTGCGGCCGGTGCCCGGCGTCGCGGAGATGACGGCGGCGGCGGGGACTCGGACGGTCGTCGTCAACGTCGATCCCAAGGAGTCGGATGGCGGCCGGATGACCGTCGCGGATTTCGAGGCGTCCATCGCGCGCTTGAAGGCGGCGGGCGTGCAGGAACTGCGCGTGGACACGGAAGAGCGGGAGAGCCGCCAGCATCTCTGGCAGTACCTGATCGCCGCGGCGATCGTGGCGCTGCTCGCTGAAGGGCTCGTCGCACGAAGGACGGCATGAACGGCGACGCTTACGAACCCGTCGCCAGGCTGATCGCCGTGGTGCGCCGGCGGCATCGCACAATCGAGTGGTGCCGCGCGATCGTCCGCGGCGCGCTGTCGGCGTCGGCGGTCATCGGACTGGCGCTCGCGGCGGTGGCCGTCGCATCGGCGTCGGCGCGATCGCCGGTGGTGCTGGCCGTCGTCGGCGCGCTGGCGCTGCTGGCGGTGGTCGGAGCGATCGTGTGGGCGCTCGTGCCGCTGCGCCGGCGGCCGTCCGATCGCCGGCTCGCGCGTCTGGTCGAAGATCGCGTCCCCGCCCTCGACGATCGTATCGCCACGGCCGTGGACGTCGTCTCGTCGGACGCCTGGAAACACACGCGACTGCTCGCCGAGCCGCTGATTCGCGACGCGGCTCGACGCGCGGACGCCGTTGACGTGGACGCCGTCGTCGCGCCGGCGCAGCTTCGGCGGAGCGGCACCGGCGCCGCAGCCGCAATCGTGACGCTGCTCGTGTTCATGGTCATGGCGAAGGAGCCGGCCCGGCGGTCGCTCGACGCGGCGTCGCTGACGTTGTTTCCGGCGCACGTCACGCTCGACGTCACGCCGGGCGACGCGCGGGTCAAGGAGGGCGCCTCGGTGAGCGTCGGTGCGCGTCTCGTCGGCAATGCGGCGCCGGTCGCCGCCGAACTCGCAGTCGAACGTGCCGGCAACCGGCAGACCCTGGCCATGGCGGCGCTCGGCGACGGACGATTCACCGCCACGATTCCGACCGTTCGCGCCGACTTCACCTACAGCGTGGTCGCCGGCGGAGTCGCGTCGCCTTCATATCACGTGCACGTCGTCTCGCCGCCGCGCGTCGCGCGCATCGACGTCGATTACACCTATCCCGCGGCGCTCGGTCTCGCGCCGAGAAGGGAGACGGACGGCGGCGACGTCTATGCGCCGTCCGGCACGGACGTGCGCCTGCACGTGCACACGGCGCGGCCGGTCGCGCGCGGCGCGCTCGCGCTGTCGAACGGCACGACCGTCGAGTTGACGCGATCGGCCGCGACGGAGCTGAGCGCGACGATGAAGGTGACGGCCGACGGATCGTATCGCGTGTCGCTCGTCGATCCCGACGGCGTCGGCAACGACGGCGGCGAAGAGTTCTTCATCCGCGCCGTCGAAGACCGTCCTCCGGAGGTGCACATCGTCAAGCCGGCGGGCGATCGGCAGGTGACGCCGCTCGAGGAAGTGGACGTCGAGGCGCAGGCCGACGACAACTATGGGCTCGAGCGCGTCGAGCTCGTCTACGCCGTTCGCGGCGACGCCGACCGAGTCGTTCCGCTGCCGATTGAGGAGCGCGCGACGACGGCGACCGTGCGGCACACGATCTTCCTCGAGGATCTCGGGGTGAAGCCGGGCGATTTCGTGTCGTATTACGTGCGCGCGCGCGACTTTACCCGGAGCGCGCGATCGAACGAAGGCCGCAGCGACATCTTCGTCCTCGAGGTGCGGCCGTTCGAACAGGAGTTCTCGCTGGCCGAGAGTCAGTCGATGGCCGGCTCCGGCTACACCGGGTCGATTGACGATCTGGTCAACTCGCAGAAGCAGGTTGTCGTCGCGACGTGGAAGATCGATCGTCGCGCACACGCCGCGACGGGCGCGCAGTCGCCGTCCGACATCCGCGCGATCGGCCGGAGCGAGTCGGAGCTGCTGACGCGCACCGAAGAGATCGCGAGCTCGCTGCGCCAATCGACGATGCGCGATCCGCGGAGCCGGGTGTTCAAGAGCGCCGATCCGTCGCTGCCCGAGGAGCAGGCGATGACGAAGGCGGTGGATGCAATGGGCCGCGCCGCCGCCGCGCTCGAAGCGCTGAAGACCCGCATGGCCGTTCCTCCAGAGATGCAGGCGCTCAACGCGTTGCTCGAGGCGCAGGCGCTCGTCAAGCAACGGCAGATCTCGCGGCAGCAGACCGCGCAGGGCGGTCCGGGCAACAACAACCGCAACTACGACATCTCGACGCTGTTCGACAGGGAACTGCAGCGGCTGCAGGAAACCAACTACGAGTCGCCGCAGACGCGGCCCGGCGACCAGGACGCGATGGCGGACAGGTTGAAGGAGCTCGCGCGGCGGCAGGACGAGCTGCTGCGGCGTCAGGCGCGCCTCGGCAGCCTCTCCGACGAGGGGCGCAGGCGCGAGCTCGAGACGCTGGCGCGCGAACAGGCGCAGCTTCGGCAGGAGGCGGAGGAGCTGGCGAAGTCTGCGTCGCGCACCGGCTCGTCGTCTGACACGGCGTCGCGGATGAAGGACGCCGCGCACGACATGGAAGGTGCGACGAACGACCTGCGGCGCCAGGACGCGACGTCGGGGCAGGCCCGCGGGAAGCAGGCGCTCGAGACGCTGCAGGCGCTGGCGCGAGAGCGCGACGGCGCTCGCGCCGGCGAGAAGCGCGACGAGCGGCGTGGCGGTTCTGGCGCGGATGCCGCGAACGCGAAGCTGCAGGAGACGCTCGCGAAGGCGCGCGAACTGCGGGCGAAGCTCGACGAGCTCGGACGCGCGCTTCAGCGTCTACAGGAAAGCGGCGGGAAGGGTGATCGTGGTCGTCTGCAGCAGGAGGCCGCGCGCCGGCTGCAGGAGACGCGCGATCTGATCGATCAGCTTCGCCGCGAGGAGCCGTCGCTCGCGACGGGTGGGCCCGGCTTCACGTACGAAGGACAGGGCATGACGTTCTCTGCGCCCGGCACCGAGGCGTTCAAGCAGGACTACTCGCGGTGGGAGTCGCTGCGCGAGCAGGCGACGCAGGCGCTCGATCGCGTGTCAGCGTCGGTGTCGGAGCGCCTGGACCGGCTCGATCGGCGGCAGCCGCTGGCTTCTGGCGTCGCTGACACCGCACCCGCCGCGTACCGGTCGCGCGTGGACGACTACTTCAAGGCCATCGCCGCCAGAACACCGCAGTGATCCTCGCGTCGTTTCCGCCCTGGTGGTTGGCGGCGATCGCGCTCGCGGTCGTCATCGGCGCGCTCGCGCTCGCATATCGCCGGCCGCTCGTGCCGCTCTCGCGCCCGAAGCTCGCAGCGCTCGTGCTGCTGCGCGCGTCCGCGGTTGTGCTGCTGCTGTTCGTCCTCGTCCGGCCGATGACGCTCGGCCGTCCCGACACGGCGCACGCTCCCGTCGTGCCGGTGCTCATCGACGCGTCGCGCAGCATGGGCATCGCCGACGCCGACGGGCTGACGCGGGTGGACCGCGCGAAGGCGATTGCGGAGTTCGACCTGCTGCCCGCCCTCGCCAGGAGCGTTCGAACGCCTGTGTTCGCCGTCGGCGCCGACGCGGCCGAGACGCCGCTTGCCTCCATCCAGGCGGCGTCGCCGCGGAGCGATCTCCTCGCCGCGCTGTCGCGCGTACGCGAGCGGTTTCGCGGACAACGTGTCGCGGGCATCGTGTTGCTGTCGGACGGCGCCGACACCGGCCGGCTTCCGGCCGCGGCGTCGGCGGCGCGCGACGCTCTGACGGTGCCGGTGTACGCCATCGGCATCGGCGACACGACGGGCCCGCGCGATCGCGAGGTGGTGAGCATTGCCGCAGGCGATCCGCGGCTGATCGACGCGTCGGTCGATCTGCAGGTCGCGACGTCGAGCTCCGGATTCGGATCCGCGCCGTACGACGTGCGGCTGCTCGCAAACGGAACGGCAGTCCAGTCGAAGCGCGTATCGCCGTCCGCCGATGCCACGCCTGTGCACGTCACCTTCACCGTCGTCCCCGGCGCGTCTGCGCCGACCGTCTACACGGTGGAAGTGCCAGCGGCGCCGAACGAATCGATCGTCGAGAACAACGCGCAGACGATCGTCGTGAACGCGCCGGGACGGAAACGCCGCATGCTGGCGATCGCCGGCGCGCCCGGGTTCGAGCACAGCTTCATGATGCGTGCGTGGTCGGCGGACGCCGGCCTGGACGTTGACGCGGTTGTCCGCAAGGGGAAGAACGCCGAGGGGCGCGAGACGTTCGTCATCCAGGCGCCGGCCGAGCGGGCCCGCGCGCTCTCGTCAGGATTTCCCGCGCGCCTCGAGGATCTGTACGCATACGACGCCCTCGTCGTCGAAGACGTCGAGGGCAGCTTCTTCACGCGCGCGCAGCTCGCGGCGATCGCCGACTTCGTCGCGCAGCGAGGCGGCGGCGTGCTCGTGGCGGGCAACCGATCGCTCGGGCAGGGCGGGTTCGCCGGCACGCCGCTCGAGCCCGTGCTGCCCGTGGAGCTCGACGCGCGACGCGGCGGCGTCGCACGAGCGATGCTCACGGGCGATCGCGCCGAGCCGAATCACGTGACGCCGACGGCCGACGGCGAGACGCACCCGATCATGCGGCTTGGCGTGACGGCGGCTGAGACGCGCGCACAATGGGCCGCGCTGCCCGCGCTCGCCGCGTCCACGCCGCTCGGACCACCGCGGGCCGGCGCGTCGGTGCTGGCCGTCGTCGCCGCGCCCGATGGCGGCGTCTTTCCGGTGGTGGCCGTGCAGCGCTACGGCGAGGGCCGATCGATGACTTTCGGCGGCGACGCGTCGTGGCGCTGGCGCATGCTGTCGCCGTCCACCGACCGGAGCCACGAGCTGTTCTGGCGGCAGGCCGCACGCTGGCTGGCCGGGTCGTCGCCCGATCCGGTGACGATGACCGTGCGTAAGGAACTCGAGCCCGGCGACGCCGGCGCGATTGACGTCAACGCGCGGGATGCGTCGTTTTCGCCCGTTCCGGACGCGCAGGTCACGGCGAGCGTGGCGGCAGATGGCGAACCGATGCAACCACTCGTCGTTCGGCGCGGAGACGCTGCCGGACATTTCGCCGCCGCGTTCTCTCCCGCACGTGCCGGGCTCTATCGCGTTCACGTCGATGCCGCACGCGGCGCTGTGACGCTCGGCGGCGCGGACGAGACGATCTACGTCGGCGGAGCCAGCCGCGAATTCGCCGATCCGCGGCTGAACGAAGGCGTGCTGCGTCGGCTCGCGCGTGACTCGGGTGGACGCTACGTCCGCGCGCCGGACGCGTCCCGCGTGCTGTCATGGCTCGACGCCGCGACGCGCCAGCCTGCCGAGCCGGACCGCCGCGACGCGTGGGATCGGCCGTGGCTGCTCGCGGCTGTCGTCCTGCTCCTCGGAGTCGAGTGGACGCTGCGTCGCCGATGGGGGCTGCGATGATCGGCGTCCGCGCGGCGTTCGTGCTCGCGCTGTCGCTCGCAATCACGTCGCCGGCCGTCGCCGAGGAGCACTACGCGTTGATCGTCTCCGGCGCGTCCGGCGGTGAGGCGTATGCGAAGAAGTACGACGGCTGGCGCGATCGGCTGGCGACGACGCTGACCTCGACGTTCGGCTATCCGCGCGATCACGTCGTGTCGCTGCGTGAGGCGACGCGCGGCCGGCTCGAGCAGGCGGTCCGCGATCTTCGTAGTCGCGTGTCGAAGGACGATCTGCTGTTCATCGCGCTCATCGGCCACGGCACGGGCGACAAGATCAACCTCGTCGGGCCGGACATGACGGCCTCCGACCTGGCCGCGCAGCTGAGCGCCATGCCGGGCCGTCTCGTCGTCGCCGACATGACGTCGTCGAGCTTCCCGTTCCTTCGACAGCTCGCGGCGCCCGGCCGCATCGTCGTCACGGCCACGGCCTCGCCGGCTCAGGAGTTCGAGACGGTCTTCCCCGAGTTCTTCATCGCCGCGCTGAGCGATCCGTCCGCCGACAGGAACAAGGACGGTCGCGTCTCGCTGCTCGAGGCGTTCGCGGCCGCCAGCGCGCAGGTACGCACGTGGTTCGATCAGCACAACCGGCTGCCGACCGAGCGCGCGCTGCTCGACGACGACGGAGACGGCGTGGGGAGAGAGGCGCCCGATCCGTCGCCTGACGGCGCGGTTGCGGCCGCGACGTATCTGCAGCCGCGCGCCGTGCCCGCCGGCGACGAGACGGCGCGACGCGAAGCGGAAATCGAGTCGCAGATCGAGGCGCTCAAGGTGCGGCGATCGACGATGTCCCCGGCGGCGTACGACGCGGAAATGGAGCGGCTGCTGACCGAGCTCGCGCGGCTGTCCTCGTCGCGCCGCGCGAAATGACGGATCCGACGCCGTGTAGTGCAGGCCTTCAGGCCTGCCGGCGACCGCGGACCTGAAGGTCCGCGCGACAAGGTCCCTACGCCTCCCAGTAAGCGGTGCGCTCGGGTTTCCGGAAGAGAAACACGCCGCCGATGCCGACGAGGAATCCGGCGACGTGCGCGGCGAACGCGACGCCGCCGCCGGTCCCGCTCGTCACGGCGACCGCACCGGCGTTCACGAGCTGCATCAGAAACCAGAAGCCGAGCAGGACGATGGCCGGGATCTCGATGATCTCGATCCAGAAAAAGAAGATCAGCGTGAGCACCCGCGACTGCGGGTAGAGGACGAAGTAGGCGCCCATCATGCCGGCAATCGCGCCGCTCGCGCCGATCGTCGGCAGCATCGACGCCGGGTTCATGAACACCTGGCCGAGCGCCGCCACGATCCCGCACAACAGGTAGAAGACGAGAAAACGGCCGTGGCCGCAGCGATCCTCGACGTTGTCGCCGAAGATCCACAGGTACCACATGTTGCCGAGGATGTGCGACCAGCCGCCGTGCAGGAACATCGACGTCACGAGCGTCGCCGCGTGAAAGTTGCCGGGGACGACGCCGTAGACGAAGAGAAAGCGCTGAAGGTCGTGCGGATCGAGCGAGAGCTCGAAGAAGAACGCCAGCGCGTTCAGGACGATGATCGAGATGGTGACGTACGGAAAGGTCCGGGAGGGGATGACGTCGCGAAGCGGGATCATAGAAGTTAGAACTGAGAAGTCAGAAGTTAGAAGTACGAATCGTACTTCTTGGTTCCAACTTCTTACTTCTAACTTTCATCACACGCCGTGGCCGTACCCGACGTGCTCGACGGCGCCGTTGACGTCTTCGGGGGCGCTCTTGCCCTGGCGGACGCGTTCGACGATGCGGCGGAGATCGCCGTCGCCGACGATCTTACGGTGTTCCCCGAAGGTGATGACCGCGCGGTAGACGTGCTCGATTTCGTCGGCCGTGACCCTGAGGCCGAGCGCGTCGCAGCGCCGCTGGACCGCGTGCCGGCCCGAGTGGCGCCCGATGACGAGCTGCTCGGGCTGCTGCCCGACGTCCTGCGGGCGCATGATCTCGTAGGTGCGCGCGTCCTTCAGCACGCCGTCCTGGTGGATGCCGGCCTCGTGCGCGAACGCGTTGCGGCCGACGATGGCCTTGTTCGCCTGGACGGGTTCGTCCGCGAGCTTCGCGAGGAGCTGGCTCGTCTCGAACAGCTTCGCCGAGTGGATGGCCGTGTCGAAGGGCATGCGGTCCTGACGGACGCGCATCGCCATGACGATCTCCTCGAGCGCCGCGTTGCCCGCGCGCTCGCCGATGCCGTTGATCGTGCACTCGACCTGGCGGCAGCCGCCCTGGA
>CAZOIK010000005.1:0-11817 GCA_964579765.1 uncultured Bifidobacteriaceae bacterium
TCGCGGCGCGCTCCGGGACCGCGATCCGTGACGATCGAATTATCTCAGGCGGTGTATGCCGCGACGTGGACGGCGTTGACGTCAGCTGTTGCGCGCCGCGGGAGCGGCAGCGTATGGACCTGCGGCTGGCAGTTCCGGCGCGGCGTGTCCGGATCGCAGCGAGCGACACCGGTCGCCGCAGCCGTCAGGGTCGCGGCCGGCCCGAAGGCCGGCACTACTGGCGCAGCTCGGCCATGAGCGCGTCGAGCTGCTGATACTGCAGGCAGCCCGGCGTCGGCGGCGTCAACGGACAGCCGGTGGCGCGCCAGCCGTACTCCATCTCGATCCGCTTCGCGAGATCGTCTTTACTGATGCCCGACCGCACCAGATCGCGCAGGTGCGTCTGCATCGCCGCGACGCCGCCCCGAAACGCGCGGACGTCGTCTTTCGTCGCGAGCGGGCCGTGGCCGGGGATGACCGTGTCGAAGTCGAGCGCGAGCGCGCCGTCGAGCGACTTCGTCCATTCCATGAGGCTGCCGCCCTGCGACGAGTCCACGAAGAGGTTGGATCCGGGCGGAAAGCGCCGCGCGCCGGCGCGGCCCTGGCCCGTCATGAGGAACAGATCGCCCGTGTGGATCGCCTTCAGGTCGGGGAAATAGATGAACGCGTCGCCGCTCGTGTGGCCGCGGCCGAACCACAGCGCGCGCACCTCGTGGCCGCCGAGAAAGACGGACGTCTCGGTCGAGAACGTGATGCGGGGCAGGCCGATCGGCGTGCCGGGCGTGTCTTCGTAGTACGGCAGGCGGTGCGCGATGAGGTTCGCGCGAACGTTCTTGTGCGCGATGACTTCGGCAATCGGCAGCATCAGCGCGTCGCCGCCGGCGTGGTCGTCGTGCTGGTGCGTGTTGATGACGTAGCGCAGCGGCTGGTTCGTGACCTTCTTGATCTCGGCGAGCATGTCGTCGTGGTTGCGGTAGAACATGTCGTCCACCAGCACCACGCCTTCCGAGGTCGCGAGCATCGCGACGTTCCCGCCTTCGCCGGAGATCAGATAGAGGTCGCCTTTGACCTTCGTCGTCTTCAGCGGGCGCGGAGGCTTCTGCGTCTGCGTGTAGACGATCCAGGCGCCCTGGAGCACAACCGCGAGCACCACGGCGGAGAGCAGGACGGCGCGTCGAGTCATCGTCATGCGCGTCATCTTACTCAAGTCCGCGTGTCTTGTGCCGCCGTGTTTATTGAGTCGGGCTTCAAAATCGCAGGGTGTCCGCGCCCTCCCAGCGGGCGGTCCGGATGCCGCGTCCATGGCCGCGTACATCGCACGGGCATCGAAGTCATTCATCAGCCGCGGGCTCGATGCGATAGACCGGATACTGTGCGGCAATGGCCGCGAACTCGGCACGCGGCGCGCCCTCCGGTAGAGGGAAGTGTTTCCGCCCACTCGAGGCGACACGGACGTATTCACTCAGGATGGGCGCCCGGTCCGCCGGCGGCACCGGGACGAGCCGGACCCTGACAGATCCGCCGTGAGCAATGACGGCGTCGCCATGCGCGGCCTCGACGTTCTGCACCCAGTCGGAGATCGTCCCGAACATGGAGACGACATACGGCGTCCCTGCGACGGTCGGAACGACGATGGCGTCCGATCGCATGCGGCCGGAGACGCGATCACGCACGCGCAGGCAGACCCACGACCGCGGCGTCACGCCCAGGCGTGCGGCCAGGCAGAACGCCTGGCTGACCCAGTGGCCGAGCCACGTCGGACGGCGGTTCCGATAGAAGAGACGAGTGAGCGCGCTGCGCTCGGCCGGATCGGGTTCCGTGAACGCGTTGTTGGCCTCATCCATTGGGAATCCACGCGATTGCTCCTACGCGCGACGACGCGCCGCGGCGAACATTTCCGGCGCGGTGTCCAGGCCGGCTGTCGGCGAGCCCTTGGCGGCAATCGGGACGATGAGCTGGCCGCTGCCGCATCCCAGCTCGAGCACGGAGCCGTCGCAGCGCTGCGCGAGTGCTCACGACGGCCGTCCCGCGTCAGCCGAGCGAGAGGGCGTTGGGCTGGAGTCTGCCCGTGCTGTCGCCGAGGTGTTCCTGCGGGATGCCGGCGGCCGCGAGGATCGTCAGCAGCAGGTTCGTCATCGGCGTTTTGTCCGGATACGCGAGATGCTGCCCGGTCTTGATCGCGCCGCCGAGGCGGCCGGCGACGAGACACGGCAGATCGGTGTGGCGATGCAGGTTGCCGTTGCCCATGCCGCCGCCGTAGAGGACGAGGCTGTGATCGAGCAGCGTGCCGTCGCCGTCTGGCGTCGCTGTCAGTTTGTCGAGATAGTAGGCGAGCAGCTGCGTCTGATACGCGTCGATCTTCGCCTTCTTCGCGATCAGATCGGGATCGTTGCGGTGATGCGAGACGGCGTGATGTTGGTCGGGCACGCCGATCTGCCCGAAGGTCATCGAGCTCAACTCGCGCGACAGGATCATGCTGCTGACGCGCGTCACGTCGGCGCGGAAGCCGAGCACCTGCAGGTCGAACATCAGCTTCGCGTGCTCCTCGAAGGTCGGCGGCACGTCCACCGGACGATCGGGCAGCTCGAAGTTCTGCGCGTTGTGCCGCTCGGCGTTCTGGATCCGCTGTTCGACGTCGCGCACCGAGTCGAGGTATTCGTCGAGCTTGCCGCTGTCGCCCGCGCCGAGCGACGCGTCGAGCCGGCGGATTTCGGCGCCGACCGAGTCGAGGATGCTGCCCGTCTCGCGCAGGCGCGCGCGCCGCTCGGCCGCCGTCCCGCCGTCGCCGAACAGCCGCTCGAAGACCACGCGCGGATGCAGTTCCGTCGGATTCGGCGTCGTCTCGTTGCGCCAGGAGACCGTGTTGACGTAGAAGCAGTCGCCCGAGTCGCACGCGCCCTGCGTTGGATAATCGACCGACAGCTCGATCGAGCTGACGGCCGTCGTCTTGCCGATGCGCTGCGCGAGGATCTGGTCGGCGGAGGTCGCGAGCTTGACGTCCACGCCGGGCAGCGTGCGGTCGTACGCGTGCACGCCGGTGAGCCACGCCGCCGACGCGCGCGGATGATCACCCGTCCCGTCGCCGAACGTGTCGGCCTGCAGGTGCGCGAGGCCGCTGACGACGGTGATGTCTTTTTTGTGCTGCGCGAGCGGCGCGAGAATCGGCGTCAGCTCGTAGTCGGCGCCGGTCGTCTTCGGCGTCCACTCGTCCTGGATGACGCCGTTGGCGACGTAGAGGAACGTGAAGCGCGGCGTGGCGCTCGGCGCGGCCGAGAGCGCCGGCACCATCGCGTCGAGCATCGGCAGCGCGATCGTCGCGCCCAGGCCTCGCAGAAATGTCCGCCGCGGAATCGCCAGCCTGCTGATGAACATCGGCGCGCTCCTCGTCGCCTTCATTTTATGACCAAAAGCTCAACGATGGGGGGGCCGCCTTGACTTCTACGGGGTGGCTCCTTAATATATCCGTAACGGATGTAATGACACCGTTTCGGATATAACGAATGCCGCGTACGAAGAACCCGGAAGATCTCCTTCCGCTGACGCCGCCAGTGTTTCACATCCTGGTCGCCTTGTCCGACGGCGAACGGCACGGGTACGCCATCATGCGCCAGGTGCTCGAAGACACGGACGGCGCGCTGAAGCTCGGGCCCGGGACGCTCTACGGCTGCCTCGAGCGGATGCTCGCGGCAGGGCTCGTCGAAGAGTCCGACTGGCGCCCCGATCCGGAGCTGGACGACGAGCGGCGGCGCTACTACCGCATCACGACCTTCGGCACCCGCGTCGTCCGGGGCGAGGCGAAGCGTCTCGCGGCCGCCGTCACGGCGGCACGCGCGCGACGACTGCTTCCCAGAGACTCGGGAGCGTAGCCATGCGTGTGCGAACGCGGCATCCACGTCTGTCTGCGGCGGCGTGCCGGGTGTACGGCGCGGCGATCTGGCTCTATCCCGCCGAGTTCCGACGGGCGTTCGGCCGCGAGCTCGCCGTCACGTTCCGAAATGACGTCGAAGACGCGTTGAACGACGGCGGCGTCGCGCACTGGGCGAAGTTCGCGGTGCATATTGCCGTCGACTGGATCCGCACCTGCGTCACGCTGCTGACGCAGCCCGTCTCGCACGACTCCGTCTCCCTGCTGGGGCTGGGCGACGGCGACGTGGCGTCAGGCTGTCTCGACCGGGTCACCGTCGATGTGTCCCTCCTGTTGGCGATCCTGGGCCTCGTCGTCGCGCTGATTGGCTGGTACGCGTTCTTCGTCATCCTGCCGCGGTACTACGTCTGAGCCGGAGGGCGTCATGCTCGAAGCCCGACACCTCACCAGACGATTCTTCGGCGTCACGGTCGTCTCCGACGTCAGCCTGAACGTGTGCGCCGGCGAGGTGGTCGGATATCTCGGGCCGAACGGATCGGGCAAGAGTACGACCGCGAAGATGCTCACCGGGCTCCTCGATCCGTCGGCCGGGGAGGTGTTGTTCCACGACAGCAACATCGCCCGTGACCCGATCGGCTTTCGTCGGCGGCTCGGCTACGTTCCGGAGGAGCCGACCCTCTACACCTTCCAGTCGGCCACCGAGTATCTGGAACTTGTCGGACGGCTTCGTGAACTGGACGCCTTGCTGCTGACGAAGAAGATCGGCGCGCTGCTCGAGCTGTTCGGCCTGTCGCATGCGGCGACCCAGGACATGGCGTCGTACTCGAAGGGCATGAAGCAGCGTGTGATGCTGATCGCCGCGCTGCTGCACGATCCGGACGTCCTCATTCTCGACGAGCCCGACTCCGGCCTCGACGTCACGACCACGCTGGTGTTGCGGCGTCTGGTGCTGGCGCTCGCCAAACGCGGCAAAGCGGTGTTGTACAGCTCGCACGTGCTGGAATTGGTCGAGAAAACCTGCGACCGCGTGCTGGTGATCCACCAGGGCCGGATTGTCGCCAGCGACACGGTCGCCGCGCTGCGACGTCTGGCGGGCAGCGGCTCGCTGGAAGACGTGTTTTCGCAGCTCGTCCTTCGCAGCGATCCCGAGCGCTCGGCCGAGGACATCGCGGATGTCGTCACGGCGCGTGCGTGAACGCCCGCTCGTCCGGTTGTTTCTCCTGCGCTTCCTCGAGCACGATCTCGTGTCGCCGAAGGCGGATCGACACGAGATGCTGTCGGCGGTCGGAGGCACCATCGTCGCCGTCAGCCTGTTCCTGGCCGTTCTCGTCGCGTTGCAGTACCAGTTCAACAACTTCCTTCCGCCAGGCCTGACCTCGCTCCGGTCGGTTGACGAGCGGTTCCTGTTCACCTCGGCGTCGATGCTCGTGATGGCGCTGCTTGGCGTCGCGGTGTGGGACGGCCTGGCGCTCGACGCGCGGGACGCGGCGATCCTGGGCGTCCTTCCGCTGCGGCGATCGGTGATCGTCCGTTCCAAGTTCACGGCCGTGGCGCTTCTGGCCGCGGGCACGCTCGTCGCGTGGAATCTCGCGCCGATCCTCCTGCGCCCGGTCTCGCTGCCGCTCACGCTGCCGATCGGGATGCGCGGGCTGACGGTGCTGACGCTGTCCAATGCGCTCGTCACGCTCTCGGCAGGCGCTTTCGGATTTCTCGCCGTCTTTGCGCTTCGGGAAGCGCTCGCGGCGCTTCTGGGACAGACACGGTTTCACGCGATCTCGTCCTTCGCGCAGATGGTGCTGGTCGTGGCGTTGATCTCGGCGTTGTTGCTGCTTCCGGGCGCCTCGATGGACGTCGCACGCACGTGGCTGGCGCCCGAACGGCCCGCGCGCGCAGCGTTGCCGCCGTTGTGGTTCGTCGGCTGGCACGAGACGCTCGCCGGGTCGGTGATCGACGTTCTGCCGAGGACAACGCCCGCGCGCTACCTCGTAAACGCCGAGCGAGAGGCGACGCGTCTGTATCGCAGCCTCTGGCCCGTGTTCCACGAACTGGGCCGGCGCGCTCTCGCGTCGCTCGCGATCGTGATCGTCGTGACGATTGTCGCCTGTGCGTGGAACAGCCGCCGTCTGCCGGCTCCGGCAGTGCGGTCCCGCCGCCGGCGGTCGGCGGCCGGTCGCATGGGCGCGTGGATCGTCACGCACATGGTCGCCACCTCGTCGCTTGAACAAGCAGGGTTCTGGTTCACACTGCACACGGTGCCGCGCCAGGTCACGCATCGAGCAGTGCTGGCGGCGGCTCTCGCCGTCGGCGTGTCGCTGATGCTCGTCGCCGTGCACGGTCGAGTGCTGATGGTTCAGGCCGACGTCGCAGCGATCCCGCTGTCGGTGCTCGCCGCGCAGTCGCTGCTCGTCGCGTCGGTGCTGACGGGGTTTCGTCACGCGACGCAGCTGCCGGCGAACCTCCGGGCCGGCACCACGTTCAGCCTGTCGTGGACCGGGGACCTTCGCCCGTACCTCTCAGGCGTCAAACGCGCGGGCCTGGTGGCGGTGGCCCTTCCGATCCTCGCCGCAGCGTTCGTCTGGCACGCGCTCGTCCTTGGCGTTCACGTCGCGATGTTGCACGTCGTGACCGGCGCGGCGTTCTCGCTGCTGATGACGGAAACGCTCTTCCTTCACTACCGTCGCGTGCCCCTGGTCAGTGCGCATATCCCGAGCGCCGACGTGAAGTCGCGAGCGCCGGCGTACGTGCTCGCGATCCTGGCGCTCTCGTACCTGCTCGCCTGGATCGAGCGATTCGCGCTGAGCGGTGGACGCGCGGAGTACGTGCTGTTCATCGGCGCGTTGGCGGCACTGGCGGCCGGCGTCGCAGTGCTCGATCGTGTGTGGCACTCGACCGCGCTCGCGCTCGACCTCGACGAGGAGTCCCCGCCGCCGACACAACGTCTGAACCTGGCGGGATAGGCTACAGCGGCGTACGGATGTGGGACCGGCCTCTAGCGGTAAGAATTCACTGCGCTAATCAAAATCAGACTCTGGCATGATGGTGCCAATGAGCATCATTCATGTCAATCACATCAGGTCGGCTATCCAGAAGCGCTTTCACGCGCTTGTCGATCTTTCCGACGTCAGTCAACGACCCCCCGATGAGATCGAACGCTTCATGTTGACGCGATCTTTGGCGGCTTTCGCTATCGCCGAAATGGCGGAAGTAGATGACCAGCTCGCGGCGGCATCGGTGGTTGACGGATCCACAGATAACGGGATCGATGCGTTCTATTTCGATCCTGTCGAGCGCGTTTGCTATGTCGTTCAATCGAAGTTCATGCAGAGCGGCAACGGAACGATGGAACTGGGCGACGTGCATAAGGTTCTCCAAGGGTTTCGCGACTTGCTCGACTTCAAAATGGAACGGTTTGGGAAGCTTGCAGCGAAGCATCAACTGGTCGCTGAAGCTCTCGGCGACTCACGCGCCACGTTCGTGCTTGCTTTTGCCTACACAGGTCAACAGGGGCTCTCGAACGAAGCGCAATCCAGGATCGACGACCTCTTGAGCAGCCTGAATGACGGAGACGAACTAGTGTCTGTCCGCATAATTAATCAGAAGCCGCTCCACGACATTGTGTCGGCACAGGCGTTAGGTGAATCAATCGATTTGACGGTGATGTTGCATGAGTTCGGGAAAGTGCAAGACCCCTACCGCGCCTACTACGGCCAACTCGCAGTATCGGACGTTGTGAATTGGGCTCAATACGGGAACAGGCTTTACCATAGAAATATTCGAGGCTTCAAAGGCAGCACGGATGTAAACGACGCGATTGTGGATACCGCGAGGAACGAGCCACTTCACTTCTGGTACTTCAATAATGGCATCACCATTCTTTGTTCTGAGCTTACGAAGAAACCACTAGGTGGCGATAGTCGGACGAGCGGAGTGTTTGAATGTAAAGGCGCAAGCGTAGTGAACGGGGCTCAGACCGTCGGCAGTCTGATTTCGACTCTCGGCGCTGGTGGCACTAGTGAGTCTAAGGAGGCCAAAGTACTAGTACGCCTCATTTCGCTCGAAAAGTGTCCTCCGGAGTTCGCCTCGGATCTCACGCGTGCCGCTAACACTCAAAACCGAATCGATAAGCGCGACTTCGCATCCTTGGACCCGCAACAAGCAAGGTTGCGCTCAGAGCTGCTGCTTTCCTTTGGAAAGGAGTATGTGTATCGCAGCGGCGACGGCCAGCCTACGGCGGAACAAGGCTGCACCCTCGATGAGGCCACTGTCGCTCTCGCCTGCGCTCAATCGGATGTTCAGTTAGCTGTTCAGGCTAAACGAGAAGTAGGGCGACTGTATGACAGCGTTGAGCAACCGCCTTATACGATCTTGTTCAATGCTTCTGTCTCGGCACAGCGCTTATGGCGTGCTGTTGAAATCATGCGCGCAGTGGAAGCGATGTTGAAGGAACTGCAAGCCGAAGCAGCAGGGAAGGATAAACTCATTGCGATCCACGGAAATCGTCTAGTGCTTCACTTGGTCTTGGCTGAACTGGGATCGGCAGTGCTAGATGACAGCAGCATCGATCCAGCGAGTGTGTTGGAGCGAGCTAAGTTGCTAGCGCCCGCCGTGTTGCAGAAAGTTGTAGCAGCGACGCTAGAAAAGTTCCCGTCCGCGTACCCAGGGAATTTGTTTAAGAACGCAACGAAGTGTAAAAGGCTAATTGAGTCGATCCGAGCCAAGGACGGCAAGGGCACCCCGCCGCGATCCAAGGAACTAACACCAGCGGATCTCCGGTCTCTATTTGACAGCCCCGGTTAATAGTTTACGGACGTTTGGCTTGGTTCGTTCGGCTTTGTGCGTCTCTCGACTTTCGGCGCGGCCATTACGCTCTTGAGCGTGGTTCTGAAACGGCCTATCGTACGCACCGGATCGGCGGCACGTCGATGCTTGAGTTTCGCAAACCCTTTCTCGTGTTTTAGTCGGCCGCCTGAAGGCGGCGCCCAAATCAGGATGCCCCCACATCACCTCATTTGCCGGCGGCCTTCTCCAACTCCACGAGGCCGGCCATCAGGCGGCGCGCGGAGTTGCGCACGTCCTCGGGGTACGTGGACGTCAGCAGCGGGCCGATGATGCTGCGCGCGCGGTCGAAGTCGCCCGCGTCGGCGAAGAGCTCCGCTTCGGTCAGCGCGTAGTCGATGCGGCCGGGCGCCAGCGCGCGTGCGCGCGCGATGTCGGCGAACGCCGCCGCCGTCGGCACGTCGTCGCCGGCCGCGGCAATCTTCGCCAGCTCCGCCGGGATGTTCGCCAGATCGGGACGGCTGCGCCGCACCTGCGCGAGCAGCCGTGACGCCCGGGCGAGCACGTCGTGCGACGCGCGCGTGCCGTGGGCGAGGTCGGCCGTCTGCGCCAGCGCCAGCGCGATCTTGTAGACGGTGAACCAGTCGCCCGTGCGCGTCATCGCGGTCAGCCGTGTCGCCGCGCCCGCGCCGTCGCCGCGCGCGAGGGCGATCTGCGCCATCGTCACGTTGGCGAGCGCGCTCGACGGATCGCCGTCGAGCGCCGGCTCCAGCAGCTGCGCGGCGACGTCCGGCCCGCGATGCCGCAACTGCAGGGCGGCGAGAAACGCCGCCGCTTCCGCCGGCGAGAGCGCTTCGTCGGTCGATGGCGGCGCCGCGACCGTGCCCGGCAGATCGACGACGGTCGTGGCGAAGTCGCGCCGCCTGAGGTACCGCCGCAGATCGGCTTCAGTCTGCGTGCCGAACACCTGCTGCCACGCGTCGATCTCGCTCGCGCCGTCGCTCACGCGCCGCAGGTACTCGCCGAGCTCGGGCACCCGGCTCGGGCGATCGCTGATCAGCATGTGCGTGAGCGCCCACGACTCGGCATAGAAGCCCGACGCGCGGTCGTCCTCGTTGTACACCGGCGAGGCGATGTCCACCTTCAGCAGATCCGTCAGCGGCACCGGCAGCGTGCCGTTCAGCCGCCGCAGATGGTCGGCCACGGGACGCCCGATCTGCGCGCGCCGTCCCCCGTCCACCAGCGCGAACGTGCTGTAGAACTCGGCCAGCCCTTCGTTCAGCCAGACGGGCGCCTTCGCGACCGCGTTGGCGACGATCATGTGCGTGTACTCGTGGAAGATCAGGCGGTCGCTGTCGCCGCCGTCGTTGCGCATCGCGATGTAGTTCACGTCGAGACCGGCCGTGGCGTAGCCGGCAATCGCGGTCTTCGTCTTCCCGTGATAGAGCGGCTTGAACGGCGTAAACGCGGCGTCGGTCGGAAAGACGACGACCACCGTCGGCACGGGCTCGCTCGTCGTCGCCGCCGGCAGCACGCGGCGCAGCGCCTCGCGGAACCCCTCGAACTTCGCCGCCGTCGCGCGCAGCGCATCGGCGCTCGCGTCGCCGACGATGATGAAGTGGGGCGAATCGACGCGCCGCCAGCCGGCCGGCGCCGCCGGCGCCGCGATGGCAAACGTCAGAAGGGCGATGAGGACTCTCATGTAGTGCAGGCCTTCAGGCCTGCGTGCAGACCGTGGGGGCCGCCTTCAGGCGGCCGGCTGACGCCGGCCCCCACATCACCTGCTGCTTCTCAGTTGGAACGGCGCGCTGTGGACGACGCCCGTCACGAGCGACGCGAAGGTGTCGTTGCTCGACGCGGCGCCGTGGACGATGGCGCGGACGTACGGCTGGTCGTAGTACTGGACGTTGCGGCCGAGCGCGTACATCAGCAGCTTCTCCGCGACCGTGTTTACGAACTGATCGCGGTCGGCGAGCAGGATCTTCTTCAGCCCGGCCATGCCGTTGAACGCCGTGCCGTCGGGCAGCATGCCGGACGCGTCGATCGGATTGCCGTTGTCGTGGTCGCGCCAGCGGCCGACGGCGTCGAAGTTCTCCATGGCAAAGCCGATCGGATCCATGCGCGCGTGGCAGGTCGCGCAGCTCGGGTTCGCCCGGTGCGCCGTCATCGCCTCGCGCATCGTCAGCGTGTGGCCGGGCTCGCTGCCGGTGGTCTTGAGCGCCGGGATGTTCGGCGGCGGAGGCGGCGGCGCCGCCGACAGCAGGTTCTCGAGCACCCACTTGCCGCGCACGACGGGTGAGGTGCGCGTGGCATAGGACGTCAGCGTCAGGATGCTGCCCTGGCCGAGCAGTCCTCCGCGCGGGCTGCCGGGCGGAAACGTCACGCGCCGGAAGTCGCTGCCCTCGACGTTCGAAATCCCGTAGTGCTTCGCGAGCCGGTCGTTAATGAACGAGTAGTTCGCGGTGAGCAGATCGAGCACGCTGCGGTCGCCGCGCAGGACGCTGTCGAGAAAGAGGTCCGTTTCCTTGTGCATCGCCGCGCGCAGCGTCTCGTCGAAGTCCGGGAAGATCAGGCCGTCGGGCTGCTTCGCCTCGACGTCGCGGACGAACAGCCACTGCTCGGCGAAGTTCGTCACGAGCGACGACGACCGCGGGTCGCGCAGCATGCGCCGCACCTCGCGATCGAGGACGGCGGGCGTGTGGAGTTGACCCTTCGCCGCGACGTCCAGCAGCTCGTCGTCTGGAATGCTGCTCCACAGAAAGAACGACAGCCGCGACGCGAGCTCGAGGTCGCTGACCGGGGCGACGCCGGCCGAGGGCGCGTGCTCGATGCGGAAGAGAAACTGCGGGCTGACGAGCATCCGCTCGAGCGCGCGTTCGACGCCCTCGTCGAAGCCGGCGGCACCGCCTCCCTCCCGACGTCCCTTCTCGTAGAACGGCAGCAGGTCCTGAATGTCGGCGTCCGTCGTCGGCCGCCGGTACGCGTGGCGCGTCAGCGACAGCAGAATCCTGCGGGCGCACTCCTCGTCGTGCGTCGAGCAGATGAAAATGCGCCGGCGGCTCTGAGAATCTCCCGGAGACTTTGCGCCGTACGGGCCGCTGATCGTCACGTTCGCGAGCGACGGCTCGGTGCCGCGCCCGCGCATGCGCGGGCGGAGCGTCAGCTCGTCGCGCACGGCGTCGCGCTCGACGAACGTG
>CAZOIK010000006.1:0-21921 GCA_964579765.1 uncultured Bifidobacteriaceae bacterium
ACATCACCAACGTCGGGAACCTGCTGAATCACAACTGGGGCGTGGGGCAGCAGGTCATCCAGAACCGCATCCTCACGAGTCCCGCGGTGGATGCCTCAGGCAAGCTGACCTACAACTTCGCGACGCTGAACACCGCATCCGGTCCCGCGCTGCTCAGCAAGACATTCCAATCGACGGCTCAGATCGGGCAGACGGTCAGCGACGTGTATGTGATGATGCTGAGTTTCCGCTACAGCTTCAACTAGACCGGAGGCGCTGGCGCTCCTCGTCCGGCATCGAATAGGTGTGACGGGCTTCTGGAAAGCGCCCGCTGCGCACGTCCGCGATGTACTCCCGAATCGCCGTGACGATGGCGTCGCCGAGATTCGCGTATTGTTTGACGAATCTCGGGACCCTGCTGCTCAGGCCGAGCATGTCGTGCCACACGAGGACCTGGCCGTCGCACTCGACGCCGGCGCCGATTCCGATCGTCGGAATCGTCAGCGCCTGCGTAATTCTGGCGGCCACCGGCTGCGGCATCGCTTCGAGTACGACGGCGACACACCCCGCGCGCTCGAGCGCGCGGGCGTCCTCGAGCAGTCGTTCGGCGGCGGCGGCGGTCCTGCCCTGCGGCTTGTAGCCGTCAGGCTGCGTCACCGACTGCGGCGTCAGCCCGATGTGTCCGACGACGGGGATGCCCGCGTCGATGACAGCCGCGATCCGGCGCACCATCGGCCCTGCCCCTTCGATCTTGACCGCGTCCATGCCCGCTTCCCTGACGAACCTGATCGCGTTCGACACGGTGTCGGCGTCCGACACCTGCACGGATCCGAACGGCATGTCCGCGATGAGCAGCGCGCGCGTGGCACCGCGTCGTGCCGCCCGCGCGAGCAGCAGCATGTCCTCGATCGTAATCGACGTCGTCTGGTCGTAGCCGAACACGGTCATGGCGGCGGAGTCGCCGACGAGAATTGCGTCGATGCCGGCCGCGTCGGCAAAGCGGGCGCTCGGCGCGTCGTACGCCGTGATCATCGTGATGCGCTGGCGCTGCTGCTTCAACGCGGCGAGGTCGGTCATCGACAGCTTCATCACGACGATTGTGGCTTCTCGAGCAGCACGTTGTCGATGAGACGGGTGCGGCCGACGCGCGCCGCGATCGCGAGCGTCGGCTGCCCGTCGAAGTCCGCCACCGCGACGTAATCGACGTCGATGCCAGCAAGACCCGACAGCGAGGCCCGCGCCGCCGCCGCGGGGTCTCGGCGATCCCGGTAGGCCTCGAGGCCCGCGTCGAGCGCCCGCGAAATCGCCCGCGCCCGCGCCCGCTCGTCGGCCGAGAGCCTCGCGTTTCGCGACGACAGCGCGAGCCCGTCCGCATCGCGCACGATCGGCACCACGCGAATTTCGAGATCGAGATTCAAGTCGCGCACCACCTGCTTCACTACTGCGACCTGCTGCACGTCCTTCTGGCCGAAGAACGCCAGACGCGGCGCAACGGCCGTGAACAGCTTCACGCAGACGGTCGCGACGCCGCGGAAGTGGCCAGGGCGGCACTCGCCCTCGAGTCCCAGCGCCGCGCCTTCGGCGTCCACCCACGTCGCGAAACCCGGCGGGTACAACTCCTCCACGGCTGGCGCGAACACGACGTCAACGCCGGCGCCGGCAGCCATCCTGAAGTCGGCGGCCTCGTCACGCGGGTACGACGAGAAGTCTTGGGGGTCGTTGAACTGCGTCGGATTGACGAAGAGGCTCGCGACGACGAGGTCGGCGGCGTCGCGGGCGGCGTCGAACAGTGCGATGTGTCCCTTGTGCAGCGCACCCATCGTCGGCACGAGCGCGATGCGTGTGTCGGCGCGATGGGGCGCCAGCGCCTCGCGCAGTTCCCGCACGGTTCGAATCGTCTTCATGGACGGGTGACTCGCGCCAGAGTGCGATACAGCTCTTCGAGCTCCGGCGCCTCGACACGAATCGCGGCCACATGGGCTTCGACGGTCGCCCAGTCGCCACGCGCGATCGGCCCGGTCAGCTCGAAGCCGTTCTCCATCGTACGTCGCATCAGGGGCAACAGCGCATCGGGCGGCACGCCCGCTTTCTGCACGAGGTCGCGTGCGGCACGGAAAAGGGTCACCAGGAAGTTGGACGCGACCGTGGCGCCGGCATGATAAAGCACACGGCGGTCGTCCCTGAGATCGAACGGCTGCAGAGCGAGCGTGGTGGCGAGCCAGCGGCCGCGGATGCGCGCATCCTCCGTGTCGGCGGTCACCGCCGCCCACGCACCGTCGAGCTGATCGGCGCGCCCCGATCGGTTGAACGTCTGCAGCGGATGTACCCCGAACCGCCGTTCGTGGGGCGACAGCGCAGACAACGACACGGCGCCGCTGACGTGGGCCAGCCACGGCCCCGGCGGCACGGCGGCGGCCGCCTCGTGAATCGCACGATCCGGCACGCAGAGCAGGACGAGATCCGGCTCGTCGCCGTCGGCGGCGAGCCGGGCACGCTCTGCGAGTCTGGTCGCCACGGCCGATCCAACGCGGCCGCGACCGACCACCTTCACGCGATCGAACATGGCGCCGCGCTCAGTGAACGGACGCCGCGGCGACCGGTGCGGCCGCTGGCACGAGCGTCACGACCGTGTAGCGGTCGAGCGGAAAGTCGCGCTTGAAGACGTCCTGGATGCTGGCCGGCGTCACGGCGTCGATGCGCGCGGGACGCGTGAGAATCTCCTTCGGATCACGCCCGAACAGGTGCACCGCCTGCAAGCGGCCCATCCAGTAGCCGTTCTGCTGCAGCGCCGTCTCATAGCCGCGCCGCGCGGCTTCCTTGGCCCGCGTCGTGAGATCCGCCGACGGTCCCTCCTGCTGCAGTCGCTTGACTTCGGCCAGCACGCGCTCGGTCATCGGCGCGATGTTTTCGGGCGCGGCGCCGAAGCTCACGCGGACGAAGCCACCGCCGTGCTGCGGAAGCGACGGCCCGCCCTGGCCCACCGACACGCTGTAGGTCTGGCCGAGCTCTTCGCGGAGCGCGTCGCGCAGCGCGATGTCGAGGACGGTCGTCGCTGCGGCGACGTTCTCCGCCTCGACAGGATCGGACGACTGCTCGGCATAGAAGCTGATCGCCACGTTGCTGCGCGGCTCGCGCCCGAGCGCGACGGTGTCTCGCTTCGGATCCACAGGGAAATGGATCCCGATGTCCTTCACCTCGGCGCGCGCGGGACCCGTGGACGGCAGGCCTCCGACATACCGCGCGACGAGCGGCAGCACCGCGTCAATCTTGAATGCGCCGACCATGAAGAACGTGAAATCCGCGGCATTCGAGAAGCGCTGGCGGTAGAACGACACCATCTTCTGCCGATCGAGCGCCGCGATGCGCTCGGCGGTGAGCGGCTGCGAGGTGTAGTGGTTCGACGTGTTCACCTGCTCCAGCTTCTCGCCAAACACCTGCCCCGGCGAGCGGCCGCGATTGGCCACCGCGGCCTGCAGCTGGCGTGTGAGCACCTCGAACTGCTGAGGATCGTCGCCTGGCGCGACGAAGTCGAGATACAGCAGCTGCAGACCCGTTTCGAGATCCTGCGGCGCCGCGCTGCCGCTGATGCCGTGGGTCGAAAGGGAGATGAACGGCGAGGCGCCGGCATTCTTCCCGGCCAGCAGCTTTTCCAGGTCGATCGCCTTGAGGCCGCCGACACCAGACAGGCGCACGTAGTTGGTCGCGAGCGCCGCTTCCTCGAAGTCGGCCGGCGGCGCCAGCGAGGCGCCGCCCTGCGCTGTGAGCGCGAACAACACCTCGTCGTTCTTGAAGGTCGTCGGCTTGAGCCACGCTTCGACGCCGTTCGAGAACTTCACCACGGTGACGCCGACGTCGGCAAGTTCGCGGCGCGACTGCACCGTGGCGGGTGCCGGCTCGTGCTCGACAAGCGCGCGCGTCGTCGTCGTGTCGTTCCACGGCGTTACAGACGTCGATTCCGCCGACGCCAGCGTCTCGCGAACGGCCGAATCCGACGGCGGCGTCACCGAATCTTTCTGCGGCGCCGTCACGAGCACGACCTTGCCGTCGTCGCTCATCAGGCGGCGCATGGCGCCAGCGACGTCGGACGTCGTGATGGTCGGCAGCAGCGCCTTGGCGAGCGCGTACTCGTACGCGATGCCGGGCGCGGGCTCGTCTTCGAGGAACAGGCTCAACAGCTCCTGGGCGAACGCCGGGCTCTCCGACTTGTCGCGTTCGGCGTACACCTGCTCGTAGTCCGCCGCCAGGTTCTTCTTCGTGCGCTCCAGCTCGGACTCGCTGAACCCGAAATCCCTCGCCCGCTTGGCCTCGATCGCGGCCGCCCTCAGCCCGTCCTGGGCCTTGTCGTCCGTCGTGCGCACGTTCAGGACGAACGCGTCAACGTCGGGCGTAATCGACTCACTGCCGACGCCGGCTCCGAGAAAGCTGGCGTCGGGCCGGCGCGCGAGCTCCGCGAGTCGGTCGTTCAGCATCGCCTGCGCCATGCGCTCGACGAGCGAACGCCGATAGTCGGCGACGCGCCGATCCGGACCCTTCACGTATTTCCGCAGGACCTGGACGTTCGTCCGCGTGAGCTCGGGATCGGTGACGACGCTGGCGATGACTGGATGCTTGACGGTGACCGAGCCGTTCGGCACCTTCTCGGCCTTGGCGCGATCGCGCAGGCCGCCGAAGGTCGAGCGGATGGATGCCTCCATGGCCGAGGGATCGACATCGCCGACGACCACCACCGCCATGCGCTCCGGCCGGTACCACGTGTCGTAGAACGCGCGCAGCCTGGAGGCGGGCGCGGTCCGGATGATCTCGGGCTTGCCGATGGGCAGTCGGTCGGCATAGCGCGACTTGTAGAAGATGACCGGGATTTCCTTGTCACGCACGCGCGAACCGGCACCAAGACCGCCGCGCCACTCCTCGATTACGACCCCGCGTTCCTTCTCGACTTCCGCCGGATCGAACGTGAGCCCGCCGGCGAAGTCGGCCAGCGCGAGCAGTCCCTTCGACACGACGTCACCCTGGTCGGTCGGCAAGTCGAGCATGTAGAGGGTCTCGTCGAAGCTCGTCTGCGCATTGACGTGCGGCCCGAGTCGCGCGCCGACTCGCTCGAAATAGCTGAATACTTCACCCGGCTTGAAGTGCTGGCTGCCGTTGAAGGCCATGTGCTCGATGAAGTGGGCGAGGCCGAGCTGGTCGTCGTGCTCCTCGAGCGACCCGGCCTTGACGGCCAGGCGCAGCGAGACCCGCTTCGCGGGCCGCGCGTTCTGCCGGATGTAGTACTTGAGGCCGTTGGGCAGCGCGCCCGTCCTGATCGCCGCGTCCAGGGGCAGCGTCGCGTCCGGCGCGAACGTCGCCGCCACCGCGGGCGCCTGCGCGAGGAGCGACAACCGGACGGCGGACGCGAGGAGCACGGCCAGCGCGACCGCTGCGCCGCGCAGGAGGCGTGTCTGAATGCGCATGCTGCAACCTTACCTGCGGCGCAACCTGCGCCACAAACAAAAAATGGCCGCCTCCCCGCAAGGAGAGGCGGCCAGGCTCACACGACGATCGCGGGCGGCGTCAGTCGCCGGCGCCGGCCGCCTTCTGCATGCCTTCGGTGACGATCCCGACCTGATCCACGCCGGCGCCCTTGGCCGCGTCGATTACGTCGATGATGTCCTTGTAGCGCAGCTGCCCCGACGCCATCAGGAACATCTTCTTGTCCTTGCGCTGCTCGTAGATGTCGCGCAGCTTCTTTTCGAGCTCGGGCAAGGTGACGTCCTGCTTGTTGATCGAGATGCGACGGTCGGCGCCGACCTGCAGCACGATCTGGCTGACATCGGGCGTCACGTCCGTTGTCTTCTTGGTCTCCGCCGGCAGGTTGATGTCCACGCCCTGCTGTGTGAGGTTGACGACGGACATGAAGATGACGAGGAGCACGAGCAGCACGTCGATGAGCGGCGTGACGTTCATGTCCGAGCTCGCGTGCGGCACCGAGGCCTTGACGACCTTGTCCGCTCCGAGGTGATGATGCGCGGCGCCAGCCATTACTTGCCTCCTCCGCTGCCGCCGTCACGCTTGCGTTCTGTGATGAGCGCGATGTCCTCGACCCCCGCCTGATGCAGCTGGTCCATCGCCGCCATCACCGAACTGTACAGCGCTTCCTCATCGGCGTTGATGAAGACCACCTTCTCCTTCTTGTTCTCGAGGGCTTCGGTGATCTTCGACGCCATTTCGGCCTCGGCGACGGGCTTCGAGTTGACGTACATCGAGCCGTCCTTGCTCACCGCGACCACCGTGTTGTCCTGCGTCGTCGGCTTGTCCACGGTGTTGGACGCCTTCGGCAGGCGCACGGCGACGCCCTGGTTGAGCATCGGCGTGATGAGCATCATGATGATGAGCAGCACCAGCATGACGTCTACGAGCGGCGTCACGTTGATGTCGGATTTGACTCCGCCTTTGGCGCCGCCCAGGTCCATTGCCATAGCGATCTCTCCTGCCCGGTCTGACGAGCCTTAGGCGGTCTTGCGGATGAAGTAGTCGACGAGCTCCGACGACGAGTTGTCCATCTCGACGTTGAAGTACTCGATGCGCGCCGTCAGGTAGTTGTAGATCCAGACGGCCGGAATCGCGACGACCAGCCCGAGCGCGGTCTCGACGAGCGCTTCCGAGATACCGATCGACACCGCACCGAGACCGGCCGAGCCGCTCGCGCCGATGCCCTGGAACGCGTTGATGACGCCAACGACCGTGCCGAGCAGTCCGACGAACGGAGCCGTCGAGCCGATGGTCGCGAGCGCGGCGACGCCCTTCTTCAGATCCGACGCGGTCAGCGCCGACGCGCGCTGAATCGAACGGCGGACAGTGTCCATCAGGTCTTCACGCTGCAGACCGCCGCCGCTTTCCTGCTGGAATTGATATTCCTGGAGTCCTGCGAGCACGACTTTCGCGAGGTGGCTGTAGCGGTAGTTCTTGGAGGTCGAGAGCGCGACCGCATCCTTCAGGCGGCCTTCCTTCAGGTGCTTGGCCACCTGCGGCGCGAAGAGCTTCGACTGATTACGCGCCTGCTGATACGTGAAGAAGCGCTCGATGCCCACGCCGATCGACCACATCGACATAATAATGAGCACGACGGCCACGCACTTGGCCACAACTCCCATCGACTGATACATCGCCATTAAATCCACGGGGCATCCTCCTCAAAACGAACTCAAACATTCGAACCCTGACGAAGCCGGACGAATCTGTCTCGCGCGAACGCTGCGCGTCGGACTACTGCAGCGTGAAGTTCACGGTTACCGTCATGATGACCGGCACCGGCTGACCGTTGAGCGTCGTCGGCGTGAAGACCCACTGTTTCACCGCGTCGAGCGCCGCCGCATCGAGCAGCGGGATCGACCGCAGCACCTTCGCGTCGGTCACCGTGCCGCTCGGGCCGATCGTGGCCTCAATGATCACCACGCCCTGGACGCGCGCCGACTGCGCGATCGACGGATACACGGGACGCACGTCTTTGACCTTGGTCGGCGGCTTGATGTTGCCGCCGACGCGAACGGGCGCGGGCGGAGGCGGAGGCGGCGGCGGGGGCGGGGGCGCAGCCTCGAGACCACCGACGATGCCGCCGGCGACACCGCCGGCCACGCCGCCCTCGACGCCACCGATAGCGTTCTTCACGCCGCTCTCGAGGCCGGTCTCAGGACGGATTTCTTTGGGAGCTTCGACCGGCGCAGCGGCCGGATTGACGTCAACGGGCTTTGGCGCCTGCGGAGCTGCGGCCTGTGGCGGCGGCGGGGGCGGCGGCGGTGGAGGAGGCGGCGGCGCGGCGGCCACAAAGGCGTTCATCATGGCCGGCGGCGTCGGCAGCACATCGGCCGCCATCAGCGGGATGATCACCAGCGCCAGCAGGATAGCGGTGTGCACCGCGATCGATAGCGGGACGGTATACCACTTCTTGGAGCCGACTTTGATCGACGGATCGACCACATCGCCGAACATGTCACGGGGCACGGGGAGCCTCCTCGAAACCTTCGCGCTCTCTTGGCCGGTCGAGCTGTCGGCCGGTCAAGGGGGGCGATTATAGTCACTTGAAAATCAGGGAGTCAACGAAACTCCCCGGCAGCTTAGACACCGGACGTCCGAATTCGGATGACGCCGTCCGCGTCACGACACCTGCCCAACCGATCGCTCGACCGGCGCCTGGGCGCCCTCGGCGGCGCCGATGCGCATCCCGTAGAACGACCGGTAGACGAAGACCAGCGACAGCAGGAAGAACACTGCCGCGATCAGCCGGGTCGCCGACGGCGACGCATCCGTGGCAATGCGGACCGCCAGCTCGACCGCCAGCAAGCCGAACAGCGTCGTGAACTTGATCACGGGGTTCATCGCCACTGACGACGTGTCCTTGAACGGATCGCCGACCGTGTCGCCCACGACGGTGGCGGCGTGCAGCGGCGTCCCCTTCGCCTTCAGCTCGACTTCGACGATCTTCTTCGCGTTGTCCCACGCGCCGCCGGCGTTGGCCATGAAGATGGCCTGGTACAGGCCGAACAACGCAATCGAGATCAGATAGCCGATGAAGAAGTACGGCTCGAGGAACGCAAACGCCAGCGACGAGAAGAACACGGCGAGGAAGATGTTGAACATCCCGCGCTGCGCGTAGAGCGTGCAGATCTCCACGACCTTCTTGCTGTCGCTGACCGACGCCTTCTCGACGCCGTCGAGCCTGATGTTCGCCTTGATGAACTCCACCGCGCGGTACGCGCCGGTGCTCACGGCCTGCGTCGCGGCTCCGGTGAACCAGTAGATGACGGCGCCGCCGGTGATGAGGCCCAGGAAGAACGGCGGATACAGCAGGCCCAGCCGATCGACGTTCTGCGTGAGCCCGTTGGTCAGCACGAAGATGATCGAAAAGATCATCGTCGTCGCGCCGACGACGGCCGTGCCGATGAGCACGGGCTTGGCGGTCGCCTTGAACGTGTTGCCCGCGCCGTCGTTCTCTTCGAGCAGATCCTTCGCGCGCTCGAAGTTGACGTCGAAGCCGTAGTCCTTCTTGAGCGCCGCCTTGACGCCCGGTAGCGTTTCGATGACGGAGAGCTCGAACACCGACTGCGCGTTGTCGGTGACCGGGCCGTAGGAATCGACGGCGATGGTGACGGGCCCCATCCCAAGGAACCCGAACGCCACGAGCCCGAAGGCAAACACGGCCGGCGCCTGCATCAGCTCGCCCATACCGAGGCGACTGACGATGTACGCGGCTCCCATCAGGCCGACCATTGCCAGGCCGATCCAGTAGGCGCTGAAATTGCCCGCCACGAAACCGGACAGGATGTTGAGCGACGGGCCGCCTTCCTGCGAGGACGTCACCACTTCCTTCACGTGGCCCGACTCCGTCGAGGTGAACTGTTTGACGAGCTCGGGGATGAGCGCGCCGGCGATCGTTCCGCACGTGATGACGGTCGAGAGCTTCCACCAGAGCGAGCCGTCGCCCAGGTTGGCGATCACCAGGTACGACGCCGCGTAAGTGATGACGACCGAGATGAGCGAGGTCAGCCAGACGAGCGACGTCAGCGGCGCCTCGAAGTTCATGCGGTCGGCGTTGCCGTAGCGCGCTTTCGCGATGGCTTCGTTGATGAAGTACGACAGACCGCTCGTGATGATCATCATCACGCGCATGACGAAGATCCAGACGAGCAGCTGCACCTGTACGGCCTCGCCGCGGACGGCGAGCAGGATGAACGTGATCAGGGCGACGCCCGTGACGCCGTAGGTCTCGAACCCGTCGGCGCTCGGCCCGACCGAATCGCCCGCGTTGTCGCCCGTGCAGTCCGCGATGACGCCGGGGTTGCGCGCGTCGTCTTCCTTGATGTTGAAGACGATCTTCATCAGGTCCGAGCCGATGTCGGCGATCTTCGTGAAAATGCCGCCCGCGATGCGCAACGCGGCGGCGCCGAGCGATTCGCCGATCGCGAACCCGATGAAGCACGGCCCGGCGAAGTCACCGGGCACGAACAGCAGGATGCACAGCATCAGCAGCAGCTCGACGCTGATGAGCAGCATGCCGATGCTCATCCCGGCGCGCAGCGGGATCGCGTAGATGGGGTACGGCTTGCCCTTGAGGCTCGCGAACGCGGCGCGCGAGTTCGCGAAGGTGTTCACGCGGATGCCGAACCAGGCGACGCCGTAGCTGCCCGCGATGCCGATGAGGCTGAAGATCAGGATGATCGACAGCGTCAGTCCGATCGGCTTGCCGGGCACCGGATTGAGCCACCCGTAGTACGCGCCGATGATCACGGCGATGAAGACCCACAACAGCAGGATGAACTTACCCTGCGTGATCAGATAGGTCTTGCACGTCTCGTAGATCAGCTCCGAGACTTCACGCATCGACTGATGCACCGGCAGGTTCTTGAGCTGCGTGAACACGACAAGGCCGAACATGAGGCCCAGCACGCACACGACGAGGCCGCTCACCAGCAGCTTGTGCCCGTTCACGCCCTGGAACGTGACCGACGACAGATCGGGAATCCTGAGATCCGCTTCGCCTCCGCCCGACGAGCGCGGCGCAGCCGCGGTCGCCGCCTGGCCTTCGGGCTGCGCCTGCGCAGCCCGCGCCGTGCTCGCCACCGCCGCCAGGGCCGTCATCATCACAACCGGCGCGATCAGCCGCACCAGCACCTTACGAACAGTCACACTCATCTCGCCTCGCACAAAAGGTTGGAATTATAGCCGCACGGTCGGCGGAAGCGCCATTCCGCCCGTCAGAAAGATCCGAATCCCCTCTTCAATCGACAGGTCGGGGAACAGCGCGTTCTCGCGTCTGCAGATGACGATGTCCCCCAGATACAGGTGGTTCGTCGGCACGTACACCGCCAGCAGGGCCTCAGGGCCCTGGCCACGATTGACGGTGAACTCCTTCGTCAGAAAGCCAATCGCAAACCCTCGGGTCGCGTGCTCGACCAGCACGACGCGTTTGAAGCCCGACGCGTTTTCGGGCGAGAACGCCATGACGAGCTGCTTCACCGGCGCGTAAATCGTCTTGAACACCGGCACGCGCAGCAGAATCTCCTCGGCGCGTGCGAGCACACGCCGGCCGATCACGTTCGTTGCGACAACGCCGACGAGCATGATGGCGATCACCGTCGAGAGCGTGCCGAGGCCGGGAATTCTCCGCCCGAGCAGCCGGTCGTAGAGCGGCGTCGTCAGCCCGTCAACGACGCCGAAGATCCAGACGAGCGCCGCGACGCTGATGAACAGCGGCACGGTCACGATAAACCCCGTGAGGAAACGCCGGCGCAGCCACAGCCACATTGCGGAGTCAGTCAGTCAGTCAGTCGGTCAGTCAGTCGGTCGGCAGTCACCGGTCGTCGCGTCAGCGGCCCCAGCCGGCCGCAAGCGCTGCGAGCAGCACGACGCCGAAGACGATGCGATACCACGCGAACGGCTGGAAGCCCGACCGCCGGACGTAGTTGAGAAACGGTTTCACGACCAGCGCCGACGAGATGAACGCCATGACGAGGCCGATCGCGATGTTCGTCGTCCGCGCACTCGTGATCTCGTGGCGCACCTTCCACAGGCTGTTCACGAACGCGGCGGCGAGCGTCGGCATCGCCAGGAAAAACGAGAATTCCGTCGCGACGGCTCGGTCGAGGCCGAGCAGCATGCCGCCGACAATCGTCGCGCCCGACCGCGACGTGCCCGGGACGATGGCCAGCGCCTGACAGCAGCCGATGCCGAACGCCTTGCCGATCGGCGTGGCATCGACCTCGGACACCGTCACTCGCGGCTGATAGCGCTCGACGAGCAGGATGACGACGCCGCCGGCGATGAACGTCACCGCGTTGACGACGAGCGCCGTGTAGAGCACCTCGGTGATGAACCGGGAGAACGCGGCGCCGGCGACAACCGCCGGAAGCAGCGCGACGAACAGCATCAGCGCGAACCGGCGCGCCTGGGGACTGGACGGCAGCCCGACGACCACCTCGAGGATCTTCGCGCGGTAGACCCACATGATCGCGAAGATGGATCCGAGCTGAATCATCACGGTGAAGGTGCCGCCGGGATCGCTGAACCCCAGCAGCCGGCCCACGACGAGGAGATGCGCGGTCGAGGACACGGGCAGAAATTCAGTCACGCCCTGAACGACTCCCAGGATCGCCGCCTGAACCGCTGGCGGCACGCTACGACGCGCGGGCTTTGCGTTGCGCCTTGCTCTTCCGGGTCGGCTGCTGTGGCGCGGGCGCCTGTGCTGGCGCGCTGAGCGGCGCCGGGGCGTGCGCACCCGCGCGCGTGGGCGCCGAACCGCGCCAGAAGCTGACGATCGCCGCGGCGATGAACACGCTCGAGTACGTGCCGGTGATGATGCCGACGATCATCGTGAACGCGAAGCCGTGCAGCACTTCGCCGCCGAAGAAGAACAGCGCGAGCGAGGTGAGCAGCGCCGTGCCCGAGCTGATGACCGTCCGGCCGAGCGTCTGATTCACCGACGCGTTGATGACGTCGTACATCGAGTCGCGGCGCATCGACCGCAGGTTCTCGCGGATCCGGTCGAAGATGACGATCGTGTCGTTGGTCGAGAACCCGGTCATCGTCAAGATCGCGGCGATGACGTTGAGCGACATGTCGTAGCGGAAGAACGCGAGGAACGCCAGCGTGACGAGCAGGTCGTGGATCGTCGCGACGACGGCGCCGACGCCGAAGCTGAACTGGAAGCGGAACGCGAGATACAGGAGGATGCCGACGAGCGACAGCCCGGTCGCCCAGAGGCCCTTGCTGGTCAACTCCTGGCCGACGGTCGGGCCGACGATCTCCGTGCCGGCTTCCTTGAATCCCCCGACGTTGCTCTTCCGAAGGGCGCCGACGACAGTGTCCTTGGTCTTGCTCAGCGACTGGCCCGACTCGGCGCCCGACGACGGCACACGAACCAGCACTTCCTTGAGTGCCGGATCGCCGTACGACTGGACAACGATCTCACCGCCCCCGCCCGGGAAGCTGCGATCGAGCGCGGAGCGGACCTGCTCCACCGTCGTCGGTTGATCGAATTGCACGATCACCACGGTCCCGCCGGCGAACTCGACGCCTTTCTGGATGCCTTTCGTCGCGATGACGAAGATGCCCGCGAGGATGATGACCCACGAGACCACGAGCGCATGCCAGCGCCAGCGGAGGAAGTTGTATTTGGTGTCTTTGAAGATATGCATGACTAGATCGAGATAGCGGCGCCGTGGCCGCGGGTCTGCAGCTCCAGCTCAAAGAGCGTTTGCGACACGAAAATCGACGTGAACAGGTTCGACGCGAGGCCAAGCGCAAGCGTCACGGCAAAACCGCGAATCGGGCCCGTCCCGAAGTTGAAGAGGAAGGCCGCCGAGATGAGGGCGGAGATGTGCGTGTCGAAGAGCGTCCAGAACACCCGGCTGAAGCCCGCGCTGATCGACGCCCGCACGCTTCGCCCCGCCTCGAGTTCCTCCTTGATGCGCTCGAAGATCAGCACGTTCGAATCGACGCCGATGCCCATCGTCAGCACGAAGCCGGCGATCCCGGGCAGCGTCATGACGGCGCCGAAGTACGCCATCAGCCCGAGCAGAATCACCAGGTTGAAGACGAGCGCCGTCACCGCGTTGATGCCGGAGAACTTGTAGTAGACGAGCATGAACACGATGATCAGCAGCAGGCCGACGAGCGAGGCCTCTACGCCAGAGCGGATCGAATCGGCGCCGAGGCTCGGACCAATCGTGCGCTCCGACAGGTAGTCGAGCGGCGCCGGCAGCGCGCCAGACCGGAGAATCAGGGAGAGGTTCTGCACTTCGTCGTTGGTGAAGCTGCCGGTGATGCGGCCGTCGGTCGTGATGCGCGAATCGATCCGGGGCGCCGACTGCACGCGGCCGTCGAGGATGATGGCAAGCTGACGGCCGACGTTGTCGCCGGTCACGTTGCCGAACTTCCGGCCGCCTTCGTTGGTGAGCGTGAAGCTGACCGCCGGCTGGTTGTTCTCGTCGAGCGTGGGCCGCGCGTTGCGCAAATCGCGGCCCGTCACCGCGGCGACCTTGCGGACGAGGTAAAACTCGGTGCCGCCGGTGCCGGGGACGATTTCCATGCCCTGCGGCACCTGGCCGCCCACCATCAGCGATTCTCTGGTCGAGGCGGGCCCCTGCTCGACGATTTTCAGCTCGAGGAGACCGGCCTCGCCCATGATCGACTTCGCCTTGTCCACGTCGGTCACGCCGGGCAGCTGGACCAGCAGCTCGTCGGTGCCCTGCTGCGAGATGCTCGGCTCAGTGACGCCCAGCTCGTTGACGCGGCGCTCGATCGTCTCGCGCGCCTGCACGACGGCCTCGTCGCGCAGCTGCTGCGCGATGTTCGGCTTCATGGTGAACGTGTAGGTGCCTCTGACGCCGGGCGTCCGATCGAAATTCGCGTCCACCTCGGCCGCCGCGTCACGGAAGGCCGCGTCTTGCCCGGGCGGCACACCGTCCACGCGGAACTGCGTCCCGCTCGTCGTCGAAAGATTGGTGAACGGCACGTTGCGCTTCATGAGCTCGTCGCGCAGCCGCTCGCTGTCCTGGTCGGTCTCGAGCTTGAGCGCGGCGTCGGTCTCGACGCGCATCTCGAGGTTCACGCCGCCCTTGAGGTCGAGGCCGAGCTTCAGCTGCTTCTCCTGCAACCAGCCGGGCGACGGCAGCCGATAGCGCGCCGCAACGATCGGATACACGCCGACGCCCACGAACACGACGAGCACGACGAGAATGGTGATGAGCTTCCAGCGGAGATTTGCCATGGGAGTGCTTGATCCTTGAACCTAGTCCTTCGCGTGCGACGCTTCGGCCTCCTGCACGGGTGGCTGGCCCTGCAGCCCGCCGATGGCGGCTTTCGAGACGTCGATGCGCACCTTGTCCGCAATCTGCAGCTGCACGACCTCGCCGGCGAGCTTCGTCACCTGTCCGTGGATCCCGCCCGTCGTGATGACCTTGTCGCCGACCTTCAGGCTCTCGAGAAACTGCTGCACCTTCTGCTGCTTCTTGCGCATCGGGAGCAGGATGATGAAGTAGAAAATGCCGAGCACCAGCACGAACGGAACGAGCTGGAGCCAGGGACTGCCACCGGTGTCCGGCGCGGCGCCCATCGCGAAGAACCCGCTAACGTTGAAGGAATTCATACCTGAAAGTTTCGAACCGCCCGAACCTTAGACTCTCTCTAATCCGACCAAGGGTGTCAAGGTAAAAGTGCAGGTTATGCAACGTGTTAAGGGTGGCCGCGTTGATCTCGTTGGTCGCGTACAGGTGCCGCAGATACGCCCGCGAGAACGTTCGGCACGTATAGCACCCACACGTCTCGTCCACGGGCCGATCGTCTTCCGCATACTGCGCGTTCTTAATATTGATCCGGCCGCGGCTCGTGAAGAGCTGACCGTTGCGCGCGTTCCGCGTCGGCAGCACGCAGTCGAACATGTCCACGCCACGGGCCACCGCTTCGACGATGTCCTCGGGCGTGCCGACGCCCATCAAATACCGGGGGCGATCGGCGGGGAGCCACGGCGTCGTGCGTGAGACGACGTCGTACATGACTTCCGGCGGCTCGCCGACGCTCAAGCCGCCGATGGCGTACGCCTCGAATCCGATCTCGACCGTCTGCCGTGCGCTCGCCTCGCGCAGCTCCGGATGCACGCCGCCCTGCACGATGCCGAACTGCGCCTGACCGGGATTGGTCACATGGACACCGGGGACCAGGCCCTCGCGCAGCGCGAGAAAGCGATCACGGGCGCGGCAAGCCCACCGCAACGTCCGCTCCATCGACGCGCGCACGGCGCGATCGTCTGCGGGCAGCGCCAGACACTCGTCGAGCACCATGCTGACGTCCGAGCCGAGCTGCGCCTGGATGTCGGCCGCTTTTTCGGGCGTGAGCAGATGTTCCGATCCATCGAGATGCGATCGAAACCGCGCGCCTTCTTCGGTGATGGTCCGGCGCTCGGACAGGCTGAACACCTGATAGCCGCCGCTGTCGGTCAACATCGGCCTGCTCCAGCCGATGAAGCGATGCAGGCCGCCGCGGCGCGCGATCAGATCGTCGCCCGGCCGCAAGTACAAATGGTAGGTGTTGCTCAGCAGGATTTGCGCACCCGAGGACTCGAGATCGCGGTGCGTGACGCCCTTGACCGCGCCCTGCGTGCCAACCGGCATGAACGCGGGCGTCTCGACTTCGCCGTGCGGCGTGGACAGCACGCCGGCGCGCGCGCGTCCCTCGGCGTGCGTGACGCGGAAAGCAAACGACACGTGCTAAGTTTAGTCGAGTGAAAAAGCTGCGCGTCGGCGTCATTTACGGCGGGCGATCCGGCGAGCACGAAGTCTCGCTCGCTTCGGCAGCCGCTGTTTTCCAGAACCTCGACCCCGAACGGTACCTGCCGGTTGCGATCTTCATCGACAAGGACGGACGATGGGCGTTGCCGGCGCGGCCGCCCTCGATCTCCGTGGCCGCCGACGTGATCAACGCCGGCCGGAAGGAGCTGACCGAGCCGTCGCGCGAGGCGCATCTGGTCGCCCATCCTGGCGGCGACACGCTCCTCACGATCGATCGCGAGCACGGCTCGCTCGTTGACGGACTGGGACTCGACGTCGTGTTTCCGGTGCTCCACGGTCCGTACGGCGAGGACGGATCGGTGCAAGGTCTGCTCGAACTCGCGAACGTGCCGTACGTCGGCGCAGGCGTGCTCGCCTCGGCGGTCGGCATGGACAAGGCCGCGATGAAGATGATCTTCGTCGCCAACGGTCTGCCGGTCTGCGATTACCAGACGTTTCTCGTCAGCGACTGGCGCCGTGGCGAACGCGACCTCATGCACGCGATCGCGGGCAAGCTGGGCTTTCCGGTCTTCGTCAAACCCGCAAACCTCGGGTCGAGCGTCGGCATTTCGAAGGCGCGGCACGCGACAGAACTGCGCGCGGCCGTCGAGCTCGCGGCCCAGTTCGATCGCAAGATCGTCGTCGAAGCGGCGGTGCCGAATGCTCGTGAGATCGAATGCTCCGTCCTCGGCAACGACGATCCCGACGCGTCAGTGCCGGGAGAGGTCGTCCCCTCGCGCGAGTTCTACGACTATGAGGCCAAGTATCTCGACGACGGCTCCAAGCTGCTGATTCCGGCGCCTTTGACCGACGCGCAGGCCGCCGACGTCCGCCGCCTCGCGATCGCCGCCTTCAAGGCGATCGACTGCGCCGGCATGGCCCGCGTTGACTTTCTGCTCGCGAGCGAACACGGCACTCTTTATGTAAACGAAGTGAACACCATCCCGGGGTTCACGACGATCGGGATGTATTCGAAGATGTGGGCCGCGAGCGGACTGGCGTTTCCGGCGCTCCTCGATCGATTGATTGCGCTTGCGCTCGAACGACATGCCGAAAAGCAGCAGCGGCGCACGAGCATGTAGCACCGGCCCCGCCCCTCGTGGCGCGTGGGTCACGCGCCTGTTGTGCGTTGCGACGCTCACGCTCGCGGCCGCGCCGTGCGACGCCGCCCTGACCGGCGCCGGGAGCGTCGCTACTGCCTACAGTTTTATTCTCGCCGCGCAGTTCGAGCGCGCCGACGCCAACCTCGCCCGGACCTGCCCGCCCGCGCCGGTCGAGGCCTGTCGGGTGCTCGAGGCCGTGTCGCTCTGGTGGCGGATTCAAATCGATCCCACCAACAGGACGCGGGATCAGCGCTTCAACCAGCGCGCCGCCGCGGCCATCGCGTCCACCGCGGCATGGACGAAGCGCGAACCGGGCCGCGCGGAGGCGTGGTTCTACTACGCGGCGTCATACGCACCGCTCGTGCAGTGGCAGATCCTGCGAGGCGAACGCATTGCGGCCGCTCGCAATGGCAACCGGATCCGCGAAGCGCTGGAACAGACGCTGCGGCTGGATCCGGCGCTCGCCGACGCACACTTCGGCATCGGACTGTACGAGTACTACGCGGACGTCGCGTCACCCGCGGCGAAGGTGTTTCGTTGGCTGCTGATGCTGCCTGGCGGCGACCGCGTGAAGGGGCTGAAGGCGATTCACGAGACGGAAATGAGCGGTGCGCTGCTGCGCGACGAAGCGGAGTTTCAGCTGTATCAGATCGACATCTGGTACGAACACAAGCCCGGCGAAGCGCTCGCCGTGCTGAAATCGCTCGACGAGCACTATCCGTTCAATCCGCTGTTCCTGCAGCGCATGGCCGAACTGTATGACACGTATCTCCACGACGCGCGCGCGAGCGCGGCGGCGTGGCAGCAGCTTGCTGATCGCGCGCATCACGATCGTGTGTACGATGCGCCACGCATCGCGATGCTGGCCGACCGCAAGCGCCGGGAGATCGTCGCGCGCAATCCGAAGATTTTTGACTTTTGATCGCACTTTGTGCTTGACATCGAAAATTCGGTGTCCATAATCTACATTTGGTATGAGGATGGCTTGCTGAAGCTATTCCTTGTGACCTGTGTACGGCGCGCGCGGGTGTTCGAGTGAGCGTGCCAGGCGGCAGCCACTGCGGTGCAGGTCGCGCGTGAAACCCACATGAAGGGGGGGATAGGACACAATGGCGAAGAAAGCCAAGGGCGGGAAGAAGAAGGCCGGCAAGAAGCGCTAAGCCAGCCTCGCCCGCAATAAAAGAGGGGGCCACCGTGGCCCCCTTTTTAGTCTTCAGTCGCCAGTCTCGAGTCTCGAATCGCCAGTCTCCAGGCGCGGTTCACTCCCCGATCATCTGCTGCCCGTCCCAGACGCGCACCCGCTTTATCACGTCGTTCTGCTGGATTCGATCGACCACGTCCATGCCGGCCGTCACTCGGCCGAAGACGGTGTACTTCCCGTCGAGATGCGGCTGCGGCGAGTGTGTGATGAAGAACTGGCTGCCCGCGGTGTCCGGCCAGTCGAGCGCCATGCCGACCGTGCCGCGCAGGAACGGTCGCTCGTTGATCTCGTCGCGGACCGAGTAGCCGGGCCCGCCTTCGCCGTCACCGCGCGGGTCGCCGCCCTGGATCACGAAATCCGGCACGACGCGGTGGAACAACAGCCCGTTGAAGAACGACTTCTTCGCCAGGGCGACGAAGTTGTTCACCGTGAGCGGCGCGTCGAGCACGGCCAGCTCGATCTGAATCGTCCCGCGATCGGTGTCGATGAACGCCTCGGTCGAGACTTTCGGATCGATGAGCGACGGGTCGTCATAGGCCTCGTCCGCCAGACGCGTCGGCGCCGGACGGATTCTCGCCGCGGCGTCGGCCGACGGATCGGCCTGGCGCAACAGCGCCGCCGCGCGCACCCGCACGGCCCAGTCCTTGTCGGAGAGCGCGATGTCGAGCAGCGATCGCGAGACGGACGGGCCGTATTTCGAGAACGCGTCGATGACCGCGGCCCGCGCCACGTACGTCGCGTCGTGCAGCGCGAACTGATAGGCCGCAGGGAGCGCCTGCGCGCCGGCGGGCAGCCGCAGGTCGCCGATGCCGGCGGCGGCAGCGGCGCGAACGACCGGGTCGTCGGACTTGAGCTGGTCAAGCAGGATCTCGCCGACATTCGGCGCGTTCAGCTTCACGAGCGACGTCAGCACGGCCGCCACCACGCGCTTGTCCTTGTCGTCGAGCATCGTGACGAGGCGCGGCAGCGCGTTCTGACGCTTGAGCGTCCCGAGCAGCTGCGCGAGCGACACGCGGACGTGCCAGTCGGGGTCGGGATCGAGCGTTGAGAGGATCGTCACGAACTCGTCGGGGTCCGCCGTGGACGCCGACTTCAGCGCGGCGGCACGGATCAGCGGATCCCGGTCTTCCAGCATGTCGATCAGCGTGTCGGTGACGATCGCGGTATGAAAGCCGCCAAGCGCCGCGACTACTTCCGGGCGCGCCTGCAGCGGCAGCGCGCGCGACGACAGCAGCGCAAGCAGCGGCGTCGCCGCCGCGGGATCGCCGATGCGGCCAAGCGCGCGGATCGCCTCGATCTGGACGGCCGTCTCCGGCGAGCTGACGAGCGGCAACAGCACCGGCACGGCGGTGCGATCCTTCAGCACGCCGAGGCCTTTTACCGCAAACGCCTGCGTGTACGGATCCGGATCCTTCGTCAGCGCGCGCAGCGCGCCCGCCGCGCGCGGATCTGCGATGCGCTCGAGGGCGAACGCCACCGGCCACCACGTCGTGCGGGGCGTGCCCGACGGATCGAGCACGGCCGCAGCGAGCTGGTCGTATGCGTTCACTCGGGTCAGCGCCACGACGCCGAGCTTGAACGCGCCGGCGGGCGTATCTCGACGCGCCTCGTCGGCGGCGGGCGGCGGCTGCGCCAGCGCGCCCGACTGGACGACGGCGGACACCATTTTTCCGATCGCGTCGGCGGCGGAGCGGTCGCCGATGAGGCCGAGCGCCTCGGCGGCGCTGCCCTGCACCAGTGGCGACGGATCGGCCAGCGCCCCGACCAGCGGGTCGTGTGCGCGCCTGTCGCCAATCAACCCGAGCGCGAACGCCGCCATCTGCCTCACCTCGGGGTCGCTGTCTTTCATCAATTCGATGAGTGGCGGTACACCCTCCGCGAGGCCGACGCGTCCGACCGCAAGCGCCGCTCGGCGGCGAATGCGCGCTTCGCCGTCGGTCAACATCTGCAGCAGGTTCGCCGACGGCGACGACGGATCCACGAGCGTGCGCGTGTCCTCGAGCCGGAGAATCGCCGACATCTTCTGCTCGAACGGCGAGCGCGCCGGGGCGGCGGCAGGCGGAGGCGCGGGCGGCGCGCTGGCGCACGCCGACGTCAAACCGAGGCCGAGCGCGATGAACGGGGCCGCGAAAAGACGACGCCGCGCGGACGCGGAGGGCACGAGCGCGATGATATCATCGGCTCCGCCTTGCAGTTCCGCCACATCGCGATCGAAGGACCGATCGGCGCGGGCAAGACGACGCTGACCGAACGGCTCGGCACGCGTCTCGACGCCACGGTCGTCCTGGAGGAGACCGAGAATCCGTTTCTCGCCGATTTCTACGCCGACCGTCCGGGCGCCGCGCTGCAGGCGCAGCTCTTTTATCTGCTCAACCGCCACCGGCAGCAGGTGTCGCTGCGTCAGACGGATCTCTTCAGCCAGATCACCGTCTGCGACTACCTGTTCGACAAGGACAAGATCTTCGCGTATCTGAACCTCGACGACAACGAGCTGTTCATCTATCAGCGTCTGTACGACCTGCTCGCCGGCGACGTGCCGTCGCCGGACCTCGTCGTGTATCTGCAGGCGCCGACCGACGTGCTGCTGCGCCGCGTCCACAGCAAACGCGCGGACGCCGAAGCCGTCGCGCTCCAGCCCGACGATGAATACCTTCGGGAGTTGAACGAGGCGTACCATCATTTCTTTTTTCACTACAACGCGACACCGCTGCTCGTCGTCGAGACGTCGCAGTTCGACTCCGAGGCGAGCGACGAGACGCTCGACGATCTGATCAAGCAGATCGGCGCGATGGGATCGGGCACCCGCTACTACGTTCCCCGCACCCGCTAGCTGGTCCTTGGTGGTAAGCTGAACGCCGATGGCCTGGTTCAAGAAGGCCCGCAAGCCGATCGCGGCGGCGAAGGAAAAGTCCAGCCGCGTACCCGAAGGGCTCTGGGTCAAGTGCGCCGGCTGCTCGCAGGCGATCTACCACAAGGATCTCGCGACCACTCTCAACGTCTGCCCGAAGTGCGGCCATCATTTCCGTCTCAGCGCGGCCGAGCGGCTGAAGACGCTGTTCGATAACGGGCAGTGGACCGAGTACGACCGCGGCCTGGTCTCCACCGACCCGCTGTCGTTCACCGACACCAAGCCATACCGCGCGCGGCTCGAGGCGAGCATCGAGGCCACGGGGCTGAAGGATGCGGTGATCTCGGCGTCCGGCACGATCGACGGCATCGAAACGATCGTCGCCGCGATGGAGTACGGCTTCATCGGCGGCAGCATGGGCGTCGTCGTTGGCGAGAAAATCACGCGCGCGATCGAGCGGGCAATCGAACGGCGCCTGCCCGTGGTGATTGTCTG
>CAZOIK010000007.1:0-9892 GCA_964579765.1 uncultured Bifidobacteriaceae bacterium
GACGCCTGTCGGCTGCACCTTCAGCGTGCCGTTCTGAATCGCAATCGATCCCGCGGCCCGCGGGTCCGCCGCCGTGCCGGTGAGATCGAGCTTCGCCTGCAGCGCGCCCTTCACGTTGGTGAGGGCCGAGGTGAAGCCCTGCACCAGCCCGAGGTCGATTGCGCTGCTGTCCACGTGGAAGTTGACGCGATCGGCGGACTGCTTGTCGCCCCGCAGCAGCGACATCGGCAACTCGCCCTTCGCCGTCAGCCACTGCGTGGCGTTCTGCTGCAGCTTGGCGTCCACGTCGATCGCGGCCGGCGAGTACTTCACGGTTCCGGAGAACCAGTCGAACGGCACCTGCCGGAACTTGCCGTTCTCGACCGTGAAGCCGGCCGACGCGCGCAGCGCCTTCGTCGTTCCGCTGATGTCGGCTTTGGCGCTCACCGTCCCAGCCAGCTGCGGCGGCCGCAGCAGCCACGCGTCCACGATGCCCAGATTGACGTCGTCGAGCGCGACCGTCAGCGTCTTGCCGGGCGCGCCGAAGACGCCGTCCGCCCGAATCTGCTGCGCGCCGTTGGCGAGCACGAAATCGTGGACCGCAATGCCCTGGCCGCCCCACTGGAATGCTGCCTGGTGCTCTGCAGTAGTTTTCCACGTCATGCCCTGGGTCTCGAACGTCAGCCCGCGCAGGTGGACTTCGTCGCGATCCGTGTGGATGACCAGCAGCCCCGCCGCCGTGAGGCTCCGCTTCGGCTGCGTCGCCGTGACGTCGAAATCGAGGTTCTTGTTCGTGTAGGTCGTCTTCGCTGTCAGGTCGTTCACCTGCAGCCCGGGCAGATCGACGAATGTCGCGTGCGTGTCGGCGGTGACCGACGCCTTCTGCGCGTCGAGATCGGGAACGGTTGCCGTGAACGAGGTCGAGGCCGACAGCGCGCCGTACTTGTCGTACTTGAACCCGTTGGCCGTGGCCGTGCCGGTGACGGTGAACTTCGTCTTGTTTCCAGAGACGACGGCGTCCACGGTGCCGATGCCGTTCAGCCGCTGGGGCTGGCCCATGGTCGTGGCCACTGCCCCGATGTCGGGCGATTCGGCATGGAGCCAGAAGCCAGATTTGTCCGTCGTATTCAGCGCAATCGTGCCGTTGCCCGAGACGACGATGTTCGAGCCGGTGACCTCGAGCTTCTGGATGTCGGCGAACTGATTGCGATAGTCGCCGTCGATGGACGCGTGCTCGATGCTGGCGCGGCCAATCGCCGACGGACCGAGTTCCGCGGTGACGGTCGCGTCTATCGAGTTGGGGTCGATGCCCTTCGACAGGTCGTGCAAGGTGAGGTTCGCGTCCACGGTGCCGCTGACCTTCCCGTCGAGCGACCGCTTGCCGGCCGCCGCGCCGGGATTGACATTCGTCAGCTGCCCCTTCGCCGTCACGTGCAGCGCGTCGCGGGCGAGCGCGGCCGTGAAATGCAAATCCGGCACGCGTCCGCCGAACAGCGACGAATCGCGCAGACTCCCGCTCGCGTCGATCGTCATCGTCTGCAGCGCGGTGCCATCGACCTTCGCCATGACGTGGCCGTTGAGCGACGTCTCGTATCTCGGCGCGGCGAGCGAGGTGACGGCGAACTGGCGGCCGATCCGCTGCAGGTTGACGTCCAGCACGTTCATGTCCACCTGATAGCGAGCGACATTCGGCTCAAAAAGAAACGACGCCGTCGCGCCGTCGCCGATCGTGACGCCGGCCACCGTCGATTTCGCCATCGTCACGTCGCCGTCGAGATGCCAGCCGGGCGTGCGCGGGATGATCAGGTGGACGTGATAGTCGGCGGTCAGCTTCGTCTCCGCGGGTGGCACGCGCAGGTTCTTCGGCAGATACGCGATGCCGACGTCTTTCACGACGCCGCGCAGATCGAATCGCGTTTCCGGATGCTCGTTCGTCGCGAAGACGACCGACCCAGCCGCGGTGGTGTTCGACTTGTACGCCAGCTCGGAGGTGTCGAAGTTGATCGTCCGGCCGTCGATCTTCGCGTTCGCGTGGATGCCTTCGACGATGTAGCCGTGCGTGGACACGAGCGGCGCGTCCGCGGCCACGCTGCCCTTGAGCGTGTCGAACCCCGCCGGCCCGCGCAGGTCCACCTTCGCGTAGACGGAGATGTCGCTCTTCTGCTCGGGATTATTCAGAAAGGGCGCCAGGTCGAGGTGATGGACGGCCACTTCGCCCGAGTACACGCGATCGGGTCCGCCGAGCGAGACGGTGCCCTTGAACGACGCGTGGACCGCGTCTGATTTCACGCTGAGCTCGGTGGCGAGCCGCGTTGTCGGTCCGCCGAGCTTGACGTCGATTGCCGGCGCCACGCGCATCAGCGGCACCGACGGCACGAAGCGATGGACCTGCGGCAGCGACAGCGGCGCGAAGCTGACCTGCATGGCGAACGTCGGTGTCTGGCGGTAGTGCGCGATCGCGCCAGACACCTGCACGGACGTCTCGGCCGTCCGCATCGTCACATGGCCGATGTTGATGCTGTCTGGAGTGACGGCGACGTCGGCGGAGAGCTGCTTGAGGTCGAGCATCGGATCCGCCGCGGTCAACGACAGCCTGTCGAGCCTGACGGTCGTCTTCGACGGCGCGTATGCGACCGACGCGTGCGCATCGAGGTGATCGACGGCGTGCGGGATGTTGACCGTCTGCGGCCCGGCGGCCTTGTCGATGGTGACCGACGCGTCCGTGATTGTGATGTCGTTCACGGCGACGGGCCGGCTCGAGCTGCTTTTCGTCTGGCCCGGCTTCACCAGCTGCGCGAGCTGCCAGCCCGTGCCGAGCCGGTGCAGCGTCACTACCGGACGCGTCAGCGTGACGGACTTCACCGTGACGCCGCGGCCGGAGAGCAGCTGGGGAATGCTGTACGACGTCTTTACCGAACCGATCGAGACCACGGGCTCGTTGTTCATCGACACGGCTACGTCGTCGAGCTCGACGCCCGACAGCAGGTTGCCCGAGAGCCGGCCGATGCTCAGCGTCCCGTTGAGGTGATCGTTGGCCTGCCTGACGACGACGCCGCGCAGCCAGTTCTTGAAGAACGGCGTCTCGACGACGAGGCCGGCGGCGAGGACGAGCGCGAGCACGACGCCGGCCGTCCAGAGGAGAATGCGGGAGATCCGCCGCATCAGAACGCCTGCCCGATGCTGAAGTGCACGCGCCACCGCCTCGTCTGGGGTTCACCGTTCACGAGCAGTCCTGGAATCGGATTGACCTGGTAGCCGAAGTCGAAGCGGAGCGGCCCGACCGGCGTCGTGTAGCGCAGTCCGGCGCCGACGGCGTACCGCAGATCGCCGAAGCTGATGCTCCAGCTGTCGTTCCAGACGTTGCCGCCGTCCAGAAACGCGACCGCGCCGAAGTTGCCGTGGATGACGGCCCGGCCTTCCGAGCTGAATTCGAACATGCTGTTGCCGCCGATCGGCAGTCCTGACGAGCTGAGCGGACTCAGCTCGTAGATGCCCCAGCCGCGGACGCTGGCGGAGCCGCCGAGGAAGAACCGCCGCGAAAACGGCACGGCGGTCGGGTCGCTCGCCGGCGCGGCGATGTTGCCGAGCTGCGCGCGGTTGGCCCAGACGAACCGCGGCCCGAACGGCAGGTAGTGCCGTGCGTCGGCGGTGATTTGCGTGAAGTGGAACGTGCCCGGCAGGAACCGTCCGGCTGTTTCGATCGAGACGTTCACCTGATAGCCGTGCTGCGGGTTGAGGAGGTTCTCCGCGGTCACATGGTGCGCCTGCAGCTTGATCGAATTGAGGACACCGCTCTGCTCGTTCGTCCGCGGATCGAGGCCGAGCGCGATGAGGTCGTTCCGCAGCTTGAAGTCCGAGAGCACGTCGGGCGCGATGCTGCTCGTGTCGCGCTCGGTGGTCCACGCGATCGACGCCGTCGTGCGCTGGCGGAGGCGATAGGTCGCCGTGGACGTGACGCCCGTCGTGCGCGAGTCGTAGGCCGGCGTGTACGCGTACCACTGCTGGCCCTGCACGTTCAGCGAGGTGTGCGGGTCGAAGAGATAGGGCTGCGTGAATCCCAACTGCACGCCGCGGTCGAGCGACGACCAGCGCGCGCGGGCGCTTGCGTCGCGCGCGCCGCCCAGGAAATTCAGCTTGTGGTACTCAGCGTCGATGCGCGCCTGTTCTTCCGTTCCGTAGCCGAACGCCAGATTCACGCGCTGCGTCGGTCCCTCGGCGACGGTCACGCGCGTCGGCACGAGCTCGGGGTGCGCGTCGATGTCCACCGGTTCGACGGTCGCAAACTGGAAGAGCGACAGGCCGTAGAGCCGCCGCTGCGCCTGTTGCAGCAGGCTGCGGCGATAGAGCTGCCCCTGCCGGTACGGCACCTCGCGCAGAATCACGCGATCGCTGACGCGTTCGTTGCCTTCGACGTCGGTGGGCCCGAAGTACGCCAGCTTGCCCGGCGCGGCGACGAACGTCAGCGCCGCGTCCAGGCCGTTCGTCCCGTTGTCCCGCTCATCGACTCTGACGGTCGCGTATGGGTAGCCGCGATCTCGGAGCTCGTTGAGCGCCATCTCCTGCGTCGCGATGACCTTCGTGCGATCGCGCGGCGCGCCGATGCTCACGGTCGCCTTCTTCTCAATCTCGTGGAGGCGCGCGTCGGGGATGACGTCGAAACCCTTGTAGTTGACCGAGCGCACGACGATCGGATCGCCCTCGTCGATTGTCACCGAGAGATCGACCGCGTCTTGTGCGGCGTTGAGCTTGACGTCGAAGTGGCTGACCCGCGCGTGCGGATAGCCGTGGTCGCTGTAGAAGGCCGTGATGCGTTTCAGGTCGCTGTCGAACTGCGATCGATCGAAGTACCGTTTCGTGCCCCACGGCAGCTTCGAGCTCGCCTTCGTGGCGAGCGCACTCCGGAGCGCGCCCTCATCGACGCCCTTGACGCCGGAGAACGTCAGTGAATGGACGCGGATGGTGCCGGTCTCGTTGCACGCCGCCGTGATGGCGGCGGCCAGCACGACGCAGATGAGCGCCTGGCGGAGCGGGGAAACCTGCATCCGCCCCCGGGGGGTTCAAAGCGTGTGCCACGACGCGCCGGCGGACCATCATGCCGGCGAGGGCGGCGCCACCTGCGTCTCGTTGAAGACCGCGTTCAGCTCGGCGCCGAACAGCATCGCGAACCCTGAGACGTAGAACCACAAGAGGATGACGAGCGCCGCCCCGATCGTGCCGTACGTGCGCTGGTAGTGCGCGAGCGAGGCGACGTACCACCGCAGCCCGAGCGACGCGCCAATCCACATCACCGTCGCCACGCATGAGCCGGGGATGAGGCATTGCCACCGTTGTGGTGCGTTGGGCCCCACGGTGTAAACGAACGCCAATCCGGACACAACCAGCAGGAACACCAGCGGCCAATGGACGACGCGCCACGTCCAGAGGAACAGCCGGCTGACGTCGAGTGCCTCCGCGAGATGCGTGCCGATCACCGGGCCGACCAGGACGATCGTCAGCGCGAGCAGCCCGAAGACCGGCATGACGAGCGTCAACGCCATCGCGCGCAGCCGCACGCGCCACCATGAACGCGTCTCGGGCACGTGATAGGCGAAGTTCAGCGTGCGAATCAGCGTCTGCATCCCCGCCGACGCGCTCCACACGGTGCCGATGATGCCGAACGTCAGCAGTCCCGCGCTGCGGCTCTCGGCGATCACCGACAGCTGACGTTGCACGAGCGAACGGACGTCGCCCGGCGCGAGCCGCGTCAGCACGTCGAGGACGATGTCATTGAGGTGCTCGATGGGGAAGAAGCTGGCGAGCGCGACGAAACAGATGAGCGCGGGAAAGAGCGCCAGGAAGAAGTAGTACGAGAGCTGCGCCGACCATCCCAGCAGGTCGTCGGTCATCAGCCGGATCGCAAGTCGTTTCAGCACGGCACGCGCTTGCCAGGGGCCTGGCTTGGCTGGCTCGGCTGGCTTGGCTGTCATATTGCAACCTTCCTGCCCGTGCCCCCCCTGTCGCCGCTCGGCAAAGCCGCTGTCATCGCCGCCGTGGCGTTCTTCGTGTTCGCGGCGACCATCGCCGTTCTGGTGGCCGTCGTCGTGCCGCTGTCGGAACAGAAGGCGCGCGAGCGGCTCGTGGACGTCCTGGCGCAGCGCCTCGACGCGAAAGTCGAACTGCGCGAGCTGCATCTGCGCACGTTTCCCGCCCTCCGGGCTGACGGCGTCGGCCTGACGATCCGGCATCGCGGGCGCACCGACGTGCCGCCGCTCATCACCATCGCGCGCTTCTCCGCCCAGGCCAACATATTCGTCTTCATCCGCCGGCACATCACGCGCGTTGACATCGAGGGCCTCGACATCCAGATTCCACCCGAGCGCCACGGGAGCGACGATAACGTAGCGCCGTCGGACGCGCGCCAGGAGGGCGAGGCACCACACGGCGACTTCGCCCGCACCCTTATCGTGGATCACCTATATACAAAGGATGCGCGGCTGACGATTATCCCGTCGGCGGCTGGCAAATCGCCGCGCGTCTGGAACATCCACGATCTCCAGATGACCTCGGTCTCGGCCGGGACGGCCATGCCGTTCGACGCGACGCTCACCAACGCCGTCCCGCCGGGCGAGATCGCCACGCACGGATCGTTCGGGCCGTGGCAGCCCGACGAGCCCGGCGAGACGCCGCTTGCCGGCACGTTCGCGTTCGACCGCGCGGATCTCGGTGTGTTTCCAGGCATCTCGGGCATTCTCACCGCGCGCGGGCAGTTCGGCGGGCGGCTCGAACGCATCGACGTGCACGGCGAGACGTCGGTGCCCGAATTCCGCGTCGTCAAGACCGGCGGGCACCCGGTGCCGCTGCACACGACCTATCACGCAATTGTGGACGGCACCAACGGCAACACGTTGCTCGACGACATTCACGCGTCGTTTCTCGACACGGCGCTCGTCGCGAAGGGCGGCGTCGTCGGCGCGCCCGGCCGGCCGGGACGAACGCTGTCGCTCGACGTCTCGATCGACCGCGGTCGCCTCGAGGACGTCCTGAAGCTGTCCGTGCCGGCGAGTACGCCGCCGATGACCGGCGCCCTCCGCCTGAAGACAACGATGGTCATTCCGCCCGGACAGGCGGACGTCGTCCGGCGGATGCGGCTGAAGGGACGCTTCACGCTGTCTGGCAGCCGGTTCACGAGTGACACCGTGCAGAAGAAGATTGCCGAGCTCAGCCATCGCGGACAGGGCAAGCCGGAGAAGGGCACCGACGGCGCAGCGCACGTGCAGTCCACGTTCAGCGGCGACTTCTCGCTGGCCGGCGGTACGTTGTCGTTGCCCGACGTGGGCTTCGCCGTGCCGGGCGCGCTCGTCCAGCTGTCGGGCACGTACGCCATGGAGCGCGAGACGATCGACTTCGCGGGCATGTTGTACATGGACGCGAAGGTCTCCGACACGACGACGGGCATTAAGCACGTGCTGCTGAAGATCATCGACCCGCTGTTCCGCCGCGACGGCGGCGGCAGCGCCATTCCGATCAAGATCACGGGCACGCGCAGCGATCCGTCGTTCGGCCTCGACAAGGGCCGCCTGTTCTCTCACCGGCATCAGCCGTCGCACAAAGGTCAGCCATAACGTCAGGCCGCGTGGCCGTACGTTTGCACTTCTCCCTTAGGGTGCGTTGATACACGCATCGGGAGAGGGGTTATGGCCAAGTACGGCGCAAAAGCGCATCGGAAAGTGAAGCGCGCGATGCACGAACGGAAGCACGGCACGCTACGCAGCGGACGATCCGGCAAGAAGGTGACCAGCCGCAAGCAGGCGATCGCGATCGGGTTGTCCGAGGCGCGCCGCGAGGGCGGCAAAGTGCCGCGGAAGTCCTCGCGTCGCAAGAGCAGCCGCTCGCACCGTCACCACGCCTCGAGCTAGGCGACGGCTACGAACACGCAACCAGAGGAGGAACGGCATGCGCAACAGACTGTTGTTCGCAGGGGCAGCGCTCCTCGCGTCGTCGGTCGCGGTGAGCGCGGCGATGTCGAGAGGGGAGCGCGATCGGCTGAAGGACGCTGCGGAGGTGCTGCAGGAGTTGCACGCGACGCCTGACAAGGACATTCCGAGCGACCTGTACGACAAGGCGTCCTGCGTTCTCGTCATCCCGTCGGTGAAGAAAGCCGCCTTCATCTTCGGCGGCGAGTACGGCAAGGGCGTGATGAGCTGTCGCAACGCGACCGGCTGGACGGCGCCGGCGTTCATGACGCTGGCGAAGGGCAGTGTCGGGTTTCAGATCGGTGGCGAAGCCGTGGACCTCGTGCTGCTGGTGATGAACCAGCACGGCGTGCAGCACCTGCTCGAGGACAAGGTTGCGCTCGGGGGCGAGGCGTCCATTGCGGGCGGACCGGTCGGCCGCGACGCGCGCGCGATGACCGACGCGCAGCTCAAGGCCGAGATCCTGTCCTACTCGCGGTCGCAGGGGCTGTTTGCCGGCATCGATCTCACCGGCGGCGTGCTGACGCCAGACACGGACGCGAACGAGGACGTGTACGGCCCGCACATTCACACGAGCAACATCGTCCGCGACCATACGGTCGCGATGCCGCCGGAAGCGACCGGCTTCATCCAGGCGTTGAACCGCCAGCCGGCGACGGCGAACAACTAGACAACGCGACTGGGGACTGGAGACTGGGGACTGGAGACTGGGGACTGGGGACTACGTAGTCTCCAGTCTCCCGTCCCCAGTCTCCAGTCCAAGTCACTCCCCGAGAAACTCCGCGATGGCCTGCAGTTCGTCGATGCGCGCGCATGCGGCGCGCATCGCCGTCATGATCGGAACGGCGAGCAGCATTCCCCACACGCCCCACAGCCATCCCCAGAACAGGATGCCGGCGAAGATAGCGACGGTGTTGACGCCGCCCGCGTGGCTCGTGAGCCGCGGCGTCAGGATGTTGCCTTCGAGAAACGCGACGAGCGCCGCGGCGCCCGCCACGGCGGCGGTCTGCGCCAGCGTGCCGAACTGGGCGAAGCCGGCCATTGTAATCGCCGCGATGGCCACGAGCGGGCCGACGTACGGCACGGTGTTCAGGATGCCGCTGACGACACCCCACATGATTGCCTGCTTCAACCCGAGCGCCGCGAGCGCCGCGCCGGTAGCCACCGCCACGATCAGGCTGATCGACAGGCGCGCCAGGAGGAACCTGCGAATCTGCTCGTCGATGTCGATGAGCACCTGCAGCGCGAGCCGCTTGCGGTGAAACGACGGGCCGGCGATGCTCGCAAGCTTGCGCCGGTAGCTGTCGCCGGCGAGCAGCAGGTAGTAAGTGAGGAAGAAGACGATCACGGCCGCGCTGAGAAACTCGATCAGGCCGCGCGATCCGCGCCAGGCGAGGTCGCCGAGATGAAATGGCGGCTCCTCGATGCGGACGCGCTGGACGCCCGCCGGCGCGGGCGCCGGCCGGGCCGCCGAGGTTGCGGCGCGTTCGATCTCGTTCGCCGCCTGCTGCACGCGTTGAAAGGGGCTCGACCGGGCGATCGCGTGCCGCTCGAGCTCGGTGCGCAGCGTTCGCGCCTCGACGGGCATCTGGTCGATGAACGTGGAGGCGGGTTCGGCGAGCGCATACACGCCGTACCCGATGGCGACGACGGCGCAGGACAGCACGAGAAAGACGCCGAGGGGACGGGGGCAACGGCGGTGCTCGAGAAAGGCGACGGCCGGCTCGAGCGCGTGCGAGATGAGCACCGCGAGGACGATGGGCACGAAGACCGCCTGCGCCCACCAGAGGAGCGCGACGATCGCCGACGCCGCGAGGACGAACAGCGCCGTGCTTCGCACGTCGATGTTCATCCGCGGCGACGCCGGCGCAGCGTCGCGCCGGGCGCGCGCGTCGCGCCCGGCGCCGTTCACGCGGTTCTGCGTCCCTGGATGATCTGGATGAGCAGCGACGCGATCGCCA
>CAZOIK010000008.1:0-13075 GCA_964579765.1 uncultured Bifidobacteriaceae bacterium
AACGAAGTGCTGCCGCCCGACATGAGCTTCGACTGGGCCGACATGTCGTACCAGGAGCGCAAGGCGCCCGGCGTCGCGGTCGTGTTCCTGCTCGCCGTGTTCCTCGTCTTCCTGATTCTCGCGGCGCAATACGAGAGCTGGGGACTGCCGTTCAGCGTCCTGCTCGGCACGCCCTTCGCCGCCTTCGGCGCCTACGCCGGCCTGTGGCTCGCGCGGCGCTACATCTCCGAGAGCTACGTCAACAACGTCTTCGCGCAGATCGGCCTGATCATGCTCATCGGCCTCGCGGCGAAGAACGCGATCCTGATCGTCGAGTTCGCGAAGACGGAGCACGAGCAGGGAAAGCCGCTCGTCGAAGCCGCGCTCGGAGCCGCGCGGCTGCGGCTGCGTCCGATCCTCATGACGGCATTCGCGTTCATCCTCGGCGTCGTCCCGCTGCTGACGGCGTCGGGCGCCGGCGCGGAAGCGCGGAAGGTGATGGGCATGGCCGTGTTCTCGGGCATGCTCGTCGCCACGATCCTCGGCGTCTGCCTCATCCCGATGCTGTTCGTGGCGGTCGAGAAGACGATCGGGAGGCGGTGACGTGGCCCACGGCGCGCGGCGGCACGCGACGCGGCGGACCGGCGCCCTCCTCGTCGCCGCGGCCGCGGCCGGCTGCGCGCCCGTCGGGCCCAACTACGTCCGTCCCGATCTCGCCCCGCCCGCGCAATACCGCTTCGCGAGCGAGGCGCAGGCCGAGTCGCTCGCGGACGCTCCGTGGTGGCGCGTCTTCCCGGATCCGGTGCTGCAGGGGCTCGTCCGCGAGGCCATCGCGAACACCCTCGATATCCAGGTGGCCGTCGCGCGCGTGGAGCAGGCGCGCGCACAGGCCGGCATTGCGAAGTCGTTCCTCTATCCGCAGGTGGACGGCGCCGCCAGCCACACGGTTCAGCAGAACATCACGAAGTCGGACGACGACGCGCAGCAGGGCGGGACGTACGGCTTTCAGCTGTCCTGGGAGCTCGATCTGTTCGGCCGCATCAGGCGCGAGAAGGAAGCGGCGTACGCGCGGATGCTGGCGAGCGAGCAGGCACGGCGCGGCGTGCTCGTCACGCTCGTGGCCGACGTGACATCGACGTATTTCGTGCTGCGCGAGCTCGATCTCGATCTCGCGATCGCACGGCAGACCCTGGCCCTCAACGATCAGACCGTCAGCTACTTCGAGACGCGGCTGGACGGCGGCGTGTCGAACCGGCTCGAAGTCGATCGCATGCGCGCGAACCGCGCCGTGACCGCGGCGTCGATTCCCGTCTTCGAGCGCCAGAGTGCCCTCGCCGAGGACGCGCTCTCGCTGCTGCTGGGACGCGCGCCGGGCCCAATCGTGCGCGCCACCGGCCCTCTCGACGTCCAGGCGGCGCCGCCGATTCCCGTCGGTGTGCCGGCGATCCTCCTCGAGCGCCGTCCCGACGTCGTCGGGGCCGAGCAGTTGCTCGTCGCGGCGAACGCGGACGTCGGCGTCGCCAAGGCGCTGTTCTTTCCCGCGATCGCGCTGACCGGGTTCGGCGGCGGCATCAGCGGCGATCTGGTGCAGCTGCTCGGCAGCGCCGGCGGCGTGTGGTCGGTCACACCGAGTCTTCTGCAGCCGGTCTTCAACGCAGGCCGGCTGCGCCACGGTCTCGAAGGCGCGCGCGCCGCCCTGGACGAAGCGGTCGCGCAGTACCGGAAAGCGGCGCTCAACGGCTACCGTGAGGTCTCCGACGCGCTCGTTACGATTGTGAAGCTGAAGGATCAGCGCGTGCAGTTCGAGGCGAGCGTCGCCGCGCTGCGGGACGCGTCGGAGCTGGCGCGCGACCGCTACGACTCCGGCCTCGCCAGCTACCTCGAGATTCTGAACGCCGACCAGCAGCTCTTCGAGCAGCAGCTGCTGCTGGCGCAGACGCGCGGCGCCGAGCTGCGCGCGCGCGCGGAGCTGTATCGCGCGCTCGGCGGCGGGTGGCAGCCGTGAAGCGACGGAAGTACGAGAAGGAGCTCGTCAGGCTCCAGGCGAAGCTGTGCGCGCTGCAGGAGTGGGTCAAAGCCGCGGGCCGGCGGGTCATCGTCGTCTTCGAGGGACGGGACGCGGCGGGCAAGGGTGGGACGATCAAGGCGATCACCGAGCGGGTCAGCCCGCGCGTGTTCCGGGTGGTCGCGCTGCCGGCGCCGTCGGATCGCGAGAAGACGCAGATGTACTTCCAGCGCTACTTCACGCAGTTTCCGGCGGCGGGGGAGATCGTCATCTTCGATCGGAGCTGGTACAACCGGGCCGGCGTCGAGCACGTGATGGGCTTCTGCTCCGACAAGGAGTACGAGCGGTTTCTCCGGCTGTGTCCGATGCTCGAGCGACAAATCGTGGACGCCGGCGTGCAGCTCGTCAAGTTCTGGCTCGAGGTCGGCAACAAGGAACAGCAGCGGCGGTTCGAGGCGCGTGTGCACGATCCGCTGCGGCAGTGGAAGTTGAGCGCGATGGATCTGCCGTCGCGCGCCAGGTGGTACGACTACTCGCGCGCGCGCGACGCGATGCTCAAGGCGACAGACCGTTCGTTCGCCCCGTGGTACATCGTCCGCTCCGACGACAAACGGCGCGCACGGCTGAACTGCATCGCGCACCTGCTGACGCTGATTCCCTACAAGCGCGTGGATCGCGTGAGAGCCAGGATCCCGAAGCGCTCGCGCAAGCACGCGTACGACGACGAAGCCTCGATCTCGCGCCGCCGGTTCGTGCCGGAGCGGTATTGACCGAACCCGCGTGACTGTCCTCGTCCGATGACAGATTCGCCTCGTACATGGTCGCTGATCACACGTACATAGTCCCGATTGCTTCATGCGAGGTCCCGATTGCCGCGTGCGAGGTCCAGGATCACCGCGTGCGAGGTCAGCACACACGCGTGCGGATGACGGTCTGCCACGTGCGGATGACCGTCTGCCGCGTGCGGACGTCGATCGCGCGCCCGCGGACGACCGTCTGTACGCGTACATGGTGCGCGCGCGCCCGTGCAGACGACCGTGACGCGCCCGCACGCCCTGATCGCGCGTCGCAACGCGTTCTCTGACGGCCGCACAGGCCTGTCGTCGCGCGTCGTCCGTCCGTCTGCACGACGCGGACGGCCCTGACACGGCCGCACTCCCATGTCGCGCCCGCGCACCGGCGTGTCACGACTTCCGCTTGAAGTAGTGCGCGATCTTCTGGCCCGATTCGTCGGTGTAGTAGACGATGACGCGGCGTCCCTTGAACGCGCCGTTCTCCGACACGGCATGCGTGGTGAGACGCAGCGTCTCCGACGTGCCGCTCGGATATTTCACGGTGATCGTCTTCCGCACGCGATCGACGGCCGTCACGACGCCTTCGGTCGTCTTCAGGCCGCCGGCGGCCAGCGAGTCGATCTCGTCGCTCGTCGCGACGTCGCCCTTCATCGTGTAGTGGACGACGACCGGCGTGCCGCGTGAGAGGCTCGCCAGCGTGTCGGCGCCGTGGACTTTCGTGCCGGCGCCGACGCCGAAGACATGGCGCACGCCGTCCTCGGTGGCGACGACGATCTTGCCGGCGCCGTCGTAGATCTGATCGACGTTGCCCGGCAGCGCGAGCGTGCCGGTGTGTCCGTGGATCGGCACGGACGTCCCGCCGTGCAGTCCGCCTTGCTGTCCGGCGCCGGCGAGCGCCGCGGGGGAGAGCAGAAAGAGCGTCGAGAGCCCTCCGAGCGCGAGCGCGACGACCGGCGCGACGCGAGACCTCGTGTCCATGCCCGCGGAAAGTGCAACGCGCATTCCGCGCCACGCTCGCGCTGTCGCGCGGCCGCGCGTTTCGATATACTTGCAGTGCTCAGCGCAGACAATTGAATAGGCCACGGGCTGCCGTTTCCCGCGACAGCCGGCGGTCATCCCCCAGGAAGCAGGAAGTACATGGGTCCCCGTCCGCGTCGCACGCTCTTCATGGTCTCGATGGTGGCCGTCTTCGCCTCCGCGTCCGGCTTCGCCGTCGGCGTGCTGCAGGCCCGGTGGGCGGCGGCCGACACGCGGCGCAGCGCGGATGCCGACACGGCCTCGCGCGCGCGGATCGTCGCCGACGTGAAGGCGCAGCTCGAGCGCGAGATGGGACTCGTGCCGATCACGCTGCTGCGCAATCGCCGATCGAGCTTCGTCGAGCTGTACGCGTACGACACCGAAGGCAAGACCCACTACGGGACGGCGGGCTATCTCGGACAGGGCTACTTCATCACCGTGAAGCACGCCGTGGTCGGTCTCGGCGGCGAGCCGGCGATCACCTCCGTGCGCGTCGTCTATCACGGCGCCGAGATCCCCGCGCAGGTCGTGGACACGGGCGACGCGACCGTCGAAGTGCACCGCGGCGACTGGGCCGTCATCCGCAGCCGCGAGGTCGATCTGCCGCCGCTGCACGTGGACACCGCGTTCGGGTTCGACTTCGCGGCGCCCATCTTCCGGCTCGGCAACGACTACTCGCGCGGCATCATCCTCTCGAGCGGCTACGTCGGCGAGCGGACGCAGAACGGACTCGTGACGTGCCTCACCGACGGCCATCCCGGCGTGTCGGGCGGCGGCGTGCTCGACCAGCACGGCGATCTCGTCGGCATCCCCGTCGGCCGCATGGACGGCGACTATCGCTTCTCGTTCCTGCTTCCCGTGCGCGCGGAGATGCTGCGGAGCGTGCCCGGCTACGCGCATCCGCCCGCCCCCGGCCACGGCGCGCCGTCCGCCTCGCCCGCGCCCATCGCCACGGAAGCACGCGGGCCGCAATCGTAGTCCCACAGCCGAGGTTCACGTTTTGGCCTGATCTTCGCAGGCGATGTGGGCGTCGCGCGTTCATGAATCGACGGTTCTCTTACGGTCTCGCCGGCGGTCTGCTCTCGTTCGGCGCCCCAATCGGCTTACTGGCCCTTCGACTCGCGCAACATCGTTCCGCCGGCCTGTCGCTGCGGCGCGCCAAGGACGAGATCGTCGCGGACGAGCCGGCGTACGGATATGTCGCGCTCGCCACTGCATTCGTCTTCGCGATGTTCGGCTATCTGCTGGGGCGGCGCGCGGACGAGCTGGCGCGGCTCGCGGACACGGATCCTGTCACCGGACTGGAGAACGCGCGCGGCCTGCGGCGCACGCTCTCGCACGAGCTGAACCGCGTCGCGCGCTACGGCACGCCGCTGTCGCTGCTCCTGATCGATCTCGACAACCTGAAGCTGATCAACGATCGCTACGGCCATCGCGGCGGCGAGCAGTCGCTGCGTCACGTGGCCGACGCCATCCGGTCCGAGCTGCGGGTGCTCGACGTGGGCGCGCGGTGGGGCGGCGACGAGTTCGCCGTCGTCGCGCCCAATACGCCGGCCGCGGCCGGGCAGGCGATGGCCGAGCGCATACGGGTGCTCGTGTCGTCCACGCTGCTGCCGTGGCAGGTGACGAGTTCGATCGGCGTCGTGACGGTGGACGGCGCCGGGCCGGACGGCCAGGTCGATACGGAGCAGGTGATGCACGCCGCGGACGCCGCGCTCTATCGAGCGAAGCGCCGCGGCCGCAATTGCGTCGAGGTGGCCGGGACGCTCCGGTGCGGGACGAGCCCGCGTCGGGAGCCCCGGGACGATCAGGCCGCGGCCGCGAAGCCGCGCGTGTCGAGCGCGAGCCCGAGCACCTCGTCCACCGAGGCGACCGGGTAGAAGCGCATGTGCTCGCGCACGTCCGCCGGGACGTCATCCAGATCCGGCTCGTTGCGGGCGGGAAGGACGACGTCGGTCAGCCCGGCGGCGTGAGCGGCCAGCACTTTCTGCTTCAGTCCGCCGATCGGCAGCACGCGGCCCTGCAGCGTCACTTCGCCCGTCATCCCGACCGTGCTCTTGACCGGCCGTCCCGTGAGGAGCGAGACGAGCGCGGTGACCATCGTGACGCCCGCGCTCGGGCCGTCCTTCGGGATCGCGCCCGCCGGCACGTGCACGTGGAACTCGCGCCCGTCGAGCGCGCCGGCGTCGATGCCGAGCGCCGCCGCGCGGCTCCGGACGTAGGTGAGCGCGATGCGCGCCGACTCTTTCATCACGTCGCCCAGCTGTCCGGTGAGGACGAGTCCGCCCTTGCCGGGCATCGACGCCGCTTCCACGAACAGCACGTCGCCGCCGACGCCGGTGACCGCGAGGCCCGTCGCGACGCCCGGCACGGCCGTGCGCGCGGCCGCCTCGTGAAAGAACTTCGGCCGGCCGAGCGCCTGCCGCACCGCCGCCGCGTCGATTGCAATCGGCGTCGGCGCGTCCGCCGCGGCCACGCGCGTCGCCGCTTTCCGCAGCAGCGTGCCCAGCTCGCGTTCGAGCTGGCGGACGCCCGCTTCGCGCGTGTAGTCGGCGATCACCAGCCGCAGCACGTCGTCTCCCGCCGCCACGTCGTCGAGGCGCAGGCCGTTGCGCTCGACCTGACGCGGCCAGAGGTAGCCGCGCGCGATGGCGAGCTTCTCTTCGGTCGTGTAGCCGTCGAAGCGGATCACTTCCATGCGGTCGAGCAGCGGCCCGGGAATCGTATCCGTGACGTTGGCCGTCGCGACGAAGAGCACGTGCGAGAGATCGAGCTCGACGTCGAGGTAGTGATCCTGGAACGCGTGGTTCTGCGCCGGGTCGAGCACCTCGAGCAGCGCCGCCGACGGGTCGCCGCGCCAGTCGGCGCCGATCTTGTCCACTTCGTCGAGCAGAATCACCGGGTTCATCGTGCCCGCGTCGCGCAGCGCGCGCACCAGCCGGCCCGGCAGCGCGCCGATGTAGGTGCGGCGGTGGCCGCGGATTTCGGCCTCGTCGCGGACGCCGCCGAGCGACATGCGCACGAACTTGCGGCCGGTCGCGCGAGCGATCGACTCGCCGATCGACGTCTTGCCCGTGCCGGGCGGCCCGACGAGCGTCAGGATGGCGCCCGACCGCTTGTCGTCGGCGAGCCCGCGGTCCGCGCGCAGCTTGCGCACGGCCAGGTACTCGGTGATGCGGTTCTTCACGTCCTGCAGCCCGGCGTGATCCTGGTCGAGCACTTCGCGCGCGTGCCCGGGATCGAGCCGCTCGTCGGAGCGCTTCGCCCAGGGAATGGCGAGCAGCCAGTCGAGGTACGTCCGGATCATGCCGGCCTCGGCGTTCGCGTCGTTCATGCGCTCGAACCGGCCGAGCTCGCGCTCGGCCTGCTGCCGCACGGCGTCGGGCATGCCGGCGTCGGCGATCTTCTTCCTGTACTCCTCGGCGACGGACGCTTCGTTCTCGCCGAGCTCGCGGCGGATGGCGTCCATCTGCTGGCGCAGGAAGTAGTCGCGCTGCTGCTTCTGGGCGCCCGACTCGACGTCTTCGCGGATGCGCTTGCGGACGCGCAGCTCGGCCAGCCGGTCCTGCTGCAGCTTCACCGCGAGCGTCAGCCGCGCGACGACGTCGAGCGTCTCGAGCAGCTCGAGCTTCTGATCGAGGTTGAGGTCGGGCGAGTAGCCGGCGGTGTCGGCCAGCGACCCGGGATGCGTGATCGACCGCACGAAGGCGCTAATCCGCCCGTCGTCGCCGCGCATCTCGAGAATCTCTTCGACGAGGGCGCGATATTCGCGTTCGACGTCCTGCGTCGCCTCGGCGGGCGGGGTGGCGTCGGGACGCTCGTCCACTTCGACGCGCAGCACGCCGTCGGCGTCCGTGCGCGCGGCCCCGGGGATGCCGCGGTGCAGCGCGATCAGCTCGACCGCGGCGCGCCGGCCCTTGCGCGGGCGGCCGGTCACGTCGGCGACGACGCCGATTTTCGCGTAGACGTTGTGGCACCGGGGCATCAGCAGCACGCGCGTGTCGGTGCCGAGGTCGAGCGACACCTCGACCGGCATGCCGGGGAACACGACGAGGTCGTCGATGGGAACGAGCCTGAGGGATGTCATACGGCCACCTTACGCTTATTAGTTGATGGTGTCAAATATATAGCGACTCAATTATGATAGAGGTCAATGAAGCGGACTCCACGCGACGCGGGCGACGCCTGGCAGCTGCTGGTGCGGTTCTTCTTCGCGCAGCGCGCGCACCTGCCCTCGCTCGCGGCCGAGCTCGAGCTCTCGCCGGCGCAGTGCCACCTGCTGCATCTGATGGAGCCCGGCCGGGCGGTGCCGCTGGGACGGCTGGCCGAGACGCTGGCGTGCGACGCGTCGAACGTGACCGGGCTGGTGGACCGCCTCGAGTCGCGCGGCCTCGTCCGCCGTCAGGCCTCGGCGCTCGATCGCCGCAGCAAGGTGCTGCAGCTCACGGCGGCCGGCTCCCGCGTGCGGTCGCTGCTCCTCGAGCGGATCGCGGTGCCCCCGCCGATTCTCGGGCGGCTGTCGCTGCGCGAGCAGCGCGCCCTCGTCCGCATCCTCACCCGACTACTTGACTGATTAGACGCGCGGATGTCCACTGACGGTGCGATCGTCCTCGGTGTCCTCGTCCTGCTCGCCGTGGCGCTGGCGACCGTGTTCTGGCGGCGCGAATAGCGCGCGACGCGCGATCACGCGCGTCGGCCGGCTGGTCGTCCTGCCGATCGCGAACGTCCTCATGAAGCGGACGTCGGTCCGCCCCGCGCCGCGCTCGCGCAGGATGTCGTCTTCCATAGTTCCGGGCCACGCGGGCGTGAGGCGTGCGAGAGGCAGGCGGTACGGTCAGTGCTCGACCATGTATCCGCGTCTCGCCCGGACGATGACGTTGCGGCCGGGGACGAGCACCGAGATCGGCATGAAGTGGTGACGGGCCGGAGGCACGGCCGGCACGTAGCCGATGGAGTACTGGTGCGCGAGCTCGCGCGCGATCGATCGATAGACGTCGTCGAGATTCCGATCCGCGGTCGCGACGAGATACTGCGCGCCCGTGTCGGTCGCGAGCGCCCGCATTTCGTAGTCGGCCTCCATCGTCTTTGTCGTGCTGGCGACCGGGGCCATGCGGAGCGAGACGGTGTAGATGGCGATGCCGGACTCGTGCGCGAGGTCGCGCACGGCGTCGTACGACATCAGGCTGGCGGTGTCGTCGCCGTCCGACAGCACGACCATGGCGCGGCGGCGGATCTGATCGGTCTCTCGGCCGAGCGTGCGCAGCGCGACGTAGACCGCGTCGTACAGCGGCGTGGCGCCGGCCGTCCGCATGCGCGCGATCGCGTCCTTGACCCCGTCGTGATCGGTCGTGAGCGCGATGCGCTCGCGGATCGCGCCGCCGAACGTCACGGCGCCGACGCGATCGTGCGGGTCGAGCGCGTCGATGAGGATGTCCGAGGCGTGCTGCACGCCCGGGAGCCGCTCCGTCATGCTGCCGCTGTTGTCGAGGAGCAGCAGCAGGTCAACCGGCACATTGGACGCGCCGAAGAACGAAATGGTCTGCGGAATGCCGTTCTCGAGCACGTGGAAGTCGGCCGCGCCGAGGCCGGTGACGAACGAGCCGTCGTGCGCCTGCACCGTTGCGGTGACGGCGACGAGATCGACGCCGGAGTGGAACGTGACCGGCGGCAGGGAATCCTGTGTTCCGGAGAGCACGATGGGCAGTGAGACGGCGGCCGCGATGACAGCAAGCGTTCGAAAGAGGTGCGACATGAATTCGTTCCCGCGGGTGGGCGGTGCAAGCAGGATGCCCTGCCGATCACGGCAGACGGGTTCGACGTGACAGGCGGTTGAGGGCCGAGCCGCGGTGCGCTGACCTGGCGTACGGGATATTGCGGAGCGACGCCCGGTCGATCTCGCCGTCGTAGGGTCTACAGCGTCGCTGAGATGCCGAAGTAGAGCCGCCGCGGCTGGCTGGCGGCGATCGCCTGACCGAAGTACGGGGACGTCAGCACGCCGCTGACGACGGTGCGGTTGACGCGGTTCCAGACGTTGTCGGCCTCGACCCAGATCTGCATGCGATGAGCCGGCTGCGTGCCGGGCGGCGCGACCGGCTCAGGCAGATTCCAGCCGACGTGCGCGCCCTGGTAGAACTGCGCGAAGCCGCGCGCGGCGTTGCGATCGACGCCGATCGGTCGCTCGTTGAAGACGCCGTCCCCGTTCGCGTCGATGCCGGTCGTGATCGTGTACGGCAGCGCCGAGGCGAACTGCCAGTAGGTGACCGCCGTGATGCGGCGGTGGAAGAACGGCTGCGAGAAGTTGCCCGAGATGCGATGGTGCGCGTCGGCGCTGGACGGGCCCCACTCGGCGTCGGGCCGCAGCGGATCGACGGGCAGGAAGAACGCGCCGTCCGTGTCGTCGTTCGCGTGCGCGAACGTGTAGTTCAGCCGCAGAAACGTCCCGCGCTTCTGGTTCGAATACGTCACGCTCGTCGTCAGCGCGTTGAGCTGCGTACGCCCGGACGACTCGACCTCGACGATGTTGCCGAACTGCGGATCGGGACGGAGGCTCGCCGGGTCGGGCGCGTTCAGGTTGCGGCCGCGGTACTGCGCGCCGTCCTGGCGCGCGACGTCGGCGTGGAACGTGAACGCGCCGCGCGTGTGATCGAGGCCGATCGACGCGCGGACGACGCGCGGGAGCGTGAGATCCGGCGAGAGCGAGTAGCGGCCCGAGGGAAGCGGCACCGCGCCGGCCCCTGCCGACGGATCCGGATAGCCCGGGTTGACGACGAGCAGATCCTGCTGGTGCACGCCGTCCACGCGCACCGTCTGCTCGACGTCGTTCGGCAGCAGCCAGCCGTAGAACACGCCGCCACCGGCATGGAAGGTCGTGTGCGGCACGCGCGCCGGCGACCAGTCGATCTGTCCGCGCGGCCCGAGGTTCGTCGTCCGCGCCATGTGCGTTTCGGACTCCTGGCGCAGCCCGAGTGACAGCGCCCAGGTTTTCGAGAGGGCGATGTCGTCCTGCGTCCAGAGGCTCAGCTGGGTGACGCCGAAGCAGCAGACGCCGGCGCCGAGCCGCTGCGTGTACGTCATCGGCGTGCCGGCAAGATAGGCGTCGAGCGACGAGAAGGTGAACGTGCCGCCGGCGTTCGTCGTGATGGACGAGTCCACGCCGCCGTGCCAGAGGATCGCGCCGCCGCGCCACACCTGTTTCGTCCCGACGGGAAGCGTCAGCGTGTCGGACGCCTCGAGCTGCGTGTCCACGCGCTGGCCCTGATACTGCGCGCCGCCGGACGAAAACGCGTTGAGCACGACGACGGCGGGCGCGGTGCTCGCGGGCGTGTCCGACTCCGAGCGCCGCTGCGCCTGGACGCGGAGAATCTGGCTGCCGCCCTTGCGCAGCGGCTTCGTCCAGAACGCGCGCGCCCGGACCATCGTCTGGCCGCGCGTGAAGCCGCGCTCGGGCAGGTTGAAGCCGCCGGCGCCGACGTTCAGCGTCTCGAAGCTCTGGTAGTCGCTCTCGACGCGCAGATCGTTGTGGCGCCAGTTGTCGAGGCCGATGCGCAGCGTGCCGAACGCGTAGTGATTGGCGTTGTCCACCAGCCCGCGCACGGGGCCCGACGGCGTCTGCGCGTAGATCGGCTGATCTTCTTTCCCCTTGTTGTAGTTGCCGAAGAAGCTGACGCTCGCGCGGTTGTGGATGTTGCCCGTGCCGTTGAAGTTGAGGCCGCCGCGCTGCGACGCCGGCGCGCCGACGGCAAAGGCGTTGCGCGCCTGCGCGGCCTCGGGACGGTCCCACGTCGTCACCGACATGTGCCACGGCTGCGGTTTCGCGCTCGTGACGATCTCGACAAACGCGGGCGTCGCCTCGTGGTATTCGGCGTCGAACGAGTTCTGCCGGATGCGGATCTGCTGAATCGTCGAGGCCGGGGGGAGCCCGCCCGACTGCAGGCCGTCCACCCGCACGACGTTGCCGGCGCCGGCGAGCGCGTCGATCGTGTCCTGCAGGATCTGATCGTCCGCCGCGGCGTCGGGTGGCAGCACGTTGGCCTGCACCGTCGTCTCCGTCGCCGGCCGCTCGGCGCCGCCGGAGACGGTCACCGTGTCGCTGACGCGCGGAAGCCCCAGGCGCAGCGTGACGCGCGCCGGCTGCGCGCCGATCCGGACGGTCGCCGGCGGCGCCTCGGTGAAGCCCTCGAGCGTCGCCGACACCCGATACGTGCCCGCGCGCAACGCCGCCGCGCTCGCCCGGCCGTCGCCGTCCGTCGTGAGCACGCGCGGCGCGGCGCCCTCCTGCTCGACCGTGACCGTCGCGCCGGGCACGGCCTGCCCGGTCGGATCGACGACCGTGACGACGAGTTGCGGCGTGGACTGCGCGGCCCGTGCCGCTGGGGGCAGCCCCAGCAGCGCCGTGCACACGATCGTCGTCGCCAGCCGCCGCATTGCGTCGATGTTTAGACGCCGCGACGCGAAAATGGTTTACCCGGGAGGCGGATAGGTGAGGACGCCGTCGCGGACGCGCAGGAAGGGCGTCGGCCGGTGCGGGGACGGCGGCGCGTCGCTCATGACGTGACGGACCTGCACGCCGGCCTCGGTGAGCGCGTCGGCGACGAGCATCCGGTGACACCGCCACCAGACGGCTTCCGCGCACATGACGGCCGTGACGTCGTGCCGTGCCTCCTCGATGAGCGTCGCGAGCGCCTGCGCGAAATCGGGCGTGGCCATGTAGTCGGCGTAGGCGCGAAACGAGGTGTTCTTCCACCCCGTGTTCGGCGAGTCCTTCGCGGAACGCCGGAGGCCGCCGAGCCGGGGCTCGTGGCGGTACGTGATGCCGGCGGCGTCGAGCGCGTCGTGAAGACGCGTCTGCTCGAACTGCGGGTTGTGCCGCGAGGCGGGCATCTTGCGGATGTCCACGAGGCGCGTGACGCCGTTGGCCCGGAGCAGGCGGACGAAGACGTCGATGGGCCGATCCGAGTGTCCGATCGTGAAGACGGTCACGCCTGACGGTTCTTCAGCCCGATGGCCGCGAGGATCAGCGCGAAGGCGATCAGCCGGAAGCCGAAGATGTACACGCGCCATTCCGTGGCGGGGCCGACGAGCCCGAGAATGCTGTAGTCCACGCAGAAGATCACGAACGCGGACGCGAACAGCAGGAAGAATCGATCGAGCGACTGGCGCCAGAACCGGAAGAAGTACAACGCCGCCATCGCGCAGCCCATCACCGTCGCGCCGCGAAAGAAGATCGTCAGCGTGTGCGTCATGGCTAGTCGGCCTCCCAAATCAGGCCGTAGAGCAGCAC
>CAZOIK010000009.1:0-5927 GCA_964579765.1 uncultured Bifidobacteriaceae bacterium
AAGACGAGCGATCCGTTTTCAACCCGGTAGGAACCCGCGAGCGGCGGCACGTCGCCCGCGCCGGCGTACACGACGAGCACGGACTGCCATCCGGCGCGAGGCGCGGATGCCGGCGGTGTCCAGCCAACGACCCTGAAGACATTCCCGTCGAGTTGAACGGAGATGGATTGCGCCGCCGCGGTCATCCCCAGAGCGAGGATGACCGCGAGGCAGGTGATTCGAACCATGTCGATCGCAGGCCTGACGGCCTGCACCACATCTGACCGCCGCATTGTAGTGCGGGCCTTGAGGCCCGCCTACGGCAGCGCGATCGTCTGCAGGCTCATCGGCCCGACGGCCGGTCCGAACCCGCCGCCGCCCGCCGAGGTCAGCACGAGCGCGTGCGACGTGTCGAACTGCGCCAGGTGACGGACGTTCTTCACCGACGTGATCTTGTCGTACGGCGCGCCGGCGACGTCCACCACTGTCGGCGAGTCGATCGGCTTGTACTGACCGAGGTGGTCCGCGTGCAGCTTGACGACGCCGAACGAGGAGTTCGCGACGAGGATGAACTCGTGGCCGTCTTTCTTGTACGGCACCATGTCGAGCGGCTGGTTGCCCGACCCGAGATCCGAAATCGTGACGCCCTTGACCTGCGCGCCCGGCCGCAGCTGGCTGACGGGAATCTTCACGAGCGGCGTGCAGGTATAGGCGGCGAGCACGTACTGCTGGCCGTCGATCGTGTACGGCACGAAGGTGCGGACCGGCGCCTCCGTCTCGTAGCGGCCGTGCGACGCGTGCCAGATCTGCAGCTGCGTGCCCTTGTTCGCGGCCGTGAACGGATACGGAATCGAGCGCAGCGCCGACGACCACTCTTCGTTCGACATGCCGGCGACCATCACGTTGCCGTTCACGTACTGCATGTCGGTGATCGTCTGCGTCCGCGGATTCTGCCGTCCCGAGCCGTTCGCCGCCGGCGCGTCGGCCAGGCTCACCGTCTCGTGCTTGACGTTGTCGAGCGGCACGAGCGTCAGCGCGCCTGCGGCATCGACGCGGACGAGCAGCGGCGCCGCGTCAGGTCCGCGGCCGCGCGCCGCCGACACGTAGACGTTCCTCGAAATCGGGTTGACCGCGACGTCGTTGATCAGGATGTCGGCCGGCATCACGCCGACCATGGCCGCGAGCTTCTCGTCGATGCCCTGGACGTCCACGTGCGCCGCCTCCGCGGGCGCCGTGCGATCGCCCGTGTCGATGGCCGCCACCGCGCCGCCGATCGAGTCGCCGACAAACAGCACGCCGTCGGGACCGAACGCGAGCGCGCCGGCCGACTTGAGTCCGGCGCTGCCGCTGGCGAAGTCTGCGGTCGCCGTCGCGGCCGCTGGCCTGCGCATCGCGGAAGCCGCGAAGACGAGTGCGAGGGTGAGACCGCCTGCGAGCGCTGCCCGGGTCGTCATCTTTGCAAAACGCATATGCCCTCCCAAAACTGACGAACGATAGCGCATTTGAGGCTGCCTTGACAGCCCGTAGCGTGCCCCTAAGATCTGGTAGAGAAGGGGGCGCGACATGACAAGGCTGAGAGGTCGGCTGCTGAGTTCCGCGGGCACGGTCGCGACGCTGGCGGGCGCCTGGGCGCTCATGTCCTCACACGCGGTCATGCAGACCAGGACGGCGAGCGCGCCGCCCCTTGTGATCACCGCATATGGGGGTCAGCCGCCGAAAGTCCCCTATAAGACGCCGAAGCTGCCGTGGGGCGAGCCGGATCTGATCGGTGTCTGGACCACCGACGACACCGCGAATATTCCCATGTCGCGGCCGCAGCAGTACGGCGACCATCTCTACCTGACGCCGGACGAATTCGCGAAACGCGAGAAGCAGATCGAACGCGGCGTCGAGCAGCGCGACGACGCGGTCGGCGCGTTCCGGTTCGACTACGCGCATCGCGCGTTCGCGCAGACCTCGTTGATCGTCGATCCGCCGGACGGCCGCGAACCCGCGTATACGGCTTCCGCGCTTCAGCGCCCGATGCCGCGCGGCACCTACGGCAACGGCCCGCTCGACTGGACGACGGATTTCTCGCTGTACGAGCGCTGCATCACGCGCGGCATTCTCGGATCGACGCTGCGCGTCATCTACGGCAACGGCGCGGAAATCAACCAGTCGCCCGGCTACGTGACGATCACGTACGAGATGATTCACGACACGCGCATCATCCCGACCGACGGGCGTCCGCACATCAACCCGAAGATCCGGCAGTACCTCGGCGACTCGGTCGGCCACTGGGAAGGCGACGAGCTCGTCGTGGAGACGACGAACTTCACGGACAAGACGGCGATCGGCTTGAACGGCAACGGCAACCGTACCAGCACGCAGCTGAAGCTCGTCGAACGCTTCAAGCGCGTCGCGAAGGACATCGTCCAGTATCAGGTGACGATCGACGATCCGCAGACCTACGAGCGGCCGTGGACGATGTCGATGCCGCTGACGCCGCTCGACGGCAACCGCATCCTGCCGTACACGTGCCACGAAGGAAACATGGCGTTGTTCCAGTCGCTCGGCGCCGAACGCGCGGAGGATCGCAGGCTCGCGGAGGACGCCAAGAAGGGCATCATCCGCCCGCGGCGTCCGGTGCAGGACGGGCTCGGCATCGGCGGCACGCCCATTCCGCCCGGCGGCAATCCGTTCGGCGGGATCACCGGCGGCGCCGGACCGCAGTAGTCGGCGTTCGTCGCGCCCTAGTTCGAAGGCGTGGCCACGGCCGGCCGCGCCTTCTTCAGATCCTTCAGCAGGATGATCCAGTGCGGACACTTCTTCGTGTCCGCATACAGCCGCTCGCAGTCGTCGCACCGCACGCACTCGCGCTTGACGATCCTCGGTCCCTGAATGGCGCCCCACTCGCACGCCTTCTCACAGATCTTGCAGCTGGTGCATTCCTTCCAGCGCTTGATTGAGAACACCGTCGTCACGCTCGAGACGACGCCGAGCGCCGCGCCGACCGGACACAGGAACCGGCAGTAGACGTTCCGCACGAAGACCGTCGCGACGAGCAGGACGGCCAGCAGCGTCCACATGACGGCCGATCCGTGGAAGCCGAACATCCAGAACGGCTCGATGTAGCGGTAGATCAACCGGTCGCGCGTGACGAGGAAGTAGAGGATCGCCGCCGCGAGCACGCCGTACTTGACGAACGACGCGCGCCGCTCGAGCCAGGCGGGCGGCTCGCGGCGCCACGAGGCCGGAAGCGCCGCGTCCATCAGCTGCGTCAGCGCGCCGAACGCGCACATGCGGCCGCAATAGAGCCGTCCCCAGAGCACGGTGGACACCACGGTGAACGTGGCGAGCAGATACCACGCGAGGCTGTAGCGGAAGATCGGGAGATCGAGGCTGATCAGGCCGAAGATGTTCACGACGGTGATGAGCTGGCTCTTCCAGAAGCCGAGCAGCAGCACGCACGCGACGAGCGTGACGTATTTGAGCCGCTTGTCCTTGCGGAAGAAGCTGACGAGCGCGAGCGCGGTGAAGCCGGCGAACACGGCGAGGTCCACGATCTGCGTCTTCGCGGTCTCCGCGAACGTCGGCGTCTGATCGTCGTCGTCGTTGAACTGCCACTGCGTGCCTCCGGCCGCAGGCGCCTGCGCCTGCAGCGGGACGGCGCGCACGAGCAGGCACGCGCACGCGACGGCGAGTGCGAACGCGGCCGCGACGCGCGTCATTGCGAAGGCGGGGCGGTGAGGAGACGGCGCGCGGCGAGACGCGCGCTGTTGCGGATGGCGCGCGACGCGCTCGTGACGCTGATCGTGGCGCGCGAGATCGCGTCCACGTCCACGCCGACCTTGAACGCGTCGCGGATGTTCTTGCCGCGGAACTGCGCGGCGAAGCCGGCCGTGTCCACGGAGAAATTGCCATACGGCTCGTGATGCTCGACGACGATGACCCCGGTGAGGAGACCCTTCGTGTCCATGCCGACGAGGATCTTGATCGGCCCGTCGTAGCCGCGCTCGAGCGGCTGGAGCTCCGTCGTCCAGAACGCGAGGCCGAGCAGCGTCTGGCCGTTGAACGCCTTGAAGTGCGGCGGGTCGCCGCCTTTGGGTGAGAACGCGGTCGCGCCCGGAAACAGCTGCTTCAGCTCCGCCTGGAGACGGGCATCGGCCGGCGCCTGCGCCCCGATGACGGCGACGGCGACGAGCGCGAACACGAAGGAAAGGACCCCGCGCACCGCGCGGATTATAGCGCTAGAGGCGTGTGGGCCCGCCGACCCCCACCCCTTCCGGTGCGACCTCGCGCTGCACGATCGTCCTGATCGGGAACGGAATCGAGATGCCCTCGCTCCCGTAGCGCCGGTGGAGCCGCTTGATGAACTCGTGCTTCAGCAGGTACTGGTCGGTGTATTCGCGCGCCCGCAGGATGACCGTGAAGTCGATGCTCGACTCGCCGAACGTGTGATACCGGATGAACGGGTCGAACGTCGCGTCGGCGCCCTCCACGCCGGCCAGGGTGTCGCGCGCGACCTCGGTCGTCACGCGCTCGACGACGTCGAGGTCGCTGGCGTAATCGACGCCGACCTCCACGAGCACCGCGAGCGCCTTGTCCGGCAGGTAGAAGTTCGTGACGATCGCCTGTCCGAGCTTGGCGTTCGGCACGAGCACGAGGTTGTTCGGCAGCATCCGGATGCGCGTCGAACGCCAGCCGATGTCGGCGACGTAGCCCTCGTGCTCCGCGTCGAGCCTGATGTAGTCGCCGACACGGATCTGCCCGGCGAGCGTCACGTAGATGCCCGCGAAGAAGTTCGACAGCGTGTCCTGCAGCGCCAGCGCCACGGCCAGGCCGCCGACCCCGAGCGCCGTCAGAATCGGGGTGACCGACACGCCGAGCCCGTTCAGCACGATCAGCACGCCGATCGTGAAGACGACGCCGCTGGCGATCGTCCGAGTCAGGCTGGTGATCGGCATCGCGTGCCCGAGCGCCGGGCCGTACCGGCCCGTCAGCCCCGCGACGATTGCGACGGCGCAGAAGGTCAGCGAGGCGGCGGCGAGGACGAAGATCCCCTTGTCGATGACCGCGTCCACGCGCGGGGGCAGCGCCCACACGCCGAGCGCGACATAGGCGCCGGCGAGCGCGCTCCAGAACGGCAGGCGCCTGACCACCGCCGTGGCGAGGATGTCGTCCCACGGCCCTCGCGTCTTCGCGGCGAGCGTCGTCAGCCGGCGGCCGACGGTCCATTTGACTGTCAGCCCCGCCAGGTACGCGCCGCCGAGCGCGATCGCCGACAGCACGACGTGCGACAGCCAGGGAGGCAGCCCGGACCGCATATGTTTTGAGTTCAAACTATCCGGGCGTGATTGTCAACGGCTGGCGCCGCCGGCGTGACTTCGGAGACGACCGCAAGTAGACTGCCCGCATGACCGTACGTCGCGTCTCTGTCGTTGTCGTCGGCCTCTTCGCGTGCGCGCTCGTCACCGGGCTCGGCGCCGCGGCGCAGGACAAAACGCCGCCGCCGGCCACGGCCGAATCGACGGCGGCCGGCCAGCAGCTCTACCTGCGGAACTGCGCTTCGTGCCACGGCCGGACCGGAGAAGGCGGCCCCGGCAACGATCTCATCCCCGCGGCGCCGAGCCTCGTGGACGACCAGTGGGATCACGGATCGACCGACGAGCAGATCTTTCAGAACGTCAAGAACGGCATCGGCCCCGACTTCAACATGGTGCCGTTCAAAGACAAGCTCAAGGACGACGAGATCAAAGAAGTGGTCCGCTACATCAGGTCGATCGCGAGGAAGAAGTAAGACGGCCCTGAAAGGGCCGCCCTGCGGATGGAGCACGCGTGTGCGGCGTGGGCCGTTCGGGCCCGCGACTACTTTGCCAGCGGATCGGGCCGCAGCTGGAACTTCACCCGCTTGCTCGTGTTGGCCTTGCCGCCGTCGGCGTGAAACGGCGCGCGGGTCGCGTAGGTCG
>CAZOIK010000010.1:0-4837 GCA_964579765.1 uncultured Bifidobacteriaceae bacterium
CCGCCGCGCGGCGCACGGACGCCGCGAGATCGATCGTCAGGCTGTCGAGCTGCGCCATCCCCGTGTCGCACTCGAGCCGCTCGTACGACACGCCGGGCAGCCGGTCGAACATCCACTGCGGAGCGGCCGTCTTCACCGTCAGCCGAAGTCCGGGCTGGATGCCGGTGAGCGCTCGCATCAGCTCGATGCTGCGCGAGGCATGGCCGAAGCCGTGCGACGAGATGTAGAAGACGATCGACGCGTGATCAGACAAGGTGCTCAGTGCGTTCAGATAGGGGGCTGCGCCCAGCGCGCCCTGTAGGATCGCGCCAGCACCTTGCAGGATCCACCCAGCACCCTATCTGCTCTCTCCCGCCGTCTCCGTCACCACCACCGATGATCCCAGACCGCCTGCACGGCGGCGGCCTGATGATCCCAGTCGGTTCGGCCGTATGACAGGCGCGTGTAGTAGCTCGTCTTGACGAGGACGTCGCGGCTGACGCGGTAGGCGGCGGTCAACTCTTTCGCGAGCAGGTCGGGCTGCGCGCCGAACAGGGCGCCGAGGCCGACGACGGGCGCCGCCGTACCTTCGTGCGGGCCGGCGACGTACCAGCGCGGCGACAGCGTCTGGGTCGCCTGCACGAACCACTCGACGGCGCCGACATTGCCGGTTGGCATCGTGAACGTGTCGTGGATCACTTCGCCGGTGATCTTCGTGTAGCGGACGGCATACTCGCCCTCGAATCCCCAGCGAGAACACGTTGTGGAAGAACGGATCGTCGTTGGGGAAAATCGACCGACGATCCCCTGGTGATCGCGAGCACGTGCGGCACGAACGTCTCGTTCTGCTGGTGCAGCTCCACGCGCGAGACGGGCAGCGCGCCGTGGAACCGCGGGTCTTTCAGATAGACGACGACGTTCCGGATTTCCGGCATCGGGGGCGGGTCGTGCCGGCCGATGGATCGCGACGGATACGCGTTGGCCGGCAGCGGCGCCTTCACTCTGGCGGTCAGCCGGACGTGCCCGGTAAGCGACCCGCAGCCCTCGGCGCCCACCGCGCACGCCTCGGGCCCCTGCGCGCCCCCGGGTGCGGCCAGGAGGAGCAGGACGGCGGCGAGGACGGCGCCATACCTCATGCGTCCGGGCACGCGGCCATTTTAAGCGCAATTGCCGCTATGATCGCCGCATGGCGCTCGACGAGCGGGACTTCTTCAACAACCGGAACGAGACACGGACCGAAACGCTGTCGTGTCCGCGCTGCCGCCGGCAGAACGAGTATCAGCTGCGCTGGGTCGTGCGCACGCGCAAGGATCGGCTGCCGCCGGGCGCCGACGAGCGCGACCGCGCGCTGTTCGCCAAGCTGCGCGACTACATGATCCGCATCGACGACAACGTCGTCTGCAAGACGTGTCGCACGAAGTTCGACATCCCGTCACAGCACTCGATGGTGTTCCTGCAGCAGGGCGCGCCAGCCGGTGCGGCCGGCACCGCGGCCGAGGACGACGAAGACTCGAGATTCAACCGCTGACCGTAACGGCTTTCAGTACACGTAAGGTACGAGTCGATATCGCACCAGCTGCTGATACTCGGCGTATCGGATGCCGAAGCTCGCCCGCAGCGCGCGTTCCTCGAACGGCATCGCGATCAGCAGATAGGACGTCGAAATCACCGCGAAGGCCAGCCGATCGCCGGTCATGTGGGCGGCGCCGAACGTCAGCAGCAGCCAGCCCGAGTAGATCGGATGGCGCACCCACCGATATGGGCCGCCGATTTGCAATGGCTCGCCCTCGGAATGCGGGTGAATGCCGGCCAACTCCAGGGCGTCGATGCGGCGGACCGCCTGCGCGATGATCACCACGCCGGCGGCCTGCGCCACACCGTGCGCGAGGGCGAGCAGGCCCGCGTGACGGAACACCTCGCCGCCCACGGGACGCCAGGCCGCGCAGACGGCGATCAGCAGCGCGCTGGCGATCCACACGTACGTCGAGCGCAGCAGCGGTTCGCGCAGCCAGCGAGCCACCTGCGCCTTCACGGCGTCGCGGGCGAAGAGGCTGTGATGCAGCGCGAATATGCTGAAGAGGACCGTGTCGAGGACGATCGCCGGACCGTCGAAACTCGGGGTTTGTCCCCAGGTGACGACGTACGAGTAGCCGCAGAAGGCCAGTGCCGCGACGAACAGTGCGCCGCCGGCCCAGACGACTACAGACGTGAATTTGGGCATCGGGTCATCTCGTCATCGCGTCAGTCGCTCGACTATTGTAGGACCTGAGCATGCGCCACTCCGGCACGCCACGCGTCGTCGTCACGGGCATCGGTGTCGTGTCGCCGTTCGGCGTCGGCCGCGAACGGTTCTGGAACGCCATCCGCGCCGGGTGCAGCGGGACGCGGGCGATCAGCGAGTTCGACGCGTCCACGTTCGGCTGCCGCGTCGCCGCGCCCGTCGCCGGCGTCACGATCGACGACGTGCCGCCGATCGACGGCGACGACGTGTGGGATCCGGAGTATCGCGCCGATCCCAAACGCTACTCGCGCGCCGCGCTGATTGGCGTCATCGCCGCGCGCGAGGCGTGGCGCGACGCGGGCCTGCGTGTCGCCGAGCCCGGCGCGGGCGTCATCGTAGGCAGCGGCGGCGGCGGCATCGACGTGGGCGAGCGGCAGTACTACGACTTCTTCGTCGAGCGCGGCCGCAAGGTGACGCCGTATGCGATTCCGATTTCGATTGTCGGCATGGTGTCGAGCGAGATTTCGATCTCGCTGCGGCTGCACGGCATCAGCCACGTGCTGTCGTGCGGCTGCACGAGCTCGACGGACGCCATCGGCTATGCCGCGGCGATGATCCGGTCGGGCGAGGCCGACGTGCTGCTGTCGGGCGGCACCGACGCGTGCGTGACGCCGGGGATGATGTTCGGCTTCTCGCGGATGAAGGTCGTGTCGATGGCCTACAACGACGCGCCGGCGGAAGCCTCGCGTCCCTTCGATCGCGGCCGCGACGGGTTCGTGCTGGGCGAGGGCGCGTGGATGCTCGTGCTCGAGCGCGAGGATCGCGCCCGCGCGCGCGGCGCCACCGTTTATGCGTCGATTGACGGCTACGCCTCCACCTGCGACGCCTATCACCGCGTGCAGATGGCGCCCAACGGCGAGGAGATCGTGCGGGCGATTTCGACGGCCATCGAGCGATCGGGCCGGCCGATCGAGTCGATCGGGTACGTCAACTTCCACGGCACGTCCACGCTGCTGAACGACGCCGTCGAGTCGCGCTGCGTGCGCCAGGTGTTCGGCAAGGCGGCCGATCGGCTGGCCGGCTCGTCCGTGAAGTCGATGATCGGCCATCCGCAGGGCGCGAGCGGCGCCTCGGGCGTGGCGACGGCGGCGCTCGCGATGGCGCGCGGCTTCCTGCCGCCGACGATCAACCTGCGCGATCCCGATCCCGCGTGCGATCTCGACTTCGTGCCGAACGTCGGCCGGCCGGCCGACGTCGAAGCCGCGCTCTGCAACTGCCTCGGCTTCGGATCGAAAAACAGCGCTCTGGTCATCGGACGGGCGTGATCGTGACTGGAATCAGTTGGTGACGTGGTGATTGGGTGATCGCGTGAACGAGCGCACATCATCAGATCGCCGAATCGCCAGATGTCCCGACGTGGACGTGCTGGTCGTCGGCGCCGGACCGGCCGGCGCGGTGGCGGCGACGCTGCTCGCGCGCGCCGGTGCGCGCGTGCGGCTCGTCGATCGCGCCGTGTTCCCGCGCGACAAGCTCTGTGGCGATACCGTCAACCCGGGCACGCTGGCCGTGCTGACGCGGCTGCGTCTGGCCGCACGCATCGACACGTGCGGTTCGCCGATCGAGGGCATGCGCGTGAGCGGCGCGCGCGGCGTCGTCGTCGAAGGACGCTATCCCGCGGGCGTCGTCGGTAGCGCGCTGCTGCGCCGCCACTTCGACTGGATGCTCGTCGAGGACGCGACGGCGGCCGGCGTTCAGTTCGAGCCGGGTGTCGCCGTGCGCGGAGCGCTCGTCGAGTCGGGACGGGTGACCGGGGTGAGCCTGGCGAACGGACGCGCGTGGCGCGCGGCCGTCACGATCGCGGCTGACGGGCGGCGATCGACGCTCGCCTTCGGCCTCGGGCTGGCAGCTCATCCGCGCATACCTCGGCGGTGGGCGATCGGCGCATATATAGATGATGCCGGGCGGGGGGCGACGCCGGACCGGTTCGGCGAAATGCACGTCCGCGCCGGCCGCTACATCGGCATTGCGCCCGTGCCCGGCGGTCTGACGAACGTCTGCGTTGTCACGCCCTGGACGCCTGGAGACGCGGCCATCGGGAATCCTCGTCAGTTTGTCGCCGACACGCTGGCGCGCGATCCGATGCTACGGGAGCGATTCGCGGGCGCGCGCATCGCGACGCCGCCGGTTGTGCTGGGTCCGCTGGCCGTGGACGTGAGCGAGACGGGCGTTGACGGCCTGCTGCTTGCGGGCGATGCCGCCGGCTTCATCGATCCGATGACCGGCGACGGCCTGCGCTTCGCGATTCGCGGCGCCGAGTTGACCGCCGCGGCGGCGCGCGACGCGCTGACACACGGATGGGACGGCGTCCACGCACGCCTGGCGCAGGCGCGACGCGACGAGTTCGCGGCGAAGTTGCGCTTCAACCGTGCCGTGCGCGCGCTCGTTGCCTCGCCTGCGGCGGTGGCCTGCGCGTCGTCGGCGGCGCGTGTCGCGCCTGGCGTCCTGCGCCGGGCGATGGTGTACGCCGGTGATTGTGGCCGATGTGGGGGCCCGGCGTGAGCCGGCCTCGTAGCGTCCGGCTTCAGCCGGACGTCCGCCTGAAGGCGGACGGTACGACAAATCGATGTTGACGACCGG
>CAZOIK010000011.1:0-18616 GCA_964579765.1 uncultured Bifidobacteriaceae bacterium
GGTGCGACTGACGGCGGCGGCGCGGTCGTCCGCGACGGCGTTTCAAGTGCGGGCCGGCTCTCAGGCTCGCGCGGAGGCACGACGTCTGGCGGCGGTGTGCTGCGCGCGACGGCCGGCGCCGGCGGTGGCGAAACGGTTTTCGGCGCCAGATCAAGCCGCGGAGTGACTGACGTCGGCGCCTCAGGCGCAGGCGACGGCGGCGGCGGCGAGGCCGAGCGCGGCGCAGCGAACGGCGCCGACGACGGAGGAGACGGTGCAGACGGCGGCGGAGGCGTACCGCGCGACGGTGCGGACGGCACGACACGCCGCGCGGTACGGGTCGCCGGAGCAGGGCGCGAAGCCTCGGGCGGCGCGAAGAACGCAATGAGCAGCGAGAGTCCGACGAAGCCGATCGCCACGGCCGCCGCGCCGTACAGCAACAGCATCTTCAGCGGCAGCCCCGAATGGCGCGGACGCTTCCGCGCGTAGCCGAGCGTCGCGAGCACGGACTCGGAGTTCGAGTCCGCGTGCGAAGGCTCGTCGCCGTCGTGGTCGTCGTCGCGAGGATTGCGGCGCTTGAGCGCGTCGAGGATCGTGCTCACGGATTCATTCCCGCCCGCCGGACCACCATATCAGGCTGACTCGATCCTGTCACCGCGGCGGCCGCCGCCGGCGCCGCGCCCGGACCGCCGGGAGTGTTCGCGGCGACGACCTGCGGATCGAGCGACGGCTCAGCCGACCGGAGCCGCTCGGCGTCGGCGCGCGCGGCCGCGTCGTCGGCATACGCGCCAGCGAGCACACGCTGCCAGCGCTCGCCGGAGGCCGACGCGATGGGCGCGTAGTAGACACGCAGGCCGGCGTGCTCGAGCCAGGCGGTCGTCGATCGGACGTCGGAGGCCGACTGCGGATCGTCGAGCGGATACGCGCCGACAAGAATCGTGAACGCCGCATTTGCCGGCAGCGTCCGATCGACGGCCGACACGGGCGCGGTTGCCGGTGGCGCAGCGACGGGCGCGACGGACGCATGCGCAACAGGCGCGCGTCCCCACCGATCGTAGAGATACGCACTGACGCCGACCGCCGACGCACACGCCAGCAGCACGACAGCCGCGCTGGTCACCAGCGCGGCGCGGCGCGCGAACCAGCCCGGCCGCGACGACGACGATGGCGCCTGCTGCAGATCGAGGCTCTCGACCGCGTCGTCGATCATCTCGGCCGAAATGCGATCGGCCCGGGCGGCATACCCGGCCAGCAGCGCGCGGTCGCAGATCAGGTTGATCAAGCGTGGAATGCCGCCCGAGAGCCGGTGGATTTTGCGCACGGCCTTGGTGGCGAAGCGCACGGCGCCACCCCCGCCCGCGACCGTGAGGCGGTGCGCGATGTAGGACGCGACGCCCTCCTGGTCGAGCGGATCGAGCTGATAGCGGATCGACACGCGCTGATCGAGCTGGCGCAGGTCGGGCGACTTGAGCAGCGGCACCAGGTTGAGCTGCCCGACCAGGATGATCTGCAGCAGCTTCTCCTTGTCGGTCTCGAGGTTCGAGAGAATCCGGATCTGCTCGAGCACCGACACCGGCAGGTTCTGCGCCTCGTCGATGATGAGGACGGCGCTCGCCTTCAGCGGAATCAGCCCGAGCAGGAACTCGTACAGGGCGTCAACGAGCTCCTGCTTCGTGACGTGCGCGAGCTGGCCGCGCTTGACGTCCTCGCGCGAGATGACGCCGAAGTCCTGCAGGATCCGCTTGAGCAGATCCTCCTCCGACATGAACGGATTGAGCACGAGCGCCGTGAACGTGTTGCGATCGATGTCCTCGAGCAGCGCGCGGCAGAGCGTGGTCTTGCCCGTGCCGATGTCGCCTGTGACGACGACGAAGCCCTCGCGGCGGCGGATGGCGTACTGCAGCAGCTCGAACGCGTTCGCGTGCGACGGGCTCCGGTACAGGAACTTCGGATCCGGCGTCAGGCTGAACGGCTTCTCACGAAGGGCGTAGTAGCGCTCGTACATGTTCGTCACGGCAGCGGCACGATTCTCGGCGTCAACAGGACGACGAGCTCCACGTGTTTCCTCGTCACGACGGTCGCGCGGCCGAACCAGCCCCCGCGAATGCCGACGTTCTTCCGCTCGCGCGTCTCCCGCTCGCGTCCGAGCCCGGCGACGACGATCGTCTCGCCGTCGGCGACGCGCGCCACCATGTCGGCCGCGAGCGCTTCGGGCTTCGCCAGAATCGGGCTGACACCGAGCGTGATGACGGCGTCCGCGGAAATCTGCGGCGTCACGGCGAGCGTGATGGCGTCGGTTTTCACGAGTCCCGGCTCGTTGTTCAGCATGGACAGCCGAGGCGTCGCGAGCGTCGAGACCTTCCCCTGCGCCGCCAGGGCCGCCAGGACTTTCTGCAGATCGTGCGTCTGCCGCAGCGCCGTCCAGTCGAGTGCCGTCGCTTTCTCGTCGTTCAGCTCCACCTCGAGCACGCGCGCCTCGATCTGCACCTGGCGCTGCACGCGGTCCTGCACCGCGTCGAGGTACGCCCCCACGCGATCGAGCCGCTCGCGGAAGTCGGTCACCTGCACGAGTCCGGCCTTGCGATCCACGTTGAACGTCCCTTTGTCGGACAGGATCGTCGGCAGGCCTTTGGCGATGTCCGCGAAGACGTCCGTCCTCGTCGATGTCGTCACGCGGGCCGAGCTGCCGCCTTCCGCATCGGCACCGATGCTCGTGCTGCCGACGCGGTCGGCCGCCAGGACGCCGACGTCGTAGAGGCGGGTCTCCGGCTGCCGCTTGAACACGCGGATGAACCCGCCGTCGGCCGTGAAGTCGAGGCCGAACGGCTGGAGGATCAAGTCGAGCGCCTGCCGCACCGTGACGTTCTTCAGCTCGCCGATGAACATCCCGTTGATCGACGGGTCGGGGACGATGCTGAGGCTCGTGCCGCGGACGAGCAGCAGCAGCACGTCCTGCAGCGCGACCGGCTGCGCGAACGTCAGCGAGAAGGTCTTGTTGTCGAGATCGGCGGAGGTCGCCCGCTCGTCGAGCTGCGTCAGCGGCAGCGGCGGCGGCACGCCCTGCGGCGCGCGCGGCGGCTGCGCCGGCGTTTGCGCGGCTATCGCCGCGAAGACGAGCGCGAGGGGGAGCGACACCCAGTCCACGTCTCAGTGTTTCGGTTTTACGCAGGAGTGGCGATAGATATGCGGACGTCTGCCGCCCCGTGCAGGGGCGTGCAGCCGGGCGTCGTCAAGCCGAGGTCGGCGTCGGCGATTTCCTGAACATGAGCGCGCCGAGCACGCCCCCAATCGTCGAGAACGCGCTGCCGAGCACGAGCATGACGAGCAGGACGCCGAGGCGGCGCACCACGAGGAACGCGAAGCCGCCCTGCGCGCTCTGCTCCAGACTGCGCTGCAGCGCGTCCTGCATCTGCGGGTTGTTCGTCATCTCGAGCAGCCGCTGGCCGAACGCCTGCTCCCACGGTCCGACGACGATGTCGATCGGGATCGACACCAGGAAATGGATGACCGCGCCGGCCAGGCCGGCGAGCAAACCCGCCATCGCGCCGTCCGCCGGCGTGACGGGGTCGCTCTGATTCGACTGCAGGACGTAGGCGGCGACGGCGCCGCCGCTCAGGATCCAGAGACAACAGCAATTGCCGAAGTAGACGATGGGAAGGGCGGACAGGACGCCGAGGACCAGTCCGCCGATCAGGGCCGGCTGTGTGTAGCTAGTCGTAGTACTCACGGCCAAGATGCGTGATCAGCTCTTCGCCTTTGAGATACCGCAGCGTGTTCTTCAGCTTCATCAGCTGAATGAACAGATCGTGTTCGGGGTAGAGGCCCGGCGCGTGCACCGGCGCCTTGAAGTAGAACGACAGCCACTCCTGGATGCCGCTCATGCCCGCGCGCTTCGCCAGGTCGAGGAACAGCGCGACGTCGAGGACGATCGGCGCGGCGAGAATGCTGTCGCGGCACAGGAAGTTGATCTTCAGCTGCATCTTGTAGCCGAGCCAGCCGAAGATGTCGATGTTGTCCCAGCCTTCCTTGTTGTCGCCGCGGGGCGGATAGTAGTTGATCCGCACCATGTGCGTGAGGTCGCCGTACAGCTCGGGGTAGAGATGCGGCTGGAAGATGTAGTCGAGCGACGACTTCTTCGTCTCTTCCTTCGTCTTGAACGACTCCGGATCGTCCAGCACCTCGCCGTCGCGGTTGCCGAGGATGTTGGTCGAGTACCAGCCGTTCACGCCGATGAGGCGCGCCTTGAGGCCGGGCGCGATGATCGTCTTGATCAGCGTCTGCCCCGTCTTCATGTCCTTGCCGGCAATCGGCGACTTCGTGTGCTGCGCCAGCTCGACAAGGGCCGGGATGTCCGCGGAGAGGTTGGGCGCCGCGTTTGCGTACGGAATGCCTTCGCGAATGGCCGCGTAGGCGTACACCATGCTCGACGGAATGGCCGGGTCGTTCTCCTCGAGGCCGCGCTCGAAGTTCGACAGCGACTGGTGCACCTCGCTCTCGGTCATGAAGATCTCCGTGCTCCCGCACCAGATCATCACGAGGCGATCGAGGTTGTTGTCCTTCTTGAATTTCTGGATGTCGGCCATCACCTGTTCGGCGAGGTCGCGCTTGTTCTTGCCCTTCTTGACGTTCGGGCCGTCGAGGCGTTTGACGTAATGCTGATCGAACACCGCCGGCCACGGCCGGATCTTCTCGAGCTCCGGACGCACCTTCTCGAGCAGCGACTGCTCGATGACACCCGCCGTTTTCGCGGCGCTGTAGCAGTCTTCCTCGAAAATGTCCCAGCCGCCGAACACCAGGTCGTCGAGTCCGACGAGCGGCACGACCTCGTTGATCTTCGGCGAGCGGCCCTCGGTCCGCTTGCCGAGACGAATCGTGCCCATCTGGGTCAGCGAGCCGATGGGCGATGACAGACCTTTCCTGATGGCGAGCACGCCGGCAATCGTCGTGGTGCTGACGGCCCCGAGGCCGACCAGGAGCACACCGAGTTTGCCGCGCGAAGGAGCGATGTCTATTGGAGTAGGCACAAACGTGAACTATATCAGTCTCCAGTCGTCAGTCGCCAGTCGCCAGTCGGCCCACGTGACTGATGACTGATGACTGGCCGACCGACCGACTACTACACTGTCTCCCATGGCTCTGAACCCGTTCGCGCGGCGCGGCGCCGACCCGCACATGCTGGCGGTGAGCATGACGGGCGTCAAACTGGGCGATCGCGTGGCGTTCGTCGGCTGCGCGCACGCGCCGCGGCTCGCCGCCATCGCCACGAAGGTCGGGCTCTCGGGACGCGCCGCGGCCGTGGTCCGCGACGACGCGGCGGCGGCGCGCGTGAACAAGGCCGCCGCGAACGAAGGCGTGCTCGTCGAGATCGACGTCGCCGACGTGAAGGCGCTCCCGTACGCCGACGCCGAGTTCGACGTCGCCGTGCTCGACGACACCGGCGGCCTCCTGGAGCAGCTGCAGGACGCCGACCGCGCTGCGGTCGCGCGCGAGGTCGCGCGCGTGCTCCGGCCGGGTGGACGGATCGTCGTGATCGGCGGCGGCGGGCCGTCGGGGCTCGCCAGGCTCGTCTCGAGCGCGCCGGTCTCGCCGCTCGTGACCTCGGGCGCCGTCCACGCGATCCTCGACGCCAACGGCTTCTCGATCGTCCGCACCCTCGCCGAGCGCGAGGGCCTCGTGTTCGTCGAAGGACTCAAGCCGAGGACACCTGTCCCGCGCTGAGCACAGCCGTCATGAGGTTTCCGGCCGGAATCGCGGCGCGCCTCCGGGCAAGGCTTTTGCCTTCAGCGCACGGCGTGCGTCCGCGACTCGTCGCGCCGGCCGCCGCGCTCCTCGTCATCGCGTCGCTCCAGGCGCAGCAGCCGCCCGCGCGGTTCCGGAGCGGCGTCGAGCTGATCAACGTCACGGCCACCGTGTCCGACGCGGACGGCCGGTTCGTCCCGAACCTGACGCAGGACGACTTCGTGCTGTACGACGACGATCGTCCGGTGGACATCGCGTACTTCAGCGCCGACCGCGTGCCCGTCAGCCTCGGGATTGCGCTCGACACGAGCGGCAGCATGGCCGGCGACAAGATCAACGCCGCGCGCGAGGCCATCGCGCGGTTCGTGAACGAGCTGCTCGATCGCAACGACGAGCTCTTTCTCTATCGTTTCAGCAACTACCCGGTGCTCGTGCAGGGCTGGACGCGCGATCGGCGCGAGCTGCTCGACCCGCTCGATCGCCTGACGCCCAACGGCGCGACGGCGATGTACGACGCCGTAGCGAAGGCGATTCCGCTCGCGGCCGAAGGGCAGAACCGCAAGAAAGCGATCGTCGTCATCTCCGACGGCAACGACACGTCGAGCCAGATGGACATCCGCGACCTCAAAGAGCAGATCCGCCTGAGCGAGGTGCTCGTGTATGCCGTCGGCATCGACGGCGACGACGACCAGGTGGTCAGGCGCGCGCCGCTCTCGCCGCGGCTGCCCGTCCCGGCTCCGCGCCGCTTTCCGGGCGGCCCTTTCGGCGGAGTCCTCGGCGTCCCGCCACCGCCCCCGCCGCCTCCCGTCGGCGGCTCGTCGCTGCGCAGCCGCTTCGACGATCGCGTGAACGTGGCGGCACTGCGCGAGATGACCGACGACAGCGGGGGCCGCACCGAAATCGTCCGCGCGCCGCACGATCTCGATCCCGCGACCGCGAGCATCGCCGACGAGTTGAGCAAGCAGTACTCGATCGGCTACCCGTCGCCCGGCGGCGTCGCGCGATGGCACTCGATCCGCGTCGAGGTGAAGAACCACGCGTACCGCGTGCGGGCGCGCCGCGGCTACTTCGCGAACTGAGCGCGCACCGGCGCACGTCAGGGCGCGCACGTTAGAATGTCGCGTGCCCTTGCTCGCCACCGCTCTCGGACTCAGCCTGCTCGGCAGCTGTGGCGGCCTGGTCGTCGCCAGCTCGCTGCTCCTGTTCACGCACCGCGTTCGCACACGCCTGGTGCCCTGGCTGGTCAGCTACGCCGTCGGCGCGCTGCTGGGCGTCGCGCTGCTGGCGCTGCTGCCCGAAGCGCTCGACGCCCTGAAGCCGACGGCCGCGTTCAGCACGCTGCTCTTCGGCATCCTGACGTTCTTCGTCCTCGAAAAGCTCGTGCTGCTGCGGCACTGTCACACCGACGAGTGCCAGGTGCACGGCGCGACCGTGCCGCTCGTCCTGGTCGGCGACGCGTTCCACAACTTTCTCGACGGCGCCATCATTTCGGCCGCGGTGATGACGTCCGTGCCGCTCGGGATCAACACCGCGATCGCCGTGGCCGCGCACGAGATCCCGCAGGAAGTCGGCGACGTGGCCATCCTGCTCGCGGCCGGGTACAGTCGCGGCGGCGCCCTGCTGCTCAACGTGGTCTCCGGCGCCGCCGGCCTCGCCGGCGCCCTGGTGGCGTTCGCGGCGGTCGGCGCGATTCCCGGCGTGCGGCCGTTCATCCTCGCGTTTTCGTCGGCGAGCCTGCTCTACATCGCCATGTCTGACCTCATCCCCGACCTGCATCGGGGGCAGATCGACGCAAACGCCGTGCGCCAGGTCGCGCTCATTGCGGCCGGAATCCTGACGATCGTCGGCTCGGAACGACTGTTCGGATAAGCGATGGCCATCGACAGCGTCAATCTCGTCACCGTCGAGAAGATGTGGCGGCGCGAAGTCGAAGCCGCGCACACCTACAAGCTGCTGGCCGAGCGTGAGACCGACCCCAAGCGCCGCGACATCCTGCTGAAGCTCGCAGAACAGGAAGACAAGCACGCCGCCCGATGGTCGGAGCGGATCCACGCCGCCACCGGACGCGTGCCCGACCCGAAGGAGGTCGAGCGCGGGCTGACCTGGTTCCAGAAGATCGGCGACCCGTCGGTCGTGCTGCACCGGCTCGAGCAGGAAGAAACGAAAGCCGACGCCGAGTACGGCGAGCTCATGGCGCGCTTGAGCGATCCGGCCGACAAGCGCATCGCCGAAGAGGCGATGCTCGAGGAGCGCGACCACGCTGTCATCCTGCGGACCCTCGCCGGCGGCAAGATCCCCACGCCGCGCTCCACGCTCGACACGATCCTGCACCGCGAGCGCTGGCACCGCCGCGGCACGGGCTGGATCGGCGACGCCATATACGGCGTCAACGACGGCCTCGGCGCCGTCTTCGGGATCGTCTCCGGGATGGCGGGCTACACGGGCGGCAGCGAAGTCGTGCTGGCGGCCGGTCTCGCCGGGACGCTCGCGAGCGCGCTCTCGATGGGCGCGGGCGCCTATCTTGCGTCGAAGTCGCAGCGCGAGGTGTACGAGTCGGAGGTGTCGCGCGAGCGTGCCGAGATGGAGGCGGACCCGAACGAGGAGATGCTCGAGCTCGAGCTCTTCTATCAGCTGAAGGGATTCTCGGCCGAGGAATCGCGGAAGATGGCCGAACAGATCGCGCGCGAGCCGAAGCAGTTTCTGCGCGCGCTGGTGCAGGAGGAGCTGGGCCTGTCGGAGGAGACGTTCCCCAACCCATGGCGCTCGACCCTCTCGGCAAGCGTCTCGACGGCGGTCGGCGGATTCATCCCGATCATCCCGTTCTTCTTCACCGTCGGCATGCCCGCCGTGATCGCGTCCTTCGTGATCAGCACGATCGCCCACTTCCTCGTCGGGGCGTCCAAGGCGCTGGTCACGACGCGGCCGTGGTGGGCCAGCGGACTCGAGATGACGGTCGTCGGCATCATCGAAGCGGCGATCACGTACGGGCTCGGGCTCGCGTTCGCCGGGCATTGACGGCCGCGCGTCCACGGCCGAGGACACCTCACGAGCGCCGCACGACGATCCGCGGATTTGCGCGCGTTTCCCGTGCGATCACGTTGGCATTTCGCTTGCCCTTCTGACTGGCGTAGCGTCCCGAGTGACTGGACGTGCAATCAGGGAGGGCCTATGACGAAGCGAGTGCTTGCGTTAACGGCCGGGTTCGCGCTGGTGCTGGTGTCGGCAACCGCGTTCGCGGACACCGGCGAGCGGAAAGACCTGCAGGTGTTCAACGACATCTCGAAGGCGGTCAGCCGATACGCGTACTTCACCGTGTTCGACAACGTCGGCGCGGCGGTGAAGAACGGCGTCGTCACGCTCACAGGCCAGGTGACGATGCCCTTCAAGCGAGACGACATCGAAAAGCGCGTCGCGAAGGTCGATGGGGTGAAGCAGGTCAACGATCGCATCACCGTGCTCCCGGTGTCGAAGTTCGACGATCAGATCAGGTATCGCGTCGCGCGGGCCATCTACAGCAACCCCAACTTCTGGAACTACGCGATCGGCCCGAATCCGCCGATTCACATCGTCGTCGATCACAGCCGCGTCACGCTCGAAGGCGTCGTGCAGAACGACGTCGATCGCGCCATCGCGCGCTCGATCGTGACGACCCAGTTCGGCGTGATGTCGGTGACCAATCACCTGAAGACCGAAGCCGAGGCGCGCGACGAGCTTGAGAAGACCTTCTAGCGTGCACGTCGCGGTCGGGACGGGCGCCGGGACCACGGCGCTCGTCTACCAGACCGAGCGGTCGGCGGCGGCGACGCTGGTGCTCGCGCACGGCGCCGGCGCCGGACAGCACAGTCCCTTCATGGTTGACTTCGCGACGGCGATTGCGGAACACGGCGTGGACGTCGTCACGTTCAACTTCCTGTACACGGAACAGCGCCGGCGTTTGCCTGATCGCGGGCCCGTGCTGGAGGACTGCTATCTCGCCGTGATCGACGTGGTCCGCGCACAGATCGACAGCGCGCGGCGCGCCCTCTTCATCGGCGGCAAGTCGATGGGCGGGCGCATCGCGACGCAGGTCGCCGCGGCCGACGCCGCGCTTCCCGTCGCCGGTCTCGTGCTGCTTGGCTACCCGCTCCATCCGCCTGGACAGCCGGCGAAGCTGCGCGACGCGCATCTTCCTTCAGTACGCCGGCCCGTGCTGTTCGTGCAGGGCAGCCGCGATGCGTTCGGCACGCCTGACGAGCTCGCGCCCATTCTCGTTCGCATGTCGCCGCCTCCCGCCGTACTCGTCGTCGAGGGCGGCGATCACTCGTTCAAGCTGAGCAAGAAAGATCCGGCGCGCCAGACCGCGATCTACGCGGACATCCAGACAACGATCGTCAACTGGATTACAACGGGCGGGCAGTGATCAGGAACTCTTCGACGGGCGCTCCGCCGATCAGGTGCTCCTGGATGATTCGCTCGAGCACCGGCGGGTCGCAGCGTCCGTACCAGGTGCCTTCCGGGTACACGACGGCGATTGGACCGCCCTCGCAGATGCGGAGGCAGTTGGCTTTCGTCCGCAGGATGCCGCCCTGCTCGGACAGTCCGAGTTCCTTCAGGCGCGATTTCAGATAATCCCACGCGGCGAGGCCGCGCTCCTTCTCGCAGCACTTGGGCGTTGACTGATCCGCGCAGAGGAAGATGTGGCGCCGCGCGTTCGGCACGCCGATCCGCGCCGCGACCTCTCGCTCGCTGTCCCACTGGCTCATCAAGCCTCCTTCGTGCCGTTCTGTGCAGAGACAAAATCAATTGATATCATGAAGATGCTCCAGAGGGGGCCGATGGAATACAAGGATCAGCCGCTGCACGCCTCCGCGTCGGAAGCGATCACGAACAACGTTCGTGTCGAAGTCGAATCGCAGTTCGTGCCCGACCGGTCTCAGCCGTTCGAGCAGCTCTGGCACTTCATGTACACCGTGCGCATCACCAACGAAGGCGACGACAGCGTCCAGTTGATCAGCCGCCACTGGATCATCACCGACGCGACCGGGCACACGCAGGAAGTCCGCGGTCCCGGCGTTGTCGGCGAGCAGCCGCTGCTGCATCCTGGCGAGTCGTTCCAGTACACGTCGAACTGCGAGCTGACGACATCGACGGGCGTGATGCGCGGCACCTATCAGATGGTGACGGAGGACGGCGATCACTTCGACGTCGAGATCGCGCCCTTCGCGCTGCACGAACCGTACACGGTTCACTGATTTTCACGGTCTTGAGATCGTGCGCAACCGCGCGCACGGCTACAGCAGGACCGTCTCCCTCCGATAACGCGTACGGTCCCCCGTCGGAGGCGCCCATGTCGCGACCGCGTTCGAAATTCGTCTGGACTCGCTCTATCTGGTCTTGATCGGGTACCTCGTCGACACGTACTCGTCGACGAGCCGCTGAAACTCCCCCGCCAGTTCCTCGTACGATCCCCGCAGCGTCGTGACGTGTCGGCCGTCGATGAAGATCGGGCAGCTCGGCTCCTCGCCGGTGCCCGGCAGGCTGATGCCGATGTTGGCGGCCTTCGACTCCCCGGGCCCGTTGACGATGCAGCCCATGACGGCGAGCGTCATCGTCTCGACGCCGTCGTACTCGGTTTTCCACTGCGGCATCTTCTCGCGGATGTACGCCTGAATCCGCTCGGCGAGCTCCTGGAACGTCGAACTCGTCGTGCGGCCGCAGCCCGGACAGGCGGTGACGCTCGGTGAGAACGATCGCAGCCCGAGCGCCTGCAGCAGCTCGCAGGCCGCATAGACCTCTTCGCGCCGATCGCCGTTCGGCCGCGGCGTGAGCGAGACGCGGATCGTGTCGCCGATGCCGTCGTTGAGCAGCACGCCCATCGCCGACGCGGACCACACCAGGCCCTTCATCCCCATGCCGGCTTCCGTGAGCCCGAGATGCAGCGGCTGGTCCGTCTGTTTCGCCAGCGCACGGTAGACGCCGATCAGATCGCGAGGCCGCGACGTCTTGCACGAGATGATGATCTGATCCTTGCGAAGGCCGCAGTCGATCGCGAGCGCCGTGGACTCGATCGCGGACAGCACCATGCACTCGTTGATGATGTCCTCCGACGACTTGCCGAGATCGCGATCCGTGTTCTCCTGCATCTTGGCGACGACGAGCTCCTGATTGAGCGAGCCGCCGTTGACGCCGATGCGCACGGGCCTGGCGTAATCGACGGCGACCTTGCAGATCGTCGAGAACTGCTCGTCGCGCCGCCTGCCGGTGCCGACGTTGCCAGGGTTGATGCGGTATTTGTCGAGCGCGGCGGCGCAGTCGGGAAACTTCGTGAGCAGCAGATGCCCGTTGTAGTGGAAGTCGCCGATGAGCGGCGCCGTGCAGCCAGCGTCGAGCATGCGCTGCTTGATCTCGGGGACCGCGGCCGCCGCCTCCGGCAGATTCACCGTCACGCGCACCATTTCGGATCCGGCCTCGGCCAGCTCGATGCACTGCTGCGCCGTCGCCTTCGCATCGGCCGTGTCGGTCATCGTCATCGACTGCACGACGATGGGCGCGCCGCCGCCGACCTGCACTTTCCTGGTGCGCGCGCCGTCGCCGACGGCGACGCCGACGGTCTTATGAAGTCTTACGACGCTCATGTGGGGGACAACTTCTCATGATAGCATCGCGCCATGAAGGCCATTCTCGTCCGTGAGCACGGCGGGCCCGAGGTGCTCAAGCTCGAAGACCTTCCCGATCCGAAACCGAATGCCGATCAGGTGGTCGTCAGGGTCAAGGCGGTGGGCGTGAACCCGGTTGACGTCTACATTCGGACGGGGGCCTACGCGAGAAAGCCCGCGCTGCCTTTCATCCCGGGATCGGACGCGGCTGGCGAAGTCGAGTCTGTCGGTGCGCACGTCGCGAAATTCAAGCCGGGCGATCGCGTGTTCATTCACGGCACGGCGGCCGAGCACACGCACGGCCACTACGGCGGCGCCTATGCCGAGAAGGCCGTCTGCAACCTCGATCACCTGTACCGGTTGCCGGCGCAGGTGTCCTTCGGTCAGGGCGCGGCGATGGGCGTACCGTATGCGACGGCGTACCGCGCGCTCTTCCACAGAGCGCAGACGCGGCCGGGCGAGACGGTACTTGTTCACGGCGCGACCGGCGGCGTCGGCATCGCCGCGACGCAGATCGCGCGCGCACACGGCATCACCGTCCTCGGCACCGGCGGCAGCGAGCAGGGGCTCGCATCCGTGCGTGAGAGCGGCGCCGACGCGGTCTTCAATCACACGAAGCCCGGATATCTCGACGACATCATGAAGGCGACCGGCGGCCGCGGCGTGGACGTCGTGCTCGAGATGGCGACACACCTCAATCTCGACAAGGATCTCGGTCTGATCGCGAATCGCGGTCGCATCGTCGTCATCGGCAATCGCGGACGCGTCGAGATCGACGCGCGCCAGGCGATGGGCAAGGACGCGTCGATTCTCGGCATGACGCTCTTCAACATCAGCGACGCCGACATGGCGTCCATCAACGCCTACATGATGGCCGGGCTCGCGAACGGGACGCTGAGGCCGGTCGTCGGCCGGCAGTTTCCGCTCGCGGAGGCTGCCAAGGCGCAGGACGCCGTGATGGCGCCCGGGGCGCACGGCAAGATCGTGCTCGTCCCGTAGACAGCTGCTCCCATGGCCGACCCCATCGACTGGCCGCCCAAGCGCTCCGCGCCGCGACGCCGCGGCCGTCTCGTGCTGCTCGCCGTGGCGATCGCGATCCTGCTCAGCGCGAGCACGGCGGTGTCCTACTACGTCGATGCGCTCTGGTTTTCCTCGCTCGGCTACGGACAGGTTTTCTGGACGACGCTCAACCTGCAGGCGGGCGCGTTCGCCAGCTTCGCGGTGCTGACCTTCGTCGCGATCTACGGATCGTTCCTGCTCTTCAAGCCCGCAAGCCTGAGCGACCTGACCGCGGGCAGAACCATTCTCATCAACGGGCAGCCGGTCACGCTGCCGATGGAGCCCGTGCTCCGGCTGATCGCGCTCGGCATCGCGCTGGTAATCGCCGCGATCACCGGCGCGGGGATGATGGAGGAATGGCCGACGCTCGCGCTCGCCTGGTACGGCGGGCGCGCCGGCGGCGCGAACGTCATCGACCCGATCTTTCACCGTCCCCTGCACTTCTATCTGTTCACGCTGCCTGCGTGGGATCTCGTGTCCGGATGGGTGATGACGCTTGCGGTCATCGCCTGCGCGATCGCCGTCTTCTTCGTCGTCGTCGGCGGCGGCACGCGGGCGATCGGCAAGCTCCGCGGCCGGACGCTCGACAACACCGTCCCCTGGCGCGGGCTGTCGTGTGCCGTCGGCGTCCTGCTCATCGCCGTCGCCGTGCGCGTGTGGCTGAGCCGGTTCGATCTGCTCGTCAACGACCAGACGATCTTCACCGGCGTCGGGTACACCGACGCGCACGTCACCATCACCGGCCTGACGGTCGTCTCCGCAGCGCTCGTACTGGGTGCAGCCATTGCGTTCGTCAACGCCGTCGCCGCGCCGAAGCTCCGTTGGCTCGTCGCCGCCGTCGTCCCGGCGGTCGCGGTGTACATCGTCGTGTCGCTGCTCGGATGGTACGTGAACAGCTTCATCGTGAAGCCGAACGAACTGGTGCGCGAGCGTCCGTACATCGCCAACAACATCCAGCTCACGCGCGAGGCGTTCGGCCTCAATCGCATCGTGCAGCGTCCGTTCCCGGCCGACACCGGCGTGGATGCCGTCGATCCGGCGCACAACCGCGCGACGATCGACAACATCCGTCTCTGGGACTGGCGCGCCCTTCAGGACACGCTGCGGCAGATTCAGGAGATCCGGACGTACTACGACTTCCCCGACATCGACATCGACCGCTATCAAATCGACGGCCAGATCAGGCAGGTCATGCTCGGCACGCGCGAACTGAGCGTGGACAAGCTGCCCGAGAGCAGCCGCAACTGGATCAACGAGAAGCTGATTTACACGCACGGCTACGGCGTCACCATGAACCCGGTCAACGGGTTCACGCCCGAGGGCCTGCCGACGTTCCTGCTGAGCAACATGCCCGTGCAGAGCACGACGCCGAGCCTGACGATCAAGCGTCCGGAGGTCTATTTCGGCGAGCTGACGAACGAGGACGTCTACGTCAAGACGCACCAGCAGGAGTTCAACTATCCGCAGGGCGACACCAACAGCGTGACGACGTATGAGGGCACGGGCGGCGTGGCGCTCGGCGGCTTCTTTCGTCGCGCCCTGATCGCGCTCGACCGCGGCGATATCGCCAAGCTTCCGTTCAGCGACGACGTCACGAGCGACAGCCGGCTCCTCATGCGCCGCAACATCCGCGACCGCGTGCAGGCGCTGACGGGCAGTTTCCTGACCTTCGACGCCGATCCGTACATGGTCGTCGGCAACGACGGCCGGCTGCGGTGGATCATGGACGCGTTCACGACGTCCGACGTCTATCCATACTCGCGGCACTACCGCCTCGATCGCCAGTCGATCAACTACCTCCGCAACAGCGTCAAGGTTGTCGTGGACGCCTACGACGGCACGACGACCTTCTACGTGTTCGACCCGACCGATCCGATTATCAACGCGTATCGCGACATCTTCCCCTCGCTCTTCAAGGATGCGTCGGCCATGCCCGACGGGCTGCGCCGCCACGTCCGCTATCCCGAAATGCAGCTCGAGCTGCAGGCGGCGGTATACGGGCTGTACCACATGACCGATCCCGGCGTGTTCTACAACCGCGAGGACCTGTGGACGGTAGCCAGCGAGGTCCGCACGAACGACATGCAGGATCAGGCCTCGCAGCCGATGATGCCGAACTTCGTGCTGATGACCCTTCCCGGCGAGAAAGACAACAACGTGGAGTTCGTCGAGATTCTGCCTTTCACGCCCGGCAACCGGAACAACCTGATCGGCTGGATCGCCGGGCGCAGCGACGGCGACAAGTACGGCACGCTCGTCGCCTATGACTTCCCGAAAAACAAGCTCGTGGACGGCCCGCTGCAGGTTGAAGCGCGGATCGATCAGAACCCGCAACTCTCCGCGCAGCTCACGCTCTGGAACCAGCAGGGCTCGCGCGTGGTCCGCGGCAGCCTGCTCGTCATCCCGATGGGGCGCGGCCTGCTGTACGCGGAGCCAATCTACCTGCAGGCGGCGCAGAGTCCAATGCCCGAGCTGCGCATGGTCGTGCTCGCGCTGCAGGATCGACTTGCGTACGCGCCGACGTTCGAGGCCGCGCTGGCGTCACTGTTCGGCCAGTCGGCTCCGGCCGCGGAAGCTCCACCGGCGGCACAGGCGCAGGCGCAACCCGCACGCGGCGGCGCACCGGCGGCGACACCAGACGTCAATGCGCTCATCTCCGACGCAGCACGCGATCTCGCCGAGTACCAGCGCCTGACCTCCGAAGGCAAGCTCGGCGAAGCCGGTCAGCATCTCGAATCGCTCAAGCAGAAGCTCGATCAGCTACAGCGCGTCCGCCGCTAGAGTTTGTTTCACATCGACCGGTACAGGCCTTCGAGGAACCAGCATGTACAATGCTCGGCGAAAGGACTCCTTACTCATGCGAATGTTTTCGATATTTGCGTTCTCGCTGCTCGTCGCCTCGCCGCTCATGGCGCAGGCGCCGAGAGTGTCCGCGGCGGCGCCGCCTCCCGACGTCGCTGCGCCGCCGGCCGACGCGGTCAAGTCGCCGTCGGGGCTCTACTCGAAAGTGATTACGCCCGGCACCGGCAAAACGCACCCGGGCAGAAGCGATATCGTCACCGTGAACTACACCGGCTGGAAGACGGACGGATCGATGTTCGACAGCTCGGTGCTGCGCGGCAAGCCGGCGAGCTTTCCGCTCGATCGCGTGATTGCGGGATGGACCGAAGGCGTGCAGCTGATGGTCGAAGGCGAAAAGCGCCGTCTGTGGATTCCCGAAGCGCTCGCCTATCAGGGCAAGCGCGAGCCGAAGGGCATGCTGGTGTTCGACGTCGAGCTGATTTCGATTGCCAGTGTCACGGCGCCGCCTGACGTGAAGGCCGTGCCGTCGGACGCGAAGAAGACGGCGAGCGGCCTCGCCTACAAGGTGATCAAGCCCGGCGGCGGCGGACGGCATCCGTCGGCGAGCAGCACCGTCACGGTCCACTACACCGGCTGGACGACGGACGGGAAGATGTTCGACAGCTCCGTCGCGCGCGGAATGCCGGCGACGTTCGGGCTCGGCGAGGTCATCAAAGGCTGGACCGAAGGCGTCCAGCTGATGACGACGGGCGAGAAGATGCGGTTCTGGATCCCGCAGGACCTCGCGTACGGCGGCAAGCAGCCGCCCTACGGCATGCTCGTCTTCGACGTCGAACTGATCGACATCAAGTAGGGCGGCCCGTTCAGGGCCGCCGCACACCTATCGCCCGGAGATCTGCCGGATCGCGCGCTGGAAGCGATCCGTCAGATCCCGGCGCGCCTCTTCAGGCACGAACCCGAGACGCGACCAGCTCGCCTGCGCCTGACGCACGTCTTCCTGCGCGGCCCGCCGGCGCGCGTCCGGATCGACCCGCCCGCCGATCGTGTTTGCGGCCAGCGATTCCTTGAGCATCGCCGCAAGGCGTTCGGTCGGCGACATCTGCTGCTGATCGGGCGATCCGCGCAGGGACGCCGCAAGGTCTTCCATGCGCGTGACAATGGCTTCCATGCGCTTACGGTTGGTGTCGGGGTCGAGATCGGTCCCGGCAAAGGCCGCGGGCCAGCGCGAGATGACGCGGCGGCAGGCCTCCGCGTAGCGGCGGTCGAGCGCCGCGGCCTGTTCGCGATCCACGCCGCGCGCGGCGAGTTCCTGCTGCCAGCGCGTGCGGAGTCCGCGGACAGTCGCGGCCAGATCCGGCGGCGGCTCGGTCTGTTCGTCGGACGACAGGCGCTCGAGCTCGGCGCAGATCGCGTCGCGCGCGGCGACGCGTTCGGCCCTGGCGATGTCGTGGCGTGAGGCGTACCGCGCGAAGAACTTGTCGCAGGCCGCGCGGAATCGCTGCCAGATGGCCTCTGATCGGCTCTTCTTGACCGCGCCGACGGTCTTCCACTCCGCCTGCAGCTGACGGAGCTCGGCGGCGGCGGTGTCCCAGTCGGTCGAGTCGGCGAGCGCTTCGGCCTTCACGCACAGCGCTTCTTTCTTCGCGAAGTTCTCGGCCCAGGTGGCTTTCCGCCGCGCGAGGTCGTCGTGGCGCCGGCTGAAGAAGCGATCGCAGGCGGCGCGGAAGCGTTCCCAGACTGCTTTCTCCTGCCCGCGCGTCACGGGGCCAATCGCCTTCCACTGTGCCTGCAGCGCTTTGATCTCTTCGGCGGTCTGTACCCAGTTGGTCGAGTCGGCCAGTGCCTCGACGCGATCGCAGAGCGCGATCTTCTTCGCGAGGTTCTCGGCGCGCGCCTGAGCCTGGTCCGCGAAGTGTGCTTCGCAGCGCGCCCAGAGCTCGTCGTGCACCGTCTTGAAGCGACGCCACAGCACGTCGCCCTGCGGGCGCGGCACGTCCGCGGCGAGGCGCCACTGCTGCTGCAGCTCGTGAATGCGGTGGGCGATTGCCTCGGGGTCGGCCTCTTCGCGCAGCGCCTCCATCTTCTCGCAGAGCTGTTCCTGGATGCCGACGTTCGCCCAGCGCTGCCACTCGGTGACTTCGCGCAGGTCGCGGACGCGCGGCGCCAGCGCTTCCTGCGCGGCCTTGAGCCGCCCGCTGACGTGCTCGAAATCCTGCCGCGACGGCAGCGGCGGAATGTCGGCGAGCGCGGCGCGGACGTCGCGCAGCGCGCGGTCGGCAGCCTTGAGTGACAGATCGTCCTTCTGCACCAGCATCTCGACGCGGCCGAGGAGCTGACTCATCCGGTTGAGGCCATCGCGGCGCGCGCGGGCTTCGGCCTCTTCGTTCACACGGCGGCGTTCG
>CAZOIK010000012.1:0-3200 GCA_964579765.1 uncultured Bifidobacteriaceae bacterium
GCTCGCGGGCGGCAACGCGCTCGAGCAGTACGCGGTCGCCCGCGCCGCCTCGGTGCTCCGCGCGCTGGCCAAACGCGTGCCGACGATCGCGCATCGGCGCAGCGGCGCACGGTTCGACGACGTGCCGGTGGAGGAGGTCGCCGTCGGCGACGAGCTCTCGGTGCTGCCGCACGAGATCTGTCCGGTGGACGGCGAGGTCGTGCAGGGGCACGGCTCGATGGACGAGTCGTATCTGACGGGCGAGCCGTTCACGATCTCGAAAGGTCCTGGGTCGCCGGTGCTGTCGGGCGCCGTCAACGGCGAGTCGCCGCTGGCGATCCGGACGACGCGCGTGGCGGCCGAGTCGCGGTTCGCGCGCATCATGCGCGTGATGCGCGACGCCGAGCAGCGGCGTCCCGCGCTCAGGCGCGTGGGCGACCAGCTCGGCGCCGTCTACACGCCGGTCGCGCTGTTGATTGCGGGCGCCGCGTGGTGGTGGTCGGGGCAGCCCGAGCGCTTCCTCAGCGTCGTCGTCGTCGCGACGCCGTGTCCGCTCATCATCGCGATTCCGGTGGCGATCATCGGCGCCATCTCCACCGCGGCCCGGCGCGGCATCGTCATCAAGGATCCGGCGGCGCTCGAACAGATGACGCTGTGCCGGACGATGATTCTCGACAAGACCGGCACGCTGACGTACGGGCGTCCGGCTCTTGCCGGCGAGACCTACGTGCCGCCGTTCACGCGCGAGCGCGTGCTGCCGCTCGTGGCCGCGCTCGAGCGCCACAGCCGCCACCCGCTGGCCGGCGCGATCGTGCGCGCCGCCGCCGAGGCGCGCCTCCTGCTGCCGGATGTCGAGACGGTGCGCGAGCAGCCCGGCGCCGGCCTCGTCGGATCCGTCGGCGGATCACGCGTGCGGATCACCAGCCGGGCGCGCGCCGGCGAGACGTTCGCCCTGCCGCCCGAGCCGGAAGCGGGCCTCGAGTGCGTCGTCCTCATCGACGATCGGCTGGCGGCGCTCTACCGGTTCCACGACGTCCCGCGCCCCGACAGCCGCGGGTTCGTCGTGCACCTGGGGCCGCGCCACGGGTTCACGCGCATCCTGCTCGTGTCGGGCGATCGCGAGACCGAAGTGCGGCGCCTCGCGCAGTCGGTTGCCATCACCGACGTGTACGCCTCGACGTCGCCGGAAGAGAAGGTGGAGATCGTCAGGCGCGAGACCGCGCGCGCGAAGACGCTCTTCGTCGGCGACGGCGTCAACGACGCGCCGGCGCTCCTGACGGCCACCGTCGGCGTCGCGTTCGGGCAGCAGAGCGACGTCACGTCGGAAGCGGCCGGCATCGTCGTCATCGACACGTCGCTGTCGAAGGTGGACGAGCTGATCCACATCAGCCGGCGGCTGCGGCGCGTGGCGCTCGAGAGCGCGGTCGGCGGCATGGCGCTGAGCCTCGCCGGGATGATGCTGGCGGCCGCCGGCCTGCTGACGCCGGTGGCCGGGGCGATCGCGCAGGAAGGCATCGATCTGCTCGCCGTCCTGAACGCCCTGCGCACGGCGCGGGTGCCGACGTCGCTCTCCGATCTTGCTGTTTGACACCGCGGCCGGCGCACCGATAATCGTGCGCATGCGCACTCCCTCATTCGTGTTGCCGCTCGCCGTCGCCGTCGCGTCGTCTCTGCTGTCCGGTCCGCGCGGGCTGTCCGCCGCGCAGGCGCCCGGGAAGTCGTCGGTCTTCGCGGGGCACTGGACGCTCGACGTCGCGAAATCCACCTACAGCCCAGGACCGACGCCGAAGAGCCAGCATGCGACGCTGTCTCTCGTCCCGAACGGCATCCGCACGGTCGCCGAGCGTGTCGAAGCCGACGGGTCCGTCACGCGGTTCGACTGGACCGGCACGTTCGACCGCGTCGATCGTCCGGTCACAGGCGATCCGAACCGCGACACCGTGTCGCTCCGCCGCATCGACGAGTACACGATCGAGTTCACCAACAAGAAGGCCGGCAGGGTGACGACGACGATTCACGCCGAGTACGCGAAGGACGGCCGCTCGCGCGTGGAGACGACGACGGGGACCAACGCGAAAGGCCGGCCGATTCGAAACGTCACGTACTGGACGAAAGACTAGGTTCCAGGGGTTCCTGGGTTCTGAACCGTTTGCGGTCTGGCGGCGTCTGGCTGGGGTGAGACGGCATGCATGAACTGGTCGATCGCCTGCCCGGCCGCGTCGTGAGTCTCGACCGGGACCTCGAACAGGAGTTCGAAGCCCGGCTGCTCGAGTCGTCCACGCTGGCGTTTCGCGTCGCGTACAGCGTCCTCCGGCGGCGCGAGGACGCCGAAGACGTCGCGCAGGACGCGTTCGCGAAAGCCTATCGGTCATTCCGTCAGCTGCGCGATCGCGAGCGGTTTCGCGCGTGGCTCGTGCGCATGACGTGGCGTCTCGCGCTCGATCGGCAAAGAGGCGATCGCCGCCGCCAGGCGCGCGAGCTCGTGGACGTCGGCGCGGCGGCCGCGCCGAGCGCCGAGGACGTGGCAGACGCGCGCCGACGCTCGCGCGAGCTGTGGCGCGCCATCGACGCGCTGCCGGACAACCTGCGCATGGCGATCGTGCTCGCCAACATCGAAGGCCACGATCTCGCCGAGGTGGCCGCGCTGCTGCGGCTGCCGATCGGCACGGTGAAATCGCGTCTGTTTCTCGCGCGCCAGCGCCTCAAGGAGCAGCTGCAGTGGATGCGCTAGATCGGCAGATTGCCGCGGCGCTGGACGTCGATCCGTCGCCCGAGTTCGTCGCCCGCGTCCGCGCGCGCGTGGCGAACGAACCGGCGCCCGCACGCTGGCGCACGCCGGCGCGTGTGGCGGGCGCAGCCGCCGCGGCCGTCGTGATCGCAGTCGTCGCGACGTGGAAGCCGGCGCTCGATGTGCGCCCGCCCGCGCCTCCTCCTGCAGTGCAGGCCTTCAGGCCTGCCGGCGCCGTGCCGTCTGCCGGCGCCGTGCCGCCTGCCGGCGCGGCGATTTCCCCTGCTCGCGTGCTCGTGCGGCAGCCGCCAGCGGTCGCCGCGTCGGACGAACTCAAGGGCCTGCATGACATGCAGGCCATCATGCGTCGCGGCGACGTCGTGTTTTCATTTGAAGAAGATGACGACGACGCGGAGCAGGCGGCGATGACGCCGGTCGCGATCGCCCCGATCGCCATCGCTCCGCTCGACGTGGCCTCGAACATCGAAGGAGA
>CAZOIK010000013.1:0-24625 GCA_964579765.1 uncultured Bifidobacteriaceae bacterium
GGTGTCCGCAGGGCCACACGTCATCCGACGGAGGAGCGCGTCAGATGCGAGGAGGTGGACCGTCTGGAGACGTGACGAAGCTGGCGAAACTGGCGATGGGGCGAGCGGGCGAGTCGGTGCTCGACGCCGGAGCCGTCAGCGGCTGCGCGTCGGCGAGCACGGCAATGGGGCCGAGGAACGAGACGAGCGTGGCGTCGCCGGGATCGGCGGCGCTGCGGCACGAGCAGCCCGACTTGCGCGGCTGGGAGTGATGCATCGGACACTCGGCCATGCCGGTGTGCAGGTACAGGTGACGCTGTCGGCCGCCTGCGGAGCGGCGGCCGCGACGAGCGACACCGGCACCGCGGCCAGCACCAGCAGCTGACAGCAGAGCCATCCGCAGATCGGCCACGCGATCCGCCGGCGAACCGTGCCCACCGCCGCACTGTATCACGCGGACGGCCTACGCTTGCTCCGGGGTCGCCAGCGTCTGACGAAACGCCAGCGTGATGAGCGGCGGCGCGACGATGGCCGCCGCGACGGCCATCGTCACGATCACGCCGAACGTGGTGAGCGAGATCGCCTGGAGCGCGAGGCCGGCCTGCGCGACGACCATGCAGAACTCCCCGCGCGGCACCATCCCGAAACCGACACTCATCGCCACCTTCGAGCCGTGGCGGATGGCGCCGAGCCCGCACCCCGCCACCTTCGACAGGATCGCGACAGGGATCAGCGCGACCGCGAGCCACAGCGACTGTGGAGAAGCCAGCGCCTCCAGCCGCAGTTCCAGACCGATCCCGACCAGGAAGAACGGGACGAGCAATTCGCCGACGCCCTGCGTCAGGTCATGAACGCGTCGCGGCGCGGCGTCCGCCAGCGCGACGCCCGCCAGAAACGCGCCGATGATCGCCGCGACGCCGATCCTGGCCGAAATGGCCGCGAGCGCGAACAGCACGACGAGCGCGATGGAGAAGTGCGGCTCGCCGCCGCTCAGGTGGCCCTCGAGGTGACGCGCGAAATGGCTCGCCGCGCGCCGTCCCCAGTGTCCGATCGTCACGACCAGTGCTATCGCCAGCAGCGCCGTCAGCGTCAGCTCGAGCGTATCGACATGACCCTGCGAGACGCCGGTGACGACGCCGAGCAGCACGAGCGCCAGGATATCATCGACGACCGCGGCGCCAAGAATGATGCGCGCCGCGGTCCGGTGGAGCAGTCCCTGTGCCGACAGGACCTGAGCCGTGATGCCCACGCTCGTCGCCGTGAGGGCGGTGCCGATGAACAGCGCCTCACGGCCCGGCATCCCCCACGCGTAACCGAGCGCCCATCCGCTCACGAGCGGCACGAGCACGCCCAGCGCGCCGACGACGACCGCCGTTCCTCCGACTTCGATCAGATGCTCGGCTTCGATCTCGAGGCCGACGCGGAACAGCAGGAACATCACGCCCAGCTCGGCCATCGTCCCGGTGAACTCGTTTGGCGTGACCCAGCCGAGCACGCTCGGGCCGATCAGGAGACCGGCGAGGATCTCGCCGACGATGCCGGGCAGACGCAGCCGGACGCAGATCTCGCTCAGCAGCTTCGCCGAGCCGAAGATGAGAAGCATCGCGACGGCGAGCGTGCCTGGCGCCGTCATTGACGCGTCACGCCGCGGTTTGCCGGCGGGCGTTGCGCCTTCGAGGCCTCGGGACGGGCCGCCCGCTCGTGGGTCATGCTCACGCGGAGCGTCTGGACACCCAGTTTCGCCTTGATGGCGTTGGCCAGCACCTGCTCGGCAGTCGTGTCGAGCGGACGGCGGGCCGCGTAGCGCAGCCGGAGGATTACACCCTCGCCGTCGAAGCCGATCTCCGCGCCGAGCAGTTCGGCGCTTTCGGATGGCCACAGCTGTTTGAGCGGCGGCTCGAGGCGGCCGAGGAGATCGCTCCGAATCGCGTCGAGCGTGGGCGGCGGTGCGGGCGGAGCCGGCGCGGGCGGCAGCCGCCGGAGATCCTGGCGCAGCAGCGCCAGCTCTTCCTCGCTCGCCACCTTGCGCACGACCAGATCGACCTGCCGCCCCGTGCGCGCCGCCACGAACTGCTCGGCCTGACGAACCTTCTCCTCCGGCACGTTGGCGGTGACGATCAGCCTGACGAGAATCGGATCGCCCGTCGGCGAGATCTGCTGGGTCACGATCGTCCCGGCTGGAGCCAGTCCCGCGAGGGCGTCGTTCACGGCGGTCCTCGCGATCGTCTCGTCGCGCACCTCCATCAGCGATCGGCGCAGCGGCACGAAGAGCAGCGCGAGCGTGACCGCCAGCATCAGGACGCGCCAGCGCAGCGTGCCCCCCTCGCCGATGGGGTTCGCGTGGGTCGTTCGCAGCAGCAGGGCGCGGAGGCCGTCGCGGCGCGCGAGGTTCGTGGCGATGGCGTCGAATTCGGGCAGCAGCGTCTCGTCGTCCATCCGGATCACGAAGAAGGTGGCGAATGCCATCGTCGCGATCGCGGCGAGGTTGGTCACGAAGAGCAGGCTCGCGCCGTTGCGGATCGCCGCCGGGAAGGCGCTGCCGACGGCGAGGCCGGCGGTGCAGAGCGGCGGCATCAGCGCGACGGCAATCGCGACGCCCGGCAGCGCCATCACGCCCCCGCCCCCGCCTCCCTTCGACATGACGATCGATCCGGCGAGGCCCGAGAGCAGGGCGACACCCAGATCGAGGAGCGTCGGCTGGCTGCGCGCGAGAATCTCGTTCGTGGTCGCGTGGAACGGCAGCATCCAGGCGATCGCGGCCGACACGACGACGGCCAGGACGATGCTGAACGCAATCGTCACGGCCGATCGGACGCCCAGGTAGAGATCGCCGAGCGTCAGCGCGAGGCCGAGCGCGAGGATCGGTCCCATCAAGGGCGAGATGAGCATGGCCCCGATGACAACGGCCGGACTGTCGAGCACGAGCCCCAGCGTCGCGATGCCGGCCGACATCACCAGCTCGATCCAGTACTCGAGGCTCGTGCGGTCGGATGCGTCGAAGAGCTGCCGGTAGATGGCCGGCTTGGCGGCGGGCTCGACGCGAAGCAGACGCTCGAGCTGCCGCCGCAGGTAGGAGACCCCCGTCATCGCAGAAGACGTGTCATTTGATCGGGCCGTAGTCGGTCGCGCTCATGAACACGTTATCGACCTGCACGTTCACCGCCATGTCCGTGCGCACCTTCTGCCACTCGGAATCCGCCTGGAAGGCGGCCCATGCGGCGTCGCGCGCCTTGCCGTCCTTGAACGCGAGGAGGTAGATCAGCTGATCGGGCTTCGCGACCGGCTGCCAGAAGCCGACGACGGTCATGTTGTGTTTCTTGAACAGCGAGAGCGTGTGATCGCGGAAGCGCGCGTGCAGCACGTTGATGTCGCCCTTGCCTTCGTGCACCGTGTAGGTCCGCAGCTCGAAGCAGCGCGAGTCTTTCGCGACGTTCTTCATCGGGAGATTCGGCCCGCAGGCGGGCGTCGGCGCGGGCGCGGGGCCGCGCGCGGGCGTCTGGGCCGCGGCCGTGGCGGCGGCACCCAGGCAGACGAGCAAGAACGCGACGAGACGAGTCATCGATCCTCCTGTTCGGGAATACGGTTCTGGTTGGTCCGGGGCATTGTAAGGCCGGCCCTCAGGCCGGGCTAGACTTTCTGTCGTGAACATCGACACCTTCCGTGTACGCCACGGCGATCGCAAAGTTTTGAAGCGCCGCCGGCCCGATGACTCGGGCCCCTTCGACGGCAAAGACGATGCGACGTCACATATGCAGAAGGGCCTGCAGCGCCTGGAGGCGCGCCAGCAGTTGCTCTACGCCCAGGATCGGTACGCGTTGCTCTTGATCTTCCAGGGCATGGATGCGGCAGGGAAGGACCACGTCATCCGGCACGTGATGTCCGGCGTCAGCCCGCAGGGCACCGACGTCCACTCGTTCAAGCGGCCGTCGGCCGAAGAGCTCGATCACGACTTCCTCTGGAGGACGTCGAAGGCGCTGCCCGAGCGCGGCCGGATCGGCATCTTTAACAGGTCCTACTACGAAGAGGTGCTGGTCGTCCGCGTCCACCCGGAGGATCTCGAAGCGGAGAAGCTGCCGCCGTCGCTCGTGACGAAGCACATCTGGGCCGAGCGCTTCGAGGACATCAACGCGTTCGAGCGGTATCTCGTGCGCAACGGCACCGTCATCCGCAAGTTCTACCTGCACGTCTCGCGCGGCGAGCAGAAGCGGCGCCTGCTCGAGCGGCTCGACGACCCGGCGAAGAACTGGAAGTTTTCTGAGAGCGACGTGCTCGAGCGCGACGACTGGCACGCGTATCAGCAGGCGTTCGCCGACGCGATCGCGGCGACCAGCCACCGCCATGCGCCGTGGTACGTCGTGCCGGCCGATTACCACTGGTTCGCGCAGGCGCTCGTGGCCGACGTGATCGCGGAGGCGCTCGAGGCACTCGACTTGTCGTTCCCGAAACTGAGCGCCGCACAGCGCCGCGGCCTCGCGAGAGCGCGCCGCCGGCTCGCCCGCTAGGCGGCGATGTTGTCGTGGACGAACCGGTCCACGGCCGGCCAGTTCGTGAACTCGTAATCGTGCGACGTGTCGCCGGTGAATCCGGCTCTGCGCGCGATGTGCTTCATGACGAGCCTGACGAGGAAGTTGTACTTGCTGTACATCAGCGCGCCGGCCACGGGCAGGATGCGCCTGGGGTGCCAGCCAGTCTCGTTGGCGAAGTCGTAGATCATGCGGAGCGCGTCGCCGCGCGCGGTCTCGCGCCGCGCGAGCGTGGCCCTCGGATCCTCGGCACCCGCCTGCGACAGGGTCAGCGACAGAAACGCCGCGTTGACACGGGTCAGCTCGCCCCGGTACCGCCGGACGAACTCGATCATCTCCTTCTCGTGATGGCCGACGTGCACCGACGCGACGACGAACGCGGTGTCGTAGGCCGGCCAGTCGATCGAGCCCTTGACGTCCCTCACGTTGACGACGTCCGTGCTGACGAGACGCGCGCGCAGGTCGGCGGCGACACGCTCGGCCACGCGTTCGGACTGACCTTCGCGTGTGGCGTAGAAGACGGCAGCTCTCATCTCGACACCTCATCGCGGGCCTGAAAGGCCCGCGCTACGCTGCCAAGGCCCGCGCTACTCCGCGAACGATTCGTCGTGCACCATCACCAGGTGCAGCGGCCGCGCGTCGTAGTCGCGCATCTCGATCACGTTGCGGCTCTCGTCGAACGACAGCCGGCGCGCGTCCGACAACCGCCCGACGCCGTCGCCGTGCGCGTCGATGCGCAGCTCGACGAAATACAGCGGCTCGGGGTCCACGAACCTGCGAAACTCGCCGGACGCCAGCACGATCGGTTCGTCGCTGCCAAGGTACACGTGGCGCGCGCCGTCACGATCCCATCGCTGCCACGCGTAGCGGATCGTAAACGCGCGGCCGCCGGCTACCTCGATCGACCCGATCGCCGGATATCCGCACAGCACGTTTACGAACCCGGCGGGACCCTGTTCGCGCAGCGTGTGGCCGAGGCGCCGCTGTTCGAGATCGGTGGACCACTGGCTGACGGTGATATCGACGCGGCGGAATGCAAGACGCGCCGGACTGGTCATTTCGACGCTGCGCGCGCTGAACCGTGCGACGGCGCCATGTTGGACCGAGGCGGACGCACCCAGCGCCGCAACAGCCATGAGCATCGCGGTGGAGGAGAGCACGAGGCTGCGTTTCATAACGCCCCCCTTTGGCGGTTTCGTCAGGGAAAGAGCAAGACGTATTCCTGTGCAGCCTGCCGGAATTCCGGCACCCCGAGCATTGAGCAAGGCACGCGCGTTGCTATATTCTCGCCAACTAACCTGGAGGTAGGGATGTCCCTCACGCGCATTGCTGTGGCCACCGTCGCGTTGACGACGCTCGTCGCTGCGACGGTCTCGGCACAAGACGCCGCTGCCGGCGCCAAAGTGTTCGCCGATCAGAAATGCAGCCTCTGCCACTCCGTCGCGGGCAAGGGCAACGCCAAAGGCCCGCTCGACGAGGTCGGCAGCAAGCTGTCGGCCGCCGACATCCGCGCGTGGATCGACGACGCGCCCGGCATGACCGCGAAGACGGGCGCGACGCGCAAGCCCGCGATGAAGGCGTACTCGCTGCCGAAAGGCGACGTCGACGCGCTCGTCGCGTACCTCTCGACGCTCAAGAAGAAGTAGCGCGTGAACGGCGACGTCCGACTGATCCGCAGCCCGCTGTCGGTTGCGGGCATGGTGCTGACCACCATCAGCGCCGTGCTCTTCCTGATCGTCTTCTTCGCAGACCTTTTCGGCCTGCACACGAATCCCTACATCGGGATCGTGTTCTTCCTCGTCCTGCCGTCGCTGTTCCTGCTCGGCCTTGCGCTCATCCCGCTCGGCGCGTGGGTCGAGCGCCGCCGGCGCGCGGCCGGGAAAGCGGCCGAGGCGGCCTGGCCGCGCATCGATCTCAACGATCCCGCGCAGCGCGGCACGGCCGTCCTCATCTTCGCGCTCACGATGGCCAACATCGTCATCGTCTCGCTGGCGGCGTATCGCGGCGTGGAGTACATGGACTCGGTCGCGTTCTGCGGCCAGGTATGCCACACGGTGATGCAGCCCGAGTACGTGGCGCACCAGCACGGTTCGCACGCCAACATCGCGTGCATCGAGTGCCATACGGGCCCGGGCGCCACGTCGTTCGTCTCGGCGAAGGCGTCCGGCACGCGGCGCGTGTTCGACGTCCTGCGCGGCACCTATCCAAGGCCGATCGTCCCGGAGCCGTCACAGCTCCCGACCGCGGCGGAGACCTGCGAACACTGTCACTCGTCGGCGCGGTTCAGCAACGCGCAGAAGATCTTGCGGGCCGTCGAGTACGCCGATGACGAGAAGAACGCCGCGACGACGACGACCGTGAAGATCGATCTGAGCCGCGTGCACACGCACATGGACAAGGCCATCGAGTTCGTCGCGACGGACAAGACGCGCCAAACCATCCTGTCCGTGCGGATGACGGATGGCGACGGCCGCGTCCGCGAGTTCGTCGCGAAGGGCGCGACGCCGGCGCAGATTGCCAAGGGTGACCGAAGGCGGATGGACTGCATGGACTGTCACAATCGTCCGAGCCACGGTGTCGCGGCCACGCCTGAAGCGGCGGTCAACGCCGCGATGCAGGCGGGCGCCATTCCGCTGACGCTGCCCTTCGTGCATCGGGAATCCGTGAAGGCGTTGAAGGCGGGAAATCCCGCGGCGCTGCGGAACTTTTTCGCAACCGGCCCGCGCGCCGACGTGGACCGCGCCGTGTCGGCGGTGCAGGCGATCTACCAGCAGAACGTGTTTCCTGCGATGAAGGTGACTTTCGGCACCTACCCGAACAACATCGGTCACATCGATTCTCCCGGCTGTTTCCGCTGTCACGACGACGATCACGCGTCGAGCGACGGGAAGAAGATGGGGCAGGACTGCGATACCTGCCACGCGATCGAATAGTTGGCACTTCACGTGCACAAGGGCCCGCGACTTATGAAGTCGATTGCTGTCAGTGTGCTTCTCCTTGCTGTGCTCGGCGTGGCGGCCTCCGGCGCCGCGCAGGCCCCGCCCGCGTCGAAACCGGCTCCGCCGGCGCCGACCAAACCGGGCTACGTCGGCGACGACACGTGCATGGCGTGTCACGAGCCCGAAGCCAAGCGCCTCGCGCTGACGCTGCACGGCAAGGCGCAGAACGCGCGCACGCCGTCGGCGAACGTCAACCAGGCCTGCGAGACGTGTCACGGTCCCGGCAAGGAGCACTCTGAGACCGGCGACGTGACGAAGATTCGCGTCTTTACGACGATGACGCCGCGCGACGTGTCGGAAGTCTGCCTCACATGTCACAACCGCGGCGGGCACGCGCTGTGGAAGGGCAGCATGCACGACGCGCGCAATCTGTCGTGTACCACGTGCCACTCGGTGCACAACCCGCAGTCCGAGCGATCGCAGCTCAAGACCGCCACGATCAGCGAGACGTGCGTCACGTGCCACAAAACCGAGGTCGCCAAGCTCCAGCGCTTCGGCCACATGCCGGTGCGCAAGGGCAAGATGCAGTGCACGTCGTGCCACGACCCGCACGGCTCGACCAACGTCCGCTTGCTCAAGGTCGGCACCTGGGTGAACGAGCTGTGCACGAGCTGCCACGCCGAGAAGCGCGGGCCGTTCCTGTGGGATCACGCGCCGGTGCGCGAGGCGTGCAACACCTGCCACGATCCCCACGGCAGCAACAACGATCGGATGCTCGTCGCGAAGCTGCCGATGCTCTGTCAGCGGTGTCACATCGGCACGCGCCATCCGTCGACGATCTACGACGGCGTGCAGCTGGCGGCCGGCAGCAACCGGCTCATCGGGCGCGGCTGCGTCAACTGCCACGCGCAGATCCACGGATCCAACAGCCCGGCGGGCAACGCCTTCCTGCGGTGACGCGATGCGACTGAGACACCTTCTTCCGCTCACGTTCGTCGCGTCGCTGGCCGGATCGGCCGTCCTGCTGGCGCAGGATCGCACCTCCACCACGATCGAGCCGGCCACGACGACGCCGGCCGAGGCGCAGTCGATTCCGCTCGGCGACGATCCGACGTTGCCGAACTTCGTCGATGTCTCCGGGCGCGGCACGATCTACTCGGACAACTCCGACGAAGGGCGCGCGCAGCGCTATCGCGATCTGCGCGGCGGCGGCACCGTCGAGTTCTTGCGCTTCACGAAGGACACCGACACGCACTGGATCAGCCTGCAGGCCGATCACGCCGGCTACCGCGACCAGCGGTACTACGGCGCCATCAACGATTTCGGCAGGTTCAAGGCGTCGTTCCAGTTCAACCAGATTCCGCTGTTCTTCAGCGACGAGACGCAGACGCTGTACACGCCGCAGCCGGGCGCGAATCCGTACGCCCTGCGGATCGACGACGCGATCCAGCTCGGGCTGCAGAACAAGACGCTGACGCTCAATCAGGCCGCGGCGATGGCGCACCAGTTCGACCTGCGGCTGAAACGCAGCATCGCCGAGTTCGCGGCCACCTACAGCGCGACGAAGCACCTCGATCTGAATTTCTGGTTCCGCAGCGCGGCGAAGACCGGCAACCAGCCGTGGGCCGGGACGTTCGGCTTCTCCGACGCGGTCGAACTGCCGGCGCCCGTGCAGACGCGGACGACTGACGTCCTGGCGGCCGCCGAGTGGGCCGGCGACCTCGGCTCGGCGCGCATCGGCTACGACGGTTCGTTCTTCAGGAACGACGTGGACACGATCGCCTGGGACAACCCGCTGCGCCTCACCGACTCGGCGACGCTCGGGCCGCTGCAGGGCCGCGAGACGCTCTGGCCCGACAGCAACCTCAACGCGGGCAACCTCAGCGGCACGCTCAACCTCCCGTACCGCAGCCACGCCACGGCGTACGTCTCGCTCGGCGAGTGGTCGCAGAACAACGTGCTGATCCCGTTCACCGTGAACAGCGCGCTGCCCTCGATCCCGCTCGATCGCCAGACCTCGGACGCGCAGGCGCGCGTTACGAGCACGAATTTCACGTTCACCTCGCGCCCCACGAACATGCTGTGGCTCTCGGCGCGCTACCGCTCGTACGACTTCGACAACCGCACGCCGGTCTTCCACCTCGCGAACACGGTGGCGTACGACACGACTGTGGAGGCCTTCGCCGAGGGCGGCACCTCGCCGTACAGCATGAACCGGAAGACGTTCGACGCCGAGGCCTCGCTGACGCCGTTCAGGTACACCGCGTTCCGCGCCGGCTACACCCGAGAGCACGTTGGGGAGACCTTCCGCACCTTCGACACGACGACGCAGGACACCGAGAGCCTCTCGGTCGATCTCTCGGGGATCAACTGGCTGATGCTGCGCGGCGTGTACGAGCACTCCAAGCGCACCGGGTCCGGCCTCGACGAGCAGACGCTCGACGACATCGGCGAGCAGGTGTCGCTGCGGCAGTTCGACATCTCCGACCTCACGTCGAATCGCACGTCGATCGTCGCGCAGGTGACGCCTGTTTCGTCCTTCTCGCTGAACGGCAGCGTTTCGGCCGGCAACGAGGATCGTCCCGGCGACGTGTTCGGGCTGCGGAGCAACGACAATCGGTCGTACGAGATCGGCCTGGACTACGTGCCGCGCAAGGCGGTGTCGATGGGCGCCTCCTACACGTGGGAGAAGTACACGACGCTGCAGGCGTCGCGGGAGGCGAACCCGGGCCCGCAGTTCAACGACCCCACGCGAGACTGGACGACGGACGGCGCCGATCGCGCGCGGACGTTCGACGCGTCGATGGATCTGATCAAGCTCGTGCCGAAGACGGACTTCCGCTTCTCGTACGACTACAGCCACGCCGAGTCGGTCTACATCTACGGGCTCGCCCCGAACACGACGATCGCGCCGGTCGTTCAGCTGCCGCCCGTCGTCAACGAGCTGCAGCGCACGACCGCCGAGCTCCGCTATCACGTCACGAAGCGGCTCGGCGCCGGGATCGTCTATTGGCTCGACAAGTACTCGGTCAACGACTTCGCCTCCAACGCTCAGGTGGCGGCGAGCATCGCGCAGCCCTCGTTCCTGATGATCGGCTACCTCTCGCGTCCGTACACGGCGAACACGCTGTCGGGACGCTTCACCTATTACTGGTAAAGAGTCTTCCACGCCAGAGCGGGTCCGATCCGCCGCACACGCAGGCCTGAAGGCCTGCACTACACGGAGCTGGTAAAAAGTCTTCCTAGAAGGAGAGAACGAGCGTCCACGGCACGATGGCCACGGCGACGTAGGCGAGGGTCAGCATCGCCAGCACGAGGTACTGGGCGCGAACGTGAAGGACCGCGCCACAGAGAATGGCCACCGCTTTCGCGCCGACGAGCGCGACGCCGAATCCTGCGATCCGGGCCACAGCGTGCAGTAACGGGTTGGCTTCGACGCCCGGGCCGAACCGCGCGACGCCGGCGGCCGTCATGACGCCGTCCGCGATTTGTATGGCCGCGAACAGGGCCAGCGCCCACACCGCGCGGGTCTGCGTACCGGGAAAGGTCGAGGACCACGACGCGGCGCAGCCGGCTCTCACGCACCCCGGTGGTGCAAGCCGTACGCCGACCTCCGATCAGACGTTCCGCTCCGCGGCGAGCACCGCCGCCATCTCGCGGATCAGCGCCGTCGTCGTGTAGGGCTTGGCGACGTAGCCCTGGAACCCCGCGTTCCGGCAGCGCTCGCGATACTCGTCGGACACGTACGCCGTCACCGCGACGGCTCGGGTCGGCACGCGGCCGAGCTGCGCGTCCTGCCGCCGAACGGATGCGAGCAGCTCGAACCCGTCCATCCCGGGCATCGCGAGATCGCACAGCAGAATCGCCGGCGCGCGGCGCTCGATCTGCGTCAGCGCGTCGGCGCCCGATTCGGCCGTGCGCACCTGCGCGCCCACCGCGGTCAGCGCCGAGCTGATGACGTCGAGCGCGTCGCGGTTGTCGTCCACTGCGAGCACGTCCACGCTGTCGAGCCGCGGAGCGACGGCGATGCGCCCGGCGTTCGCCGGCGGCTCTGCCCGTTCGATCAACCGCGGGAACCTGAGCGTGAACGACGCACCTCTGCCGGGGCCCCCGCTCGCGGCCGCGACCGTGCCGCCGTGCAGCTCCGTCAGCTCCTTGACGAGCGCGAGCCCGAGGCCGAGCCCGCCGTGTTCGCGCGTCGTCGAGCCGTCAGCCTGGCGGAAGCGTTCGAAGACGTGCGGCAGGAAGTCCGACGTGATGCCCGGGCCGGTGTCCGCGATCGCGAGCGAGATCGTCTCGTCGTCTTCCGCGATGCTGACGGTGACCGCGCCGCCGCCCGGCGTGAACTTCAGGGCGTTCGACAGCAGATTCCAGAGGATCTGACGCAGGCGATCCATGTCGCCCTGCACCATGGCGGGGATGCGCGGCAGGTCCGTGTCGATGGCGATGTTCTTCGCCGCGGCAATCGGCGCGACGACGTCGATCGCCGACTCGACGGCGGCGCGCAGATCGACGGCCGACAGGCGGAGCTGCAGCTTCCCCGTGATGATGCGCGAGACGTCGAGCAGGTCTTCGATGACGCGCTTCTGCGCCTCGGCATTTCGTGACAGGCTCGCGACGGCCTTGGAGAGCATCTGTTCTGTCGGCGGCATGCTGCCGAGCAGCTGTGTCCAGCCCATGATCGCGTTGAGCGGCGTCCGCAGCTCGTGCGACACGGCGGCGAGGAACTCGTCCTTGAGGCGGTTGGCTTCGCGCTCGCGCGTCAGCAGGGCCTCGCGCTCGGCCTGCATCCGCCGCCGTTCCTCGATCTCGGCCTTGAGCGCCTGGTTCGACGACGTGAGCCGGCCGACCATGTCCGAGAACGCCTGCACCAGCGCGCCTGTCTCGTCGGGGGGCGCGTCGATGGCGGGCAGCGTGAACGCGTCGTCGCGGCCGATCTCGCGCGCCGCGCCGGCCAGCGACACGATCGGACGCGAGATGTTCGCCTGCATCCGGGTGGCGACGAGGAAGGCGACGGCCGCGGCGACGAGCAGCATCAGCACGCCCGCGAGCGTGGTGACGAGCACGCGGCCCGGCAGGTCGCCGAGCTGGCGCTCGATGTAGATGGCACCGACGCTCTGGCCGTTGCGCTCGACCGGGACGACGCTCGCGACGGCCCGCCAGCTGCGGGCGTCGGCGGGCGGCACGGGGCACGGCACGGCGGGGGGGCGCTCGAATCGCGCGAGCAGCGTCCCGTCCGCGCGGTAGACGCAGGCGCGCGAGATCATCGGGCGTACGCGTACGCTCGAGAGCATCTGCTGTGCGGCGTCGGCGTCGTTGAACACGATCGCCGCCGCCGAGTTGCCTGCGATGACCTGCGCGAGCGCGTGCGCGTCGTCGGCGGCGGAATCCCGGAAGCGGACGACGTCGAAAGCGATGAGCCCGGCGAGCGCGGCGACGAGGGCCACGGCGCTCACCGCCAGCGCCATCGCGATCAGCTTGCGCTGCAGCGGCAGGGCCGCGAACCAGCGCTTCACGACCGCCCCCGCACGTTCAGCGCCAGCCCCAGGAGCTGCGAGCTGATGCGCAGCCCTGACCGTTGCGCGGCCGTCACGTTCACGTCGAACCGGATGCGGCCGTTCACCTCGCGCAGCTGCACGATCCCGCCGTCGTCGAGAAAGTGTCCGTCGTCGCCGACGGTGAGCGTCGGCTGCGCGGCGGTCTTCTGGAGCGCGGCGCGCCTGGCCGCGGACGGGGCGGTCGCCGGGACGAAGAGCACCTGGCAGAGCGCGACGTCCTGGTCGCTGGCGAGATGGCGGACGGCGACGGCGCGGCCGTTGAGCATTTCGCCCGCGACGAGAGCCTGCAGGTCGGCGCCGAACGGATCGGGCGGCAGGACGCAGATGTCGATCGTCGCGCGGCCGTTGAGCGCGGCGGGCGGCCATTCGACGAACTGCGGGAACTTCGAGAGGACTGCCGCTTTCAGGCGCGTTTCAAACGTCGCCTGCGCGTGAAGGGAGCAGAGCCCGCAGACGATCGAGAGCAGGCCCGCCAGCGCCGCACGCCGCACCACGCGTGCGCTCAGTGGCTCCATGTGACGCGCGCGTACACGCTGCGTTCGATCTCGATGTTGCCGTCGGTGGTCGGCCACTCGAGGTGGTGGGTGCGGAAGAGATCCTGTCCGACGAGCGAGAGCTCGACGCCACGGGCGAGCCGGAGCCCGACACGGAGATCGGACGCGGCGTACGCCGGCACCTGCAGCGCCGTCAGCTCCGAGACGTAGCGCGTCATCCAGTCGAACGACCAGCGCCGGACGTCGAACGACGCGCCCGCCTGCGCCTGATGGTGCGGCGTGCTGCCCTCGTAGTGTTTCTCCTGCGAGACGTCCGTGCTGTCCGGGTTCCGCGACATGGAGATGGCGATATAGGAGTAGTTGGACGTCAGCCGAAGCCAGGACGCGGGGCGGTAGTCCGCGGTGAGTTCCACGCCGCGGCTGTTGCCATGGAGGCCGTTCGCGAAGGTGACCGGCAGGATCAGCCGCACCGGCGGCGGTGACGTCTCGACGAACGCACGCAGCAGGTCGGTGCTGAGCACGTCGCGGTAGTCGTTGTAGAACGCGGACGCGGTCACGAAGAGCTGGGCCAGCGGCTGGACGCGATAACCGACCTCGTACGCGACGAGCTTTTCCGAGTCGAAGGCCGCATCCGGCAGCAGGCGCACGAACGTCGGCAGGGGAACCGTCGAGACGAGCGACGCGGTGGTGTAATCCGTTTCGACGCGCGACGGGACGCGGACGGCGCGCGAGACCGACGTCCAGAACGTATTCGTCTTGTCCGGCGTCCACAGCAGACGGGCCGACGGCTGCGCCTCGAACCCGCTGTAGTCGTTGTGTTCGAACTTCGAGCCGACCGTCAGCCGCCAGCGATCGGGCACGAGCGAGATCTCGTCCTGTCCGAACGCGGTGTAGAGGTTGTCGGTGCGGCGGTCAGGTGTGAACGCGGACGGCGCGGCCGCCGTGATCAGGCCCGAGCTGACGCGATACTCGGCGCCCCAGGTCACGAGCTGGCGCGGCCAGCGGCGGAGCGTCTGCTGGAAGTCCACGTCCACGGTGTCGCGAGCCTCGCCGACGGGCAGCTCCTCGCGGTCCGTGTGATCGTAGTACGCCTGCAGCTGGAAGTTCGCCCCGCTCAGGCGCGCGACGACGTTCGAGCCGGAGATCGGCGCGTTGACGTCGACCGTCTGCGTGAACGGGCTCGTGTAGGACGTGAGCGTCGGACGCTCGCCGAGTCGCCCGTCGTAGGTGTCGCCCTGCAGTGTGAACGTGCGTGAGGAGGGCAGCGTCCAGTCGGCGCGGAAGCCGGCCTGCGCGTCGCGCCACCCGTCGTAGTTGTCGCCGTTCGCGTGGTACTCGGGGCCGCGATCGATCGCCTTGACGTAGGCGCGGTAGCTCATCAGGCCCGACGCGGACGTGCCGCCGTAGCGGAAGCTTCCGAAGCCGCGGTCTTCCGATCCGCCGCCCGCATTGACGTACGTCCCCTGTGTGTCCTTGGCGGCTTTCGTGATGATGTTGATGACGCCGTTGACGGCGTTCGCGCCCCACAGCGTCCCGCCCGGGCCGCGGATCACTTCGATGTGATCGACGTCCGACAGCAGCACGTCCTGCGATTCCCAGTACGTCCCCGCGAAGAGCGGCGAGTACACCGCCCGGCCGTCGATCAACACGAGAATCGAGCGCGCGAGGCGATCCGCAAAGCCGCGGATGCCGATCGCCCAGGTCCCGCCGGAGATGCGCGCCACCTGGACGCCCGGCGCGAGGCGCAGCGCCTCGGGAATCGACGTCGCCCCGGAGCGCCGGATGTCCTCCTGCGTGATCACGAACACGGCGGCGGGCACCGTCGCCGACTCCTCCGGCACGCGCGACACCGTCGTCACCTGCACGTCGAGGAGCTCTTCGAGGCTCATGCGCTTGAGCGCTTCGGTGCTTTGCGCGAGCGTCGCCTCCGGCGCCTGCGCGAGCAGCGGAGTGACTAGAAAGGAGAGCAGCGTGCCGAGTACAAGAACCAGTCTGCGTGTGGCCATCGTCCGGGGGAGTCCGGGTTTGAGAGTGTAGCTGATTGAACTCGCGCCTGCGCACTGAAGGACAGAGTGTGAAGTGGGCAACGCGTTACGTACTCCGTCGCAGGGCGAGTTGCGCGGCATGGTACCCGCACATGCCGTGGACGCCGACACCCGGCGGCGTTGACGCGGAGCAAAGGTACATTCCCTCGAGCGGCGTCGTGTAGGTGCGCCACGTGGGCCGAGTAAAGAACTGCCGAAGATCGACGACGCCCGCACCGATGTCGCCGCCGATCAGGTTCGCGTTGCCGGCTTCGATCGCCGACGGCGTCGTGACTGCACGCGTGAGCACGCGCTCGCGGAACCCCGGCGCGAAGCGTTCGATCTGGCGCTCGATGCGATCGAGCATGTCCACGGTGGAGCCCGACGGCACGTGGCAGTAGCCCCACGCGATGTGTTTGCCGGCCGGCGCGCGCGACGGATCGACGATCGTCGGCTGGCTCATCAGGACGAACGGCCGATCGGCGATCCCGCCCTCCCACGCCGTCCGCTCGGACGCGGCGATCTCCGCTTCGGTCCCGCCGACGTGGACGGTGCCCGCGCGGCGGCAATCCGCGGCGGTCCACGGAATCGGCGCGTCGAGCGCCCAGTCCACCTTGAACACGCCCATGCCGTACCGATAGCGCTCGAGCGCGCGCCGATAGGACGGTGGAAACTTGTGTCCGGCGATCGCGAGCAGCGGCTTCGGCGAGAGATCGCACATGACGATCTTCGCCGGCGGCAGGCGGTCCACGTCCGTGATGCGGGCGCCGGTCACGACCTCGCCGCCGAGCGCCTGCAGGTGCCGAATGAGCGCACTGGTGATCTGCTGTGAGCCGCCGCGCGCGATCGGCCAGCCGCCGACGTGCGCGAGCGCGCCGAGCGTCAGCCCGATGCCTCCCGAGAGCGCGCGATCGAGCGGCAGCATGCCGTGCGCCGCGGATCCCGCAAGCAGCGCCTTCGCGGGTTTTTCGGTAAACGCCTCCGTCACGCTCTCGATCGACCGCAGCGCGCGCAGCCCGAATTTCGCGAGCGCGACCGGATGACGCGGCACCCTGAACGGGCCGAGCACCGCGCGCGACAAACGCGGCCAGTCGGTGACGACGGCGCCGACGATCGTCCGGTACGCCTCGGCGTCGCGGCCGAGGCGGGCCGCCGTTGCCTCGAGCGATCGCACGGCGATCGCCGCGCTCCCGTCGTCGAGCGGGTGGCCGATCATCACGTCCGGCTCCAGCCACTCCAGACCGTACTTGGTGAGGGGAAGCGTCTGCCAGAACGGCGACGCGATGCCGAACGGGTGAACGGCAGAGCAGACGTCGTGCGTGAAGCCCGGCAGCGTCAGTTCGGCCGCGCGTACGCCGCCGCCCGGCGTGGCGTTCGCCTCGAACACCACGACCTTGAGCCCCGCCTGCGCGAGCACGATTGCCGCGCTCAGCCCATTCGGCCCGGAGCCGATGACGACGGCATCGGTCATGCCTGCACTAGAATTCCACAACTTGACGGCGTCCGTAGTGTCCGCCTTCAGGCGGACGTCCGGCTGAAGCCGGACACTACGAGGAATACGATGGCCGAGTACTGGTATTCCCGGTGGCTGTTCGAGCGGGCGCTCGCCGCGATCTATCTGATTGCGTTCGTTGCGACCGTCATCCAGTTCGTCCCGCTGCTCGGCGAACACGGGCTCGAGCCGGTCGGCCGGTGGGTGGCCTCCGTGCCGTTCCGGCAGTCGCCGAGCCTCTTCTATCTGTATCCGAAGGACGCCGCGTTCCGCGCGTGCGCGTGGCTCGGCGTCGCGCTGTCGATCCTGATGCTCACGGCGGTCCCGCAGCGCATGGGCACGGTCGCGTCCTCGCTCGTCTGGGCGGTGCTGTGGGCGCTCTATCTCTCCTTCGTCAACATCGGCCAGACGTTCTACGGCTTCGGGTGGGAGACGCTGCTGTGCGAGGCCGGCCTCTTCGCCGTCTTCCTCGGCGGCAGTGCGACGACGCCGAACCTCTGGCTCAACTGGATCTACCGCTGGCTGCTCTTCCGGCTGATGTTCGGCGCCGGGCTGATCAAGCTGCGCGGCGACTCGTGCTGGCGCGGTCTGACGTGTCTCGACTACTACTTCGAGACGCAGCCGATGCCCAACCCGCTGAGTTGGTACTTTCACTGGCTGCCGCACAGCGTCCACGCCGCCGGCGTCGTCGTCAACCATATCGTCGAAGTCGGCGTGCCGTTCCTGTATTTCACGCCGCAGCCGATTGCGTCGATCGCGGCCGTTGTCACCATCCTGTTTCAGGGCGTGCTGATTGTGTCGGGCAATCTGTCGTGGCTGAACTGGCTCACCGTCGTGCTCTGCATCCCGCTGATTGCCGGGCGGTGGCTGGCGTGGCTGCCGATCCATCCGCCGGCGGATCTCTCGCCGTCGCCGGCGTATCACATCACGATGTACGTCGTCGCCGCGGCCGTCGTCCTGTTGAGCATCGCGCCGGTGACAAACCTGCTCTCGTCGCGGCAGTTGATGAACGCGAGCTTCGAGCCGCTGCATCTGGTCAACACGTACGGCGCGTTCGGCAGCATCACGCGCGAACGCTATGAGATCGTGCTCGAAGGCACGGCCGACGACGCGCTCACGGCGGCCACGACCTGGCGCGAATACGAGTTCATCGGCAAGCCGGGCGATCCGGCTCGTCGTCCGCCGCAGGTCGCGCCGTATCACCTGCGGCTCGACTGGCTGATGTGGTTCGAGTCGATGGCGCCAGGGCCGCAAAGCGACTGGTTCTTCAACCTGCTCGCCGGCATTCTGCGCGGCGATCGCCAGACGCTCGGGTTGCTGCGGACCAATCCCTTCGCGGCCGTGCCGCCACACTTCGTCCGTGCGCAGTACTACCTGTACAAGTTCACCACGCCCGAGGAACACCGGCAGACCGGCCTGTGGTGGAACCGCCGCCTCGTCGGCACGTTCTACGGCCCGGTGGCGCTTCGACAATAGAGTCCAAAGGTTCCAGAGGTTCCGCGCAGAACCTCTGGCGCCGTTGCAACCTTGGAACCCTGGAACCTAGTTTTCGGTAGGCTTCTCGACGCGATCGACGACGAGGACGTCAACGGGCAGCTTCGTCGCGTCGAGTTTCAGGCCGAGCTGCTCCTGGATCGCCGTAAACAGCCCGGGCGGCGCGGTGGACGGGTCGGCGGGCGGAGGCACTTGTCCGCCGCGGCCGCCGAACTGCGTTTCGTCGGGCGTCCACGTCAGCTGGAAGTCGTAGCGGCCCTCGAGCCCGGTGCGATCGACGACGGGACGATCGAGCACCACGGCCTGCATCACGCCGGTGAAGTCGGCCATCGTCGCGTTGTGGACGGGGAAGTTGCCGAGGCCGCGGAAGAAGAGCGCGGGCAGTCCGTTCGGATCGGTCTCGTTCTTGGTGAGCTTGCTGCCGCTCTTCACCACCGTCAGCGCGTACACGGACAGCTCTTTCGTCTCGTGGTGAAACGCGAGGGCGAAGCGATCGGCGAGCAGCTTCGCCAGCGCCGCCTTCCACTGCTGGTTGTTCGGCATGCCCGTGCCCTCCGGTTGCGCGCTGATGTCGAAGCGCGCGTCGCCGAGCCAGGCGGGCGCGCCGACGATCTGGCTCGGATGAATGCCGAAGGCAAACGTCATCATGCCGACGACCGTCTGGTTCATGGTGGCGAACGTACGTCCGCGGACGGTGATCGTCTGTCCCTGCGCGTCGGGCCGGCTCGGCTTGATCGTCGCGACCTCGAATGCCGGCTTCCAGTCGGCGGGCATCGCGGCGGGACGCGCGGCGGGCGCGGGAATGACCCATGCCGTTTCCGCGGTCGCGCGCGTCAGCGTCAGCTTCAGTGCGCCGGCGCCCTGAGTCCAGGTGCCGTCGATCGACTTGCCGTCGGCGCCGAGGCGTCCTTCGTACGTGCCGCCGATGCCCGGAACCGAAATCTTGATCGCGCCGCCCTGCAGCGTGATGGTGCCGGGTATGCCGCCGCTGCCCTGATCGATCGCGTACATGAGCGCACCGAGCCCGCCGTTGTTCTCGATCTTGAAGACGACGCGCAGGTCGCGTCCCTGCACCGCGAGCGAGCCTTGCCAGGTGCCGACGATGTCCTGCGCGTGAAGACCGGCGACGCTGAGTCCGACGAGCACGCTCAACGACAGCAGCAGACGTTTCATAAGCGCTCCTTCAGTGACGCCGATGATACGCCCGCCGTGGGCGGGTGGTAGACTGCGGCCATGCGCAATTCACTGCTTTTTTCCACTGCCGCCGCCGCTGTCCTGGCGATCGCGCCGCTGGCCGCCCAGGCTCCCGCGCCGGCACCGAAGGCGCCGGCCAAGTCGTACACCGTGCCGAAGACACCGTGGGGCGATCCCAGTCTGGCGGGCGTTTACACGAACAACGACGAGAGCGGCATCCCGTTCGAGCGGCCCGCCGAATTCGACGGCAAGCATCTGTCCGACATCAGCTCGGGCGAGCTCCAGGAGCTGCGCGAGGAGCGCGCGGAGCAGGCGCTCGAGCGTGCGCCCGAGCTCGGCGGCGCGCCCGGCATCCACAACCCGGTACACTGGTTCGAGAACTTCAACGCGCAGAACAGCCGCGCGTGGCTCGTCAGCGATCCGCCCGACGGCCAGATTCCGCCGTTGACGGCCGAGGGCCGCGCGCGCGCGGCGGAGGCCGCGGCGCGACCCAACGTGTACAACGGTCCGTCCGATTCTTATGAGGAGCGCGGCCTCTACGATCGCTGCATCACGCGTGGCCTCCCCGGCTCGATGATGCCGGCGATCTACGGCAACGCCTACGAGATCGTCCAGGGGCCGGGGTACGTCGCGATCATGTACGAGATGATCCACGAGACGCGGCTCATCCCGCTCGACAACCGCCCGCACGTCAGCGACAAGATCGAAACCTACATGGGCGACCCGCGCGGCCACTGGGACGGCAGCACGCTCGTCGTGGAAACGACCAACTTCAAGCCCGCCTCCGCGTATCGCAACGCGAGCCCGCACCTGAAGTTGATCGAGCGGTTCACGCCGAAGGCGGCGAATATTGTCGAGTGGTCGGTCACCGTGGACGACCCGCACACGTGGACGCGGCCGTGGACGTTCGCGATGAACCTGACGAAAAAGGATCAGTCGCAGCGGCCCTTCGAGTACGCCTGCCACGAGGGCAACTACGGCCTGCGCGACATCCTCAGCGCCGCGCGCGCCGAAGAACGCAAAGCGGCGGAGAAGACGGGCGCCTCGGCGCCGTAGGCGGACGCTACGACTTGTTGAAGACGGCCTTGCTCGTGGTGGTCCCCTTGGGCGAGGTCGTCGTGTTCTGCTCGGTCAGCACGGTCCCTGCGAGCGAATAGACGTTCTTCCCCGTCGAATTCACGTACCCTTCGGTCGGCCCCGCGTAGAACTCCTTCTTCCACGAGATCACCAACCTGTCGCCGTCCCACGCGACGGTGCTGCGCGTCTCGCCCTGCTGAAACGCGAACGTCTCCGTCCCGTCGAAGTGGTACGTGATCGTCTGCGTGCCGCGCGTGAACGCGATGTCGGTCGGCGTCTGCACGATGCGGAGTTCGTTCGGCGGCAGGCCGGCGCCGCCGCGTCCGCCGCGTCCTCCGGTGGTACGAGGCGCGGGCGGCAGCGGGTCGCTCTTCGCCGCGTCGAGCGTCCACGTGCCCGACAGGTCAGGATGAGTCTGCGCGACCGCGGCCGGCGCGGCCACGGCAAAGGCGAGCAGGACGATGGAAAAGATTTTCATGGCGGTGCTCCGCCGAAAATATTACTGCACGGCTTGCGTTTTGCACACGCGCCGCACGTGGATCCTCGCGCCCGTTTTCAGGCTCTGCAGGCGCACCTGAGCGCCGCGCGGTTTGCCGCGAAGATGGGCGACCGCGAGCGCGCGCGAGACGAAGTTGCGCAGGCCCTCGCCATCGATCCCGATTTTCTCGGTGCGCGGCTGCTGCGCGATCAGCTCGACGCGCCGGCGGTCGAGGTGCCGGCCACCCCGGCGGTTCGCGCCACGCCGCCGTCCGCGCCGCCGCCGCCGACGATTCTGCCGCCGCCGACGATTTCGAAGGACGTGCTCGCGCAGTTCGAAGAGCGCATTCGCGAACGCGTGCGCCAGCGCGAAGCCGCGGCGCAGCACGCCGTGCGCCGGCGCGGCCGCCACGGCGCGCGGATCGCTGCCGCCGCCGCGGTTCTCGCGGCGCTGGCGCGCGTGAGCGTGCGAGAGCCGGCCGTGCTCCTCTCGCGTCAGATGGCGACGGCCGCGCCGCTCGTCGAAAGCGTCACGCCGCCGTCGCTCGACCTCGCTGACGAGGTGCCCGATGCGCCGGCGCCGACGGCCGCGCCGGGGCCTCCGGTCGTGCTGTCGGGGGCCGTGGCACGCTCGGCGCCGACCATCCTGTCGTCGTCTCCGGTGGCGGCGCCTGTCCCGATTGTCCCGCCGCAACTCGTGCAGCCCGTCGCGCTTGCGGCAGTCACCGTGCCCCCGCCGGTTACCGCAGGGCCGGCGATCGACGACCGTGCGCTCGTCGAGCAGACGCTCGCGCACTATCGTCGGGCCTACAACCGGCTCGACGCGCGGGCGGCGCAGGCGGTTTATCCGGCCGTGAACCAGCCGGCGCTCGCGCGCGCATTCGACAGCCTGCAGTCGCAGTCGCTCGTCTTCGACGCGTGCGACGTGGACGTGCGCGGAGGCGTGGCCGCGGTCACCTGCCGCGGCTCGTCGAGCTACGTGCCGAAAGTCGGCAGCCGCGAGCCGCGCGTCGAGCCGCGCGTCTGGAGCTTCACGCTGCGCAAGGACGCCGGCGACTGGAAGATCGAGAACGCCCGCGCCGTGCGATGACCGTCGCGCTCAGCGCCCGAACGCGTACTCGAGACCGACAAACGGGGTCACCGGCGCCACGAGGCCTCCCGACGTCAGCGGCAGGCTCACGTTCGCGGCCAGGACCCACGTGCTCGACACGTTCCACTTCACCCCGGGCACGAACGTCACGAGGTTCAGCATCGACGTGTCGGGCGACAGCCGGATGGCGTCCACGCCGGCGATGGCCGGATTTGGCGCCGACACCGGCAGGATGTGTCCCGGCGTGTCGATCGTGCGCCCCAGCAGTTCGCCGAGGACGGTCGTCCTCGGCGTCGCGGCCACCTCGACGGCCGCGTTGTAGGTGAACTCGGTCGCGAGCCCGCCGACGCTGAAGCCGGTGTTGGCGTGCGCGGCCAGGACGCCGCGCGGGGCCGATCCGATGAGCGACCGCTTCACCGACGCGGAGCCGGCGCCGAGCAGATCCTCCTCGCGTCCCGTCGGCAGCCGTACGTCCACCGCCGTCGCGAGGCCGTTGTCGCCGCCGTGCAGCATGTACTTCGCGCGGGCGACGATGTCCGCGAGGCCGACCGCCTGAGCGCTCGCCGTCGCCTGCGTGAACTGCTGGCCCCGGTAGGTGTCGATGCGCGATCCCTCGATCGACAGGCGCTCGAACGGCACCGCGAACCCGAGCTCGAGCCGATCGGTGACGCCGACGTCGCCGTACACCGTGGCGACGCTCGCGTCGATGCCGAGCGTCAGACGATCGACGTCGAACGGCGCGGCCTCGTCCGTGAACTGGTTCGCCGTCGTCACGAACGAGCCGTCGCGGAGATCGCGGCCGTCGAGCGACGTGAAATGGAACTGCTGGAACGTCACGCCGAACGACGACTGGCCGCGGCCCGCCGTCTGTGCGCGCTCGACGAAGAGCGGGCCGAACGTGTCGGTCGTCCGCTCGACGGTGCCGAGCTCGGGGTTCAGGCGGTACGAGAACGCGCTCGACGAGGTCGGCACCGGCAGCGTCGCGAGGTTCGCGAGCAGCGCGCGCGAAATGGTGTCGGTTGTGGCCTGCGCGGCCGCGCGATCCCGCGCGACGCTGCCGGTCTCGACCGACTGGTTCGTCAGCAGAAACGTCAGGACGTCGGTCACCGTCTGCGCTCGCGCGGTCGCGGCGGCGCCGAGCATGCACACGCCGCACGCGAACGCGATCAGGCGCGTCGCGCGCTCAGTGGCCACGGCCATGAGGCGGCTTTTGCGGCGGCGGCTGCGGCGTCGGTATCGGCACGGGCAGCGGTGATGGCGCAGGCGACGGAGAGGGTGACGGAGACGGCGCGGGCGTCGGGGTGGGCGCTGGCGCAGGAGCCGGAGGCGGCGCTGGCGCCGCCTGCTGCGTCACGACGTAAGGCTGACCGCCGACCAGTGCGTGGCCGACGCGCTGTCCACCCGGGTTGGCCGCGACGGTGAATCCGATTGTCGCGCTGGCGTTGCCGTTGGCGCCGCTCGCGACGACGAGCCATCCGCTGTCGCTCGACGTGGACCATCCGCAGCCGGTCAACGTCGTCAGGGCGACGGACAACGATCCGCCCTGGTAGCCGATCGCATCGCTGTTACGGTTGAGCGTGTACCGGCACGGCGCCGCCGCTTCGCTGAGCTGAACCGTTTGTCCTTCGACGGCGATCGCGGCACTCCGCGTCTGCGGAACGGAATTCGGCGCCACGGAATAGGAAACCGACGCGCCACCCTGTCCGCTGGTGCTCGCGAGCGCGATCCAGTTCGCCGACGACGCCGCCGACCAGGAGCACTCGCGATTGGTGGCAATCGACAGCGAGCCCGATCCACCCGTCTCCGAGAAAGACGACGGCGCGCTGCTGATTTGAAACTGGCACTTCGTCGAACTCGGCGCCGAGACGCTGGCGGACGTCTGGGTGGACGTGCACGCGGCGCCGCACGTCGCCAGCGCGATGGCGAGGGCGGGGCAAACACGTCGAGAGCGCATGGCCGGACGCGCATCGTCGATGCACGCGGCTTGCCAGTAACAACTTGGTAGTTCAGGTGGAAAACAGATCGAGTTGCCCGCCGCGCGGGCGCGCCGAGCGCCGTCGATCGTCGAAGACCGTCCGTCCGCCGAGCGACGGCGAGATCGCGCGTTCGTACGCGAGCGCGCGATCGAGGTCGGCCTCCGGCGAGAGACGCGCTTCGACCGCGCGGACGAAGCGATCGAGCCGGCGCAGGCCGTCCGCCTTGTCGGCGTCGCCGACCGTCGCCGCGTCGAGGCTGCGGCGCAGCACCGCCATCGACTCGTCGTACGTCCGGAGCGGAACCGGAA
>CAZOIK010000014.1:0-2035 GCA_964579765.1 uncultured Bifidobacteriaceae bacterium
CACCTCAGCCGCGCTCGTCGCGCAGGGGCGCCGCGGCGGCGACCCGAACTGGCCGCCGAAGGGGCCGACGCCGCGCACGGCCGACGGCCACCCCGATTTGTCGGGCAACTGGCAGCCGAACGCGATCCGGCAGAATGTGGATCTCATCGGATCCGGCGTGGACGTCCCGCTGCTGCCGGACGCGATGGCGGTGTACAAACAGCATAAGGACAACATCAGCCGCGACGATCCCGAGGCGCGTTGTCTGCCTCCGGGCGTGCCGCGCATGACGACGACGCCCTACCCGTGGACGATTGTCCAGACGCCGAAGCTCATCGTGATCGTGTACGAAGGCGGCGCGCACGTCTGGCGCAAGATCTTCATGGACGGCCGCGGCCACGATCCCAACGTCGAGGACACGTTCCTCGGCGATTCGATCGGCCACTGGGAAGGCGACACGCTCGTGGTCGAGACCGTCGGCCTCACCGATCGGACGTGGCTCGATCAGTCGGGCGTGCCGCACTCGAACGCCATGAAGGTCACCGAGCGCATCTCGCGCCCGGATCTGGGCCACCTCGAGTGGGTCAGCGTCATCGACGACCCGAAGACGTTCTCGAAGCCGTGGTCGTTCACGACGCACCCGTCGCTGCTCAAGGGCGAGCTCATCGAGTACATCTGCCAGGAGAACAACCGCGACGTCGAGCACCTGGTCGGTCACGCCAAATAGGGTCCGCCTTCAGGCGGACGTCCGGTTGAAGCCGGACACTACTTCATGACCGCGCGGGGCGCGGGGCGCTCGCCCTCGCCGCGCGTCTCGCGTGCGTAGAGCCGCACGGTCGCCACGGCCAGCGACATCAGAATCGGTCCGACCACGAGTCCCCACAAGCCGAAGAGCTCGAGCCCGCCGAAGAGCGCGATGAACACGAGAATCGTCGGCGTGTTCTCGTCGCCCACCAGCCGCGGACGGATGACGTAGTCGCAGACGGCGACGACCGTGCCGGCACACCAGCTGAGCTCCAGCACTCCGCGCGTCGCGTGGCCGGTCGCGATGAGAAAGACGCCAATCGGCACCCAGACGAGCAGCGTGCCGACGGCGGGGACGAGCGAGGCCACCGCCGTCGCGACGCCGAAGAACGCCCACGGGGAAATCCCCGACAGCCAGTAGCCGACCGCCGCGAACGCGCCCTGCGCCAGCCCCGTGACGACGGTGCCGGACAGCGTGGCGCGTCCCGCGCAGCGGAATTCCTCGAGCACGGCGCGGGTGTGCTTCGGGTGGAGCGGCGACACGCGCAGGACGCCTTCGACCAGGCGCGGCCAGTGCCGCAGCACGACATACATCGCCAGCAGCGCGAAGAAGAGGCCGAGCAGGGCGCTGAAGGTGCCGGCCGCCAGCGCCGCGGCAATTGCGGCGGACTTCGACGCGATCTCGCCGGCGGCCGACTCGAGCCGCTGCGTCACGCTGGCCGTCGGCACGCCGTGGCGGGCGAGCCAGCGCGTCGCCGTGTCCGCCGACGACGCCAGCCCGCCACCCGGGCGCAGGCTGTCGCTGACGGTGGACGTGAGCGCGACGAGCTGCGTGACGAAGAGCGTCACGAACCCCGACGCCGCCGCGAGGACGGCAGCGCCCGTGACGATGACCACGAGTGCGGCCGAGAGGCGCGGACGCCGCGTGCGCGCCTCGAGGCGTGCGTCGAGCGGTTCGAGCGTGAACGCCGCGAGCGCGCCGAGCAGCAGGCTGATCATGAACGGCCAGGCGAGCCAGACGACGATCGCGACGGCGGCGATCGCCAGCCATCCGAGCGCGCGGCCTTCTTCGTGGTTGAGCTTCGGCATCTGTGCGCCGCGCGCGGCGCCACGTCAACCGGAAGCACGAATGCGGCCACCTACGTGGATTCTTTATCTGTCGAGTTGTAGGCTCGCGAGACGGCGGAGCAACGGAAGGAGAGGGCAGCCATGCAGAGAGTCAGCCGCGTCGGCGTGGTGGTCGGGATCGTTCTCGGGGCCTGTGTCGCGACCGGCGCCGCGCAGCGCGCGCAGGCGAAAGATCCGCTGCTCG
>CAZOIK010000015.1:0-18549 GCA_964579765.1 uncultured Bifidobacteriaceae bacterium
CGAGCCGCCGCAGCGCGCCGGCGATCTCGACCTGCGCCGCCGCGCGGGCGTCCTCGTGCTCGAGTCGCGCGCGAACGACGGCCTCGGCCGCCGCGCGCAGCCCGGCGGCTTCCGCGCCGCCGGTGGACAGCGTCCAGCGCGCTTCAGCGCCGACGATCCACGACGAGGCGCGGGTGCCGATCTGCGTGCCGTCGGCTTCGACGCCGCCCTGCGCCGCGATCTGCGGGTACCAGGACGACCGTGCGCCGCGCCGGCCGGCGTCGGCGACGCGTTCGGCCGCGGCGGCACGCCGCAAGTCGGGCCGGCGTGACTCGGCTTCGTCGAACAGCGTGCGCAGCGGAGCGGACTCGCGGACCCGCGCAGGATCGAGCGGCGGCAGCTCGACGTCGTACTCACGATCGATGGCGGCGCCCGTAAGGCGGTTCAATTCAGCCTTGGCGACGTCCTCGTCGCCGGCGGCCTGAATCTGACGGCGGCGCGCGTCCGCGAGATGGACGGACACCGCCAGCACGTCGGCGTCGCTCAGCGAGCCGGCATCGCGCCTGAGCGTGGCGCGCGTCAGGTCTTCCCGGGCCGCGGCGATCGCCGCATCGGCCGCGCGCACCGCCGTTCTGGCCGTGAGCACGCGCCCGTACGCCTCGGTCACCGCCACGGCCACGTCTGCGGCCGCGTCGTCTGCCGTCAGCGACGCCATGTCGCGCTCGAGCGCCGCCGACTCGACGGACGCGCTCGTGCGTCCGCCGTCGAAGACGATCTGTTCGAACGAGACGGCGCCGTGAAAGAACGCGGTCGGGTCGGGGGAGTTGAGCGAGTCGATTGCGAAATTCGCCGCCGTGAACCGCCGCGACGCGAGCAGCGAGCTGAAGACGAAGACCGGCTGATCGCCGCGCTGCCACGACTCGACGAACGAGATCTTCGGAAAGTACGCCGACCGCGCCGTCGTGACCTGCGCATCGGCTTCACGTACGCCTGTGCGCGCGGCCTGAAGCGATCGGTTCCGCGCCAGCGCCTCCTGCACCGCCCGCGGCAGCGTCAGCACGTCCTGCGCGCGGAGCGGCGTCGCCACGACGAGCACGAGCGTCAGGAGCGAACCTACGACCCGGAGCGTCATCGTTCCAGAGATGCAGGTCTGCAAGTTTGGTGACACCGATAGAATGTCGGATATCCGGCAGCGCGCCCCTGTGACCAAATCTCGAAATCCGCATCTGTTGAAGAAGACCGGGGACGATCGACATGCCGCCGAGTACGCGGCGCTCGTGCGCCGCGCGGCGACGGGCGATCGCTCCGCGCTGGAGCGGCTGCTCGTGCGGGCGCAGGAAGTCGCGTTTCGTTTCAGCTTCCTCGTCTGCGGCCACGCGGAAGACGCCGAGGACGTGATGCAGGACGCGCTGCTCAAGACGTACGAACACGTCGGCCGGATCCGGCAGCCCGAGGCGTTCCGCACGTGGCTCTACTCGACGGTCCGCAACGCGTGCCTCATGAAGCGGCGGCGCCGCGCGGACGAGCCGCGCCATCACGAGTCGATCGACGAGGGCACGCGATCGCGCGATGGCTCGCTGCAGCCGCTCGACGTCGCGGATCCCGCGCCCTTGCCGGACGAAGCGGCGATCAACGCGTGGCTCGGGCGACGTTTGCGCGTCGCCCTGGGCGCGCTGCCGGCCGGCTATCGCGTCATCGTGTTCCTGCGCGAGATGGAAGGGTTGTCAACCCGCGAAGTCGCGGCGGTGACCGGCCTGTCAGAGGCGAACGTCAAGGCGCGCCTGCACCGCGCGCGTCTGATGCTGCAGGAGCAGTTGGGGGACGTATGACGCGCACGACAACGCCGACCTGCGCCGATGTCGCGCGACGCGTGTCCGCGTATCTCGACGGAGACCTGTCGCCGGCCACGTGCCGATCGCTCGATCGCCACTGCAAGACGTGCCCGCACTGCCAGCGTCTCGTGGCCGGCGTCCGGCGAACGCTCGGCCTCTGCCGTCAGGCCGGACGACGGCGTGTGCCGGCCGCAATCGGGCGGCGCGCCAGGCAGACGGTCCGGCGGTTGCTCAGGGCCGCGGCGTCTTCGCGACGGTCTTGAGCGCGGCCCCGGTGTCGGGCCGCGGATCTCGCACAAATCCCATCCGGTTGGGCATTTTCACGCGCGGCAGCGTCGTCGCGTCGATCACGTCGGTCTGGCCGACGATGCCGTTCAGGTAGAGCAGATAGGCCGTGACCGAGTAGACGTCGTCGGCCGGGAGCGTGCCCGGATGATCGAACGGCATCGCGCGGCGCACGTAGTCCCACAGCGTCGTGGCGTACGGCCAGTAGCTGCCGACTGTCTTGAGCGGCTTGGGCGAGGCCAGCGTGCCCTGGCCGCCGACGAGCACGTCTTGCGGGCCTTCGCGCGCGGTCGCACCGTGACACGTCACGCAGCGATTGTCGAACACCTGCTTGCCGGCCTGCGCCGTGCCGCTGCCGGGCGGCAGGCCCGTGCCGTCGGGCAGGATGCTGATGTCGATCGCTTTGAGCTCGTCGGGGGTCGGCGTGCGGCCAAGGCCAAAGGTCGGCGACTGCGCGCGAATCGCGACGGGGCCGGCCACCACTGCGGCGGCCGCCAGCGCGACGATCGCACGCGTCCACGTCTTACGCGTTGCCATTCGTGATCGTGCCGTCGGCCGCGACCGTCCAGCGCTGAATCGCGTTGTTGTGGTAGTTGGAGTTCACGCCGCGCACGGCGACGAGATCCGCGCGCGTCGGCTGGACGTAGCCGGTCTCGTCCACGGCGCGCGACGCGAGCACCGCCGGACGCCCGTCCCACCGCCACGACCACGTGAAGCGCGTGTGCGCGACCGGCAGCACCGGCTCCTGCAGATCGGCGCGCGTCCACGTGGTGCCGCCGTCGAGCGTGATCTCGACGCGCGCGATGGCGCCGCGTCCCGACCACGCGAGCCCCGTCAGTTCGTAGACGCCGGGCCCGGGCAGGCGATCGCCGCCCGACGGCCGCGTGATGAGCGACTTGGCGTCCATGTCGAACGTGAACTGGCGCGCGGTGCCGTCGCCGAGCAGATCCGTGTACTTCGACGTCTCCCACCGCGTCATCGCCGGCTGGTCGAGCACTTTGATCCGCCGCAGCCACTTCACGTTCATGTTGCCTTCGAAGCCCGGCAGCAGCAGCCGCAGCGGGTAGCCCTGCTCGGGACGGATGGCTTCGCCGTTCTGCGCGTACGCGACGACCGCGTCGCGCATCGCTTTCTCCATCGGCACGCTGCGCGAGAGCCGGCACGCGTCGGCGCCCTCGGCGAGGAGCCAGGTGCCCGCCGGCTGCACGCCGCATTCGTGCAGCAGAATCGAGAGCGGCACGCCGGTCCACTCGCTGCAGCTCGTCAACCCGTGTGCGCGCTGCACCGTGGGCTCGTTCGCGCCTTTCCATTCGCTGCCGCTGTTGCCCGAGCACTCGAGGAAGTGAATCCGCGAAATCGACGGCAGCCGCTTGAGGTCGTCCACCGTGAACACGAGCGCTCGATCGACGAGGCCGTGAATGGTCAGCGTGTGCGTCGCCGGATCGATGTCCGGGACGCCGGAATGATGCCGCTCGAAGTGGAGCGAGGAGGGCGTGATGATGCCGTAGGTGTCGTGCAGCGGCGTCCGGCTCGACGTCTCTTCCATCGGCGGTGTCGTCGTGTTCCGGAGGAACCGCTTCGCCTTTTCGAACCGCGAGCGCGCGCCGTATTCACGGACCGGCGCGCCGATCGCGCTCGGCGGCGGCGCGGGCGGCGCTTTCCTGCATGCCGCAATCGCCGCCGTGAGCGCCGAACCGGCGCTGAGAAACCAGCGACGGGAATGCCTCACCGCTTCGCGTGGTCGAGGGCGAAGGTCTTGAGCGAGGGCTTCGTCAGGCCGAGCGCTTCGGCTTCAGTCGTCGCCTGCGCCACGTCCCACTTGTCCACGACGATGCGCTTGATCAGCCAGAGCGCGGCCGCGCGGTTCGCGCTCGCGCAGTGGATGAACGCCGGCTGGTTCGCCTTGTCGGTGACGGCCTTCAGGAAGTTGTCCACGAGCATCGGATCGGGCGCCGCTTCGTTGAACGGGATGTGGACGAAGTTGAGCCCGGCGGCTTTCGCGGCCGCCTCCTCGGCCTCGATGTTCGCGTTCGGTTCGGTCGAGAGGCGGAGGTTGATGACCGAGTTGTAGCCCATCTTCTTCACTTCGGCGAGCGCCTCCGGCTTGGTCGCGCCGGCGCAGGCGACGGTCGTCTCGACTTTCGAGAAGTTGATGATGCCGGGCACGGACGCCTTCGTGACCGCGGGCGCCTGTGCGCTCGCGACACCGGCGACGAGCACGACTGCGGCCGCAACGGCCGTGGTTCGCAATGTGCGCATCTTCGACTCCTAAACGGCCGTGGCCAGCGTGTATCCGTGCTCCTGCGCGCGGTTGACGGCGACGATGCCGGCCGGGACCATGTGCGCGTTGGAGACGAGGTTCTCGACGATTTCCTTGTACACGGCGTCGGCCGTGCTGCCGCTGCCTTGCGCCATCATGCCGGCGAAGAAGTGCGTCGCCATGTCGCAGACCGCGAAGTGGACGCCGCGCGTCAGGACGGCGGGAATCGTCGTGCCCATGTTGGGGAGATCGTCGTAGCCGGTCGCCGCGTAGAGGTTCATCGTCGGCCGCGCCTTCGTCTTCGGGTCGTCGAGGACGGCCATCGGCGGCATCAGCTTGCCGTACTTCGCCCACATCGCGTCGTTGTAGGCGAAGGGCGTGGAGAAGTGGCGCGCGATGATGACGACCGCGGCGTCCGAGTCGTTCAGGCCGTAGCCGCTCTTGTTGGCCGTCAGGTAGTTGTTCGCGTACGCGAGCGCCGCGCCGAATCCGGCGGGCGACGTCGTGTCGAACACGAAGCGGTGCTTGCCGGGAATCTTGTCCATCCAGTCGTCCTGCGAATGACGCGCGGGACGGAAATTCGTGGACGCGGACTGCGCGGTCGCCAGGGACGTCCCCGCGGCGAGCGCTCCGCCGGCCACGGTCACGCCGGCGCCCAGCCGGGTCAGAAACGAACGACGGTCGCTGCTCATATCCACCTCTCGCGCCAGAATGGTAGCACTCGCGTTAGACTACGCCACATGATTCGTCGGCGCTCCGGCCTCGCGCTTTTCCTCCTGGCGGCCCTGGCGACGTCGATGGCGGCGTGCCAGCGGACGCCGCACAAGAAGACCTCCAACGGCGTGCCGCTCCTTGCCGACGCGCTGATTCCCGCGTCCACGACGATGGTCACGGCGTGGGACATCCCGGAAAACCCGTTAACGGATCCGTCACTCGGCGACTCGCGGCTGTCGAAGGAAATCCGCTGGGGATACAAGCTGTTCACCAACACGCCGGTCGAGGCCAAATCGTTCGTGCCGGGCAAGATGACCTGCGCCAACTGCCATCTCAACGCCGGCCAGCGCGAGCGCTCGCTGCCGCTCGTCGCGGTCGCGGCGATGTTCCCTGAATACAACCGCCGGTCGAGCCGCCTCTTCAGCCTCCCCGACCGCATCGTCGATTGCTTCTGGCGGAGTGAGAACGCGACGGGCGCCGTCGATGCCGCCGCCAACGATCAGCGCGCGGCCGAGACTCTGCCGTCGCCGACGTCGAAAGAGGTGCTGGCGATTGCGGCCTACCTCACGTGGCTGGCCAAGGGATCGCCGGTCGGGAAGAACCCGGCGTGGCGCGGCAAGAACGCGATCGACCCGAAAGCGCTGATTCCGGTCGCGAAGCTCGACCGGCAGAAAGGCGAGGCGATCTTCATGGATCGCTGCATCTCGTGCCACGGCCAGGACGGCCAGGGCGTCTACATCGGCGACAAGAAACCCGGTCCGCTGTGGGGCCCCGACTCGTGGAACGACGGCGCCGGCGCGGCGCGTGTCTACACGCTGGCCGGCATCATCCGGTACGCAATGCCGTACCTCAATCCCGGCAGCCTGACCGACGAGGAAGCGCAAGACGTCGCCGCGTTCATCACGTCGAAGCCGCGTCCGTCGTTTCCGTACAAAGCCACGGACTACCAGACCGACAAGCTGCCGTCCGACGCGGTGTACTACCCGAAGCGATCGTCGTAATTCGCCTCGTAGTGTCCGCCCTCAGGCGGACGTCCGGCGAAAGCCGGACACTACGTACGGCCGCGGATCGCCGCGATCAGGCTCGCGACGAGCTCGGCGAGCACAATCGTCGTCAAGACGACGAAAAGCCAGTCGCGGCGGCGCGCATACCCGATTGTGGACATCGCCACCCGCGCGACCGGCGTCGCGATCAGCAGGACGACGCCGGCGTTGAGCAGCACCCGGGCGAGCGTACCGGTGCCCTCGAGAAACGCGGTCGCCAGCCCGGCGGCCAGGGCGATCGAGCTGACCGTCACGCCAATCCGCAGCACGCGGCCGAGCGTCAGTTCGAGTTCCTCGATCGACTGCCGATCGCTCATCGCATGCTCCGCGCGAACATCAACACCGCCACCGCCAGCAACACGATCACGAGGATCAGCTTCAGCGTCCTGGCCGGCAGGCGATGGGTCAGATGGATGCCGAGCCACGATCCGAGCTGGACGCCGAGCACCGCCGGCGCGGCGGCAAGCGGCGAGAGGTCGCCGAGCCCGTAGTAGATGATGGCGCCGCCGGTCGCCGTCACGCCGATCATGAACGCGCTCGTCGCGGCCGCCGCGCGCATCGGCATGCCGCACCACGCGTTGAGCACCGGCACCTTGATGACGCCACCGCCGATGCCGAGCAGCGACGAAACATTGCCGGCGACGAACGACGCGGCGAGCCCCAGCGGCAGGCGCCGCACGCGGTACGTCACGACGCCGCCGCTCTCGTGCTCGTGAAAGCGCCCGCCGAGCGCTCCCGGATCGGCGTCGGGGTGCAGCATCACGTTCCGACGGTTCATCCGGCGCAGCACGGAGATCGCCGACAGGACGGTGACGACGCCGAAGAGGCGCTGGAGCGTGGCTTCGCTGAACAGATGAGCGGTGAGTCCGCCGAGCAGGCTGCCGGCGACCGTGGCCACCTCGAGCACCATCCCGAGCCGCAGGTTGATCAGCTGTTCGTGCGAACGTCCCGCCGAGACCGAGCTCGACGTCGCGATGACGGTGACCAGGCTGATGGCGGCGGCCGCGCGGAGCGGGAAGCCGAGCGCGACGTTCAGCAGCGGCACGAGGAAGATCCCGCCGCCGATGCCGAGCAGCGCGCCGACGCCGCCCGCCGCGATGCCCGAGACGAAGATGACGGCGGCGAGAGCGAACGTGACGGCGGGCATCGCGACCTGACGAGTAGGGCCTTCAGGCCTGCCGCTAGTTCTTCGTCGAGGCGTCAGCCGCCCGTGCGTCTGCGGCGCGCGAGGCGGTCAGCATGTTCCGCATCGCGTAGTTGCCCTCGTGGCACGCGTATTCGAACATGCCTTCGCGCTGCGGCTGCAGATCGAGCGCCGCGGTCCACGGCCGCGCCCACGTGTCCGGGTCCGCGACGGTTACCTCGTAGCGCAGGCCGCCGTCCGGCGTCCGCGTATAGCGCTCGATCAGGTGCAAGCCGGCGCCCGAGCCGCGGTAGTCGTCTTTCGCGTTGAAGTTCGTGACGTCCACGACGAGCGTGTCGCCTTCCCAATGGCCGCGCGAGTCGCCGAGGAACAGCCGGACGTCGGCGGGCACGTGCGGCTGCGGCGTCGTCGGAATGATGCGGGTCTCGTGGATCATTTCGTACGTGATTGCGACGTATCCCGGCCCCTGGACGATGCGCGTGTTGGCGTTGTAGATTGCCGGGAAGATTGCGTTCGGGACACCGCGCGTGATGCAGCGCTGGTAGAGGCCCATGTTTTCCGGCCCGTCGAAGGGCCCGTTGTCGAGCGCGCCGCGGCCGGCCGCGCGCAGACGCTGCAGCCCGGCGGGCGAGGTGGGCGGAATCCGCCCGTCCGGCGGATCGATGACCATCGACGTGCGGTGCGACGCCTTGCCGCGCTCGAGCCACGTCGGCGGCGGCGACGTCGCGGAGCCGACCTGACCCGCGCGCGACGTGTCGGCGGTCGTCGGGTCGAACTCGGCGTTGTCGCTCTCGACCTGCTTCTGCGCCTGAAGCTCGCGCTGCTTGAATTCCTCGTCGGTCAGCGTCTGCCGCGTGCCGTACTGGGCCGGCCGCTCGAACGGCACGCCGAGCTCGGCCTGGCTCGTCCAGACACCCTGGAGATCCGGCTCACCCCACGGCGTGCGCGGCGCCTTCCAGTCGGCCGCGCCGAGCGCAGCCGCGCCGATCACGGTAACGACAATCGCGGACGCCATCAGTTCTTTGTGCATGGTCGTTCTCCCTCCAGCCGCGGCGACTTCTGCGACTGCGCCGCCTTGTTCAAACCCGGTCTCGGCGGTCACCGACGATCGAGTGCGTCAGCGAGAGCGAGGCGTTCGACAAGAAGCGCGCGAGCGCCAGCGTCGTCGATCTCGGGATGCTGATCGCGAATGCCGTCCAACATGACGCGGCACGCCCGTTCGAAAAGCGCGTCGGCCGGCGCCTTCGTCGTCGGCATGGACACGAGAAATTGTATCAAAGCGGCCGGAACTGGAGCGCTTCGGCAAGGTGATCGGCGGAGATGGTGTCCGCGCCGTCGAGATCGGCGATCGTGCGCGAGACCGCGCGGACGCGATCGTACCCGCGCGCGCTCAAGCCCAGTCGCGACACGGACGCCTGCATCAGCCGCGCGCCCGCGCGATCGAGCGCACAGTGCCGCGCCGCGAGCGACGGCGTCAGCTCGGCGTTGGTTCGGATGGCCGACCCGCTGTATCGATCGCGCTGCCGCGCCCGCGCCGCCACGACGCGCTCACGGACAACGGCCGAGGCTTCGCCCTGCGCTTCGGCCGTGAGGATGTCGGGAGGCAGGGCGGGCACATCGACGACCAGGTCGAGCCGATCGCGCAGCGGCCCCGACAGCCGATCGCGATAGCGCGCCACCTGCTGCGGCGTGCAGCGGCACTCGCGCCACGTGTCGCCGAGGTACCCGCACGGACACGGGTTCATCGCGCCGACCAGCATGAAGTGCGCGGGGAAGAGCGCCGTGCGCGCCGCGCGGGCAATCGTCACCGCGCGCTCCTCGAGCGGCTGCCGCAAGACTTCGAGCACGTGCCGGTTGAACTCGAGCATCTCGTCGAGGAACAGCACGCCGTGGTGCGCCAGGCTGACTTCGCCCGGACGCGGCTGCGATCCGCCGCCGACCAACGCGACGTCTGAAATCGTGTGGTGCGGCGCGCGGAACGGACGCTGCGTGACGAGGCCCGCGCCCGGCGGCAGCAGGCCCGCCACGGAGTGGACGCTCGTGACCTCCACCGCTTCGTCGAACGTCATCGGCGGCAGAATCCCCGGCACGCGCCGCGCCATCATCGTCTTGCCCGAGCCGGGCGGGCCGACGAAGAGCAGGTTGTGGCCGCCCGCGCACCCGATTTCGAGCGCGCGCCGCGCGAGGAGTTGCCCGCGGATGTCGGCCAGGTCGGCCGTCGGCGGCGAGACGTCGGGAGGAGGCGAGGGCCGCGGTCCGATGGTTGACGGGTCGTTGAGGGCGCGCACCGCGTCGGCGAGCGAGGTCACCGGGTGGACGCCGATCTCCGACACGATGGCGGCTTCGCTGGCGTTGGCCGCCGGCAACAGCACGCCGGAGAGGCCCGCCCGCCGCGCGGCCGCGGTAATGGGCAGCACGCCCCTGGCCGGGTGAATCGATCCGTCGAGCGACAGCTCGCCGAGCACCAGCAGGTGATCGACGTCCCTGCGCTCGACGATGCCCTGGGCGGCGAGGATGCCGAGCGCGATCGGGAGGTCGAACGCCGTGCCGGCCTTGCGGACGTCGGCAGGGGCGAGGTTGACGGTGATGCGGTGCGCGGGGAACTCGAACCCCGAGTTCCGAATTGCGCTGCGGACGCGATCGCGGCTTTCGCGCACGCTCGCGTCGGGCAGGCCGACCATCGTGAACCGCGGCATGCCGAACGAGACGTCCACTTCGACGTCCACCTGACACGCCTCGACGCCGAAGACCGCCGCCGTCCGCAGCCGGGAAAGCATGAGCTTGCTGCCCGTCGTTGCAAACAACGGCCCAGCTTCGGCGACAACCCTGTCAACGATTTACAGGCGTTGATGGCAATTCCTGCGATGTTACGCAAGCGCGGCTGTTATTAGTTACACTTACGGCCATGCTTGAAACCCTGAAGAACTTGACGGGCGGGAAAGGTGCGCAAAAGCACGCCGAGGAACTCGAGCGGCTGATCGCAACGGCGCGCGAAGAGCGCAGCGCGCTCGGCGAGATGCTGAACTCGCTCACGGCCCGGAGCGCGAAGCTCACGCCGATGAGCAAGTCGCTCGAGCAGATGACGGAGAAGGCCACGGCGGCCACCACGCGGCTCGACGAGATTGCCAAGCGGCTCGCCGCGCTCGACGAGCGCACGAAAGAGCTCGAGGAGATCGACAAGAAGATTCAGGGCCTCAAGGACGCCGCGCGCCAGGCGGAGCAGACGACCGAGAAGGCGATCGGCCCCGACGGCGAATTGCGGAAGCATCGCGAAGCCGTGCAGCAGCTCTCGTCACAGGCGCTGCAGACGCAGGCGACGCTCGACACGTTGAAGAAAGAACGGTCCACGCTCGAAGAGCTGCGGACGAAGCTGCGCGACTCGGAGCACGACGTCAAGCAGGCGCTGTCGCACGCGTCCACGCTCAAAGGCGACCTCGATCAGATCCGCGCGACGGCCGCCAACCTCACGCAGGACTACGGCAAGATCCGCGAGACGTCGCGCGAGGCGCGCGAAGACACCACGGCCGCGATGGCCGCCGCCAAGGACATCGAGAAGAAACTCGAGCCGCTGACGCAGCTGCACGAGCTGAGCCAGAGCACCGCCGAGCGCCTCAGCGCGCTGAACGCGCTGGCCGAGCACGTCACCCGCAAGGCCAAGGCCATCGAGAGCCAGCAGCAGGCGGTCGAGCACGCCGTCGTCCAGGCCAACCGCGTGAGCGAGATGGTGTGGTCGATGGACGCGCAGATCGCCAAGCTGAACGAGGGCATGAAGCAGACGACGAAGGCCGAAGAGACGATCACCCGCATCGAGAAGCTCTCCGAAGACACGAACCAGCGGATGGAGGCCTCGACGAAGCTGAATCAGGACGTCCAGCGCGAGGCCGCGAAGCTGCAGAAAGACTCGACGTCGCTGCTCGAGGCCGTCCGCGCCGAGGTCGGCACGCTCGCCATCCGCAAGCGCGAGTTCGAGGCGTTCGACGAGCGTGTGCGCGGCCTGCAGACGTCGGTCTCGGACGCCGAGACGCGGATGGGCACGCTCGCGGCCAAAGAGAAGAACCTCCTCGCGCTCGATCAGAAGGTGGACGGCCTCAACAAGCGCATCGAGTCGCTGCTCGCGCAGGCTGACGACCTCACCAAGAAGCAGACCTCGCTCGAGTCGCTGCACGAGCGCATGGCGCAGGTGGACGAGCTGTCGAAGAAGACGGCCTGGCAGATGGACGCGCTCAAGCAGAGCCGGCAGGATCTCGAGGCGCTCAAGAAAGAGGTCCAGGACTTCTATAAGTCGCACGCCGAGATCGCGCAGCTGCGCGATAAGCTCGGCGCCGATCGGCTGGCGCTCGAGGCGTTCGGCGAACGCGTCGCCGCGATGCAGACGCGCGCGCCCGAGCTCGAAGCGAAGATGGACGCCATTCTCGGCAAGATGGCGCTCGTCGAGGAGGGCACGCAGAAGGCGACCCGGCTCAACGAGGCGGTCGCCGAGCTCGACACGCAGTTCTCGCGCGTCACGGCGCGCGTGCCGTTCGTCGAGAAGCTCGAAACGCGCCTGAACGGCCTCAACGCCGTCAGCGCCGAAGTCGATCGCAAGCTCGAATCGCAGCTCGCGCGCCGGGTCGAGCTCGACACGCTCAAGACGGCGTGCGACGGCCTCGCCGAGCAGATGACCGACGCGCAGCACAAGCTCGAGGACGTGCGCGCGCTCCAGCAGCGGCTGGTGCCGCTCGTGGCCGAACTGAACACGCTGCGCGGCGAGATCAAGACCGCGCAGGAGCGCATCGGCTCGATCAAGCACGACGAAGACACCATCACGACCCAGACGATGCGATTCGCCGAGCTGGTCGAGGGCAGCCGCGCCGTAGCGGCCGAAGTCGGCGAGCGGACGCGGCAGATGCAGACGCTCTCCGAAGAGCTCGCGCGCTCGGCGAAGCTCAAGGACGAGATGCTCGCAGAGCTCGATCGCGTGCAGAGCCGGCAGCGCGACACAGTGGGACAGATCCAGGCGTCGGAGGACCAGCTCGCGCGCGCCGAGAAGATGTTCAAGCAGCTCGAGCAGCGCCGCGCGCAGGTCGCGTTCGGCGAGAAGAAGCTGGCGGCCGTCGAATCCCGCCTGATCGAGATCAAGCAGCTCGCCGACGACCTGGAAAAGAGCATCCAGGCGATTGCGAGCCGCGAGCAGCTCATCAACGCGGTCAAGTCGGAGGTCGAGCAGGTCCACCAGATTGCCGCGCGCAGCAAGGCCGACCTCGCGCACGTCGCCGAGAACCGCGGCGAGATCGCCGCGCTCAAGACGCGCGTGGACGAGCTGCTGTCGCGCATCGGCGAGACCGACGAGCGCATCGTCTCGATCGACGCGCGCCGCAAGATCGTGGACGAGGTCCAGCAGAAGGCCAATGCCATCGTCCACCTCCTGGACGACGTGCGGATCAACCTCGAGACGCTGGGCGAGCAGAAGGCCGTCATCGACCACGTGGCGGAGAAGTCCGCGCAGCTCGAGTTCATGCTCCAGGAGGCGCGCAACACGCTGCGCACGCTCCAGCACGAACGCGAGCTGGCCGAGCGCATCGAGCAGGGGATCAAGAAGCTGCGCTCGTCGCCCGCCGCGGGCGACGAAGGCAAGCGCATCGCGACCGCGTAGCGGCGTCACGACGAACAACGCAGAGATCGCGAAGATCGCAGAGCTTCTTCAGGACGTGGGAGGCGCGCCCTCAGAGGATGGCGCACATGGGACATGCTTACGTTCATCGCGGCGGCCGCCGTTCTGCTCGCAAGCCAGCCCATTACGTTCGCCGGCATAGGGCCTGTACAAGTGGGGGCGTCGGTTCGGCAGGAATCCGCCGCGGCTGGTGAGACGCTTGTCGAAGCCGCGGAACAACCCTCGGGCAGCGACAACTGCCGGTATGTTCGATTCAAATCGGTTCCGACAGTCCTCTTCATGGTGGAGGATGGACGGATCGTCCGCGTTGAGACGAACGACAAGCGATTTCGGACCGTCGACGGAGCCAGAGTTGGCGACACCGAACAACGCGTACGCCAGATCTATGGGCGTCGCCTGGAGATCAAGCCGCACGCGTACAATGACGACGGCCATTACTTCATCGTACGTTCCCGAGATCGCCGGCAAGCCGTCGTGATGGAAACCGACGGAAGACGGGTTACTTCCATCCGAGCGGGCTTGACGCCAGCAGCGGAGTACATCGAGGGCTGTCTCTGACTCGAAGCGCCCGTGGCTGTGACCAATCGGCTCGAGCCGCACCTCGCACCGGCCGAGACGATTCCGCGAAAACCGTGATGCAGTGTCCGCCTTCATGAGAACGTCGCTTTCTCTGACGGTATTCGCGGTGGCGCTCGCGACGTCGGCCCCGGCTCGAGCAGCCGGATGCTCGAAGGCACAGGCGGGGGCGGCCGAGGAAGGAATCGCTCGTCTGAGAACGTGGAGCGATCTCCATACCGCGTTCCGCACGTTTCAAGCCTGCGATGACGGCGCCATCGCGGAAGGCTGGTCGGAGTTCACTGTGCGCACGCTGGCCACGCACTGGAACACCGTGATCGATCTGCAGCGCCTGACGACTGGGGACATCCGGTTTCACCGATTTGTTCTGCGACACATCGACGCGACGGGTGATGCCGGCGACCTGCGGCGCATCGCGATTAACGCAGGCGACTATTGCCCGCGCGCGGCGAAGGACTTGTGTCGGGATATTGCAGACGCGGCGCGCCAAGCACTCGCATCGGCGTCCAGGGCGACGAATCCCTTCGCCCGTGCGCAGGCGCCGACGTTCGCCTCTCTCGATCAGGTTGTCTCGTACCTCCAGCGCGAGAAAGGCGCTTCGGCCTTGGCACGGACACTACGCCTGCAATCGTGCGGACGCGCACAGATGGTCAGTTGCGCCGATACGAAGATTCGCATCGTGCATCCGCGCCTCGATGCGATGGCCGAAGCGGCCATCATCGAGATTCAGAATCTTCAACAGGGTGACCTGGCCGCGTTTGTCCGTAATGAAGACGGCACATGGCGCTGGGTTGACACGTTCCCGCTCGCGTTCGCCTACGAGCCACTACAGATCGAGTTCAAGAGCTTAGTACGAGCTCCGGTTGAGGAGATCGTCATTCACAACAATTCGGCACAGTGGGGAACAGGGCTGTACTTCGGACACTTTCTGATTGTGAAGCTCCTGCGCGGGCGGCTGCAGGTCGTCTTTGCGGCGACGTCGAAGGAAATTGCCGCTCCGCCTGGTGGGACTGACTACGAGATGGTGAGCACGTTTCAGCTCCAGCCTTCGAGTGAAGACGCTTCGCCGCCGAGCCGCCCCGCCACGGTGACACAGACCGCTGAATACAAGATAGGAGGCCATGTGCACACCGTCGTACGGAAGTTCAACTGGAACGACACATTCAGCATGTTTGTGCCCGCAGAGGGCGACGCCATTCACTGAGCGGTTTCATCAGATCAACGCCCTGCGATCTCAGCGATCTCTGCGTTGATCGTCGTGCGTGTCTTCGCAGCGTGACACCGTCCGCCTGCGGGCGGCCCCAGAACTCTTCGTTACGGCGTGATCAGACGCGGGCTGGCGGAACTGCTCTGGCCCTCGGCGAGCGACGCCGACGTAGACTGCAGCGCGATCGACTCGAGGAACTCCGGATCCTGCCACGCGTCGGGCCCGTCCCTGAGCACGGGCAGATCGCGCACGGCGGCGACGAAGTAGTCGCCGGGCGGCAGTCCGCGCAGGCTGAACGTGCCGCTCGCACCTGGACCGGTGCGCCGGAAATAGCGCGACCCGGGATACCAGCGGTCGCGATCCGTCGGAAACGCGAGCACGGCGTAATCGCCCGCGACCGGCTGTCCCCGCGAATCGACCGCCGTGCCGGTGAGCTCGGTGAGGCGGTTGGTCACGACGACCTGGACCTCAGACAGCGACTGGTCGGCCGTCCCGAACGGCAGGGGCGTGTCGGTCACGTCGATCCCGTCCACGAGGACCGACTTCAGCGCCCACCCGGCCGGCGGACGCTCCAGCACCAGCCGTCGCGGCCCGTGCAGGCCGCGCAGCTCGAACGTCAGATCGGGCTGCACGTCCGCGCGCGCAATCGAGCCGTTCGCGAGCGGCGCCCGATCGAGGTCGGCGCGCTCGGGCACGATCGTCAGGCGGCGCGGCGGCTCCACGTCGGCATCGACGACGACGCGCCCGACGACCGTCGAGCCGGGCGTCGCCTGCAGCAGCACGCCGGAGACGTCGGCGCCGTTCACCGTCACGTACTGCGACGCGAACGGGCCTTCCTCGTTGCTCGGCCCGCGCCCGCGATCGGCCTGGATCACGTACTCGCCCGGCGCCACATTCGGGAACTCGAACCGCCCGTCGTCTTGAATCCGCGCGCCCGTCGGCGTCGTGACAATCGCGCCCGACCGCGCGCTCGAGACCAGCACGAGCGTTCCGCCGAGCGGCTCGCCGTCCGGCCCGATCCGCCGGCCCGTGATGCGCGCCGTCGGCTGGGGCACGAGCGCGAGGTCCACGGCGGGAACCTCCTCAGACTGCGGCACGGCGACGAGCCTCGCGTCCGCCGGGTTCGTCGTCCCCGGAAAATACGTCGGCGCAAAGCCCGACAGATCGCCCGCCGCGGGCAGCGCGCTGACCTGGCCGATTTCGGCGCTGATGATGTATTGGCCGGGCGGCATGCCGTAGAGGCGATACCGGCCCTGATCGTCGGTCGCCTGCATGGCTGTGCCGTTGACGCCAATCAGACGCCGGCGTCCCGCCTCGAACCGAAGCCGCGATGCCCTGACGGTGACGCCCTCGACCGGGTCGCCGAAGTCGTCCACGATCCGGCCCGTGACGGCGCTGAAGCGGGGAAGCACGAGGTCGATCTGCGACCGCGTCTGCCCAGCGGTCACCACGACCGGCTGTCCGCGATCCGTGGGCGATCGCTGTCCGAACGCCGCCGTCCTGAAGCCCGGTTTCGACGCCGTAATCCGGTAGTCGCCCGCCGGCAGCTCGTCGAACTCGTACGCGCCGTCGTCGTTTGTCGGGACGCTCTTCGTGGTTGTACGCCGGCGTCCGCCGGCGACAACTTGCTGGACCGTCGTTCGCACGGTTGCGTTCGGCACGGACAATCCGTCGGCGCGCGTGACACGGCCGCGAATGACGCCGGTGTCCGCAGGGTCCGCGCCGTCGTTGGCATTCGACGGCGGAACGCCGATGGCGAGGAACCCGAGCGGCGATTCGCTCAATCCGACGCTCAAGCCGATGAAGTCCACGCCGTCGTGCTCGTCGCCGGGAGCCAGCACGATGGCCTGCGCGTCGGCGAGCGTGGCCGCGGCGGGATAGAAGATCGTGCCGCGACTCACTTCTCCCGTGGCGGCGTCGAGTTGCGGCGTGATGGCGGCGACGTAATAGCGTCCCGCCGGCAGGCCGCCCGCGCGAAACTCGCCGAGGTCGTTGGTTTGAACTGTCACGACCGGCGTGACGCCGGCCGTCGCGCCGCCGTCCGCCTGGACGAGCACGGACACCGGGACACCGATCGCGGGGTCGCCCTTATCGTCGATGACGCGGCCGACAATCGCGGCGCTGCGCGCCAGCCGCACGTCCGCCGGCTGCCCGGCCTGCAGGGCCGCGCCCGCGACGCTCTCCTGCGCGTATCCGGCTTTGGTCACCGTCAACCGATACCGGCCGCCCGCCGCGAGCGGCGGCGACACGAATTGCCCGTTCGCGTCGCTGAAGATCGGCGCGAGCGGCCGGGCGTCGTTCGTGATGGTGACCCGGGCGTGCGGAATCGGCGCGCCGGTGTCTGCCGCCGCCACGCGGCCGCGCACGACCGTGCCCGTCGTCTGCGCGCGGCCGATGACGGCGATCGCGAGGACGAGAACGAGCGCGGCGACGTGCTTCATCGCGTCTGGCGAGGTCCGCCTGAAGGCGGCCCCTACTTCTTGCGGTGGGTGGTCTTCTTCTTCGACGCGGTCTTTCGGGCCGGCGCCTTCCGCGTGCGCGACGCGCTCGTGCTCGACGACTTTCTCGGCGCGTACGAGACGTAGGGCACGCCCGCAGGCACGATGAGCTCCTGGCCGGTCGCCAGCCGCGCCGTGACGCTGAGCTCGTTGGCTTCTGCCAGGTCGGACCGGCTGATGTGCAGCTTGCGCGCGATGCCGGCGAGGGTGTCGCCGCTCCTCACCGTGTAGCGCGTCAGCGAGAGCAGATCGTCGCCGGCCGCTTCGTCCATGCGGCGCGCAATCTCGATGCTCGTGCCCACGGGGACGCGCAGCGCGTAGTCGGGATCTTTGAACGGCGTCATCGGCCGACGCAGCTCCGGGTTGAGCTCCTTCAGCGTCTCAACCGGCGTGCCCGTCCATTCGGCCACCTTCTTCAGCTCGACGGCGTGCGGCAGCCGGACGGTCTCGAACTGCGGCGCGCCGTCCAGCTGGGGCAGTGCGTCGAACGAGAAGCCGTACTGCGCCGGGTTGCGGGCGATGACGATGGCCGCGAGGATCATCGGCACGTACTCGCGCGTTTCGCGGGGCAGCGCCCACGGCCGTGCCGCGAGCGACCAGAAGTCGGCGCGCCCGACGCGCTTGATCGCCTGCTGCACGCGTCCCGGTCCGCTGTTGTAGGACGCCAGCGCGAGCTGCCAGTCGCCGCCGAACGTGTCGGCCAGCGACTTCAGGTAGTTGGCGGCCGCGATCGTCGCCTTCTCGGGATTCGAGCGCTCGTCCACATAGAAGTCATGGCGCAGCCCGTTCTCGAGCGCGGTGCCCGTCATGAACTGCCAGACGCCTTTCGCGCTCGCTCGTGAAATGGCGTCGGGACGGAACGCGCTCTCGACGAGCGGCACGTACGCGAGATCCGGCGGCAGGCCCTGCGAGGTGAACACTTTCTGAATCATCGGCAGGTACTGCGCGCCGCGGCGCATGCCGGTTTCCATGAAGTCGTGCAGACGCGTCTGGAAGAGCTCGATGTACGACAGCACGCGTTGATTCAGCGGAACGGAGAGCTGTCGTGCGGTGGGCAGCGCCGCGCCGGCGAGCGAGAGCGTCGATGCCGGAAGCAGCTCGACGGTCTCAGTGGGCAGCGCCGGCTTGTCGCCCGCGGCCGCCGCGTCGAGCGCCGCCGCGTCTCCGGCTGAGGCCGAGTCGAGCGCCTGCGCGTGCGTCGTCCGGCCGCGCCCCGCGAGCAGGAGGATCACGAAGCACGCGACAATCCGCCACGGCGGGCTGAGACGCTTCATGCCAGGAAGCAGAGTAACAGCCCGGCTCAGCCTTCGTCAACCTAAGTCGAAGCCGGTCAGAAGTTGCGGTATTGCTGAGATTAAAGT
>CAZOIK010000016.1:0-1778 GCA_964579765.1 uncultured Bifidobacteriaceae bacterium
GCCGGCAGCTGATCGGCGTTTGCGGCGAGCTTCTGATTGAGGCGGACGAGCGCGGCGTCCTCGCTCTCGCCGACGAGGAAGCGGACGACGATCATCGCGCCGCCCTGGCTCGAGGTGGAGTAGAGGTACTCGACGCCGGGCACCTCCCAGATCAGTTTCTCGACGGGCCGCGTGACGCGCTGTTCGACTTCGGCGGGAGCGGCGCCCGGCATGCCGACGAAGACGTCGATCATCGGCACGATGATCTGCGGCTCTTCCTCGCGCGGCAGCGCGAGGACGGCGTAGACGCCGAGCAGCAGCGAGGCGACGATGACGAGAGGCGTCAGCTTCGAGTGGACGAACGCCGCGGCCAGGCGTCCGGCGATGCCGGTCGGGCGGCTCACTGTCCTGCTCCCGCCGTCACGCGCGTGCCGTCGCCAAGCGACAGCGGCGGATGGTCCACAACCGCCTCGCCCTCCGCGACGCCCGACAGCACTTCGAGACGATCGCCAGCGGTCTCGCCCGTCATCACGGCCCGCAGCCGCGCGAAGCCGTCGCCATCGACCGCGAAGACGAAAGACAGCTGGCCGCGCCGGAAGACGGCCGTCGCGGGCACCACGAGCGCGGTGCGCATGTCCCCGGCGAACCGCGCGCGCCCGAACGAACCTGTCCTCGCGTCTGACGCCGAGGGGAGATCGATCTTCACCGTGAAGCTGTGCCTCGCCGGATCGATCCGCGCGATCTCGGCGACGCGGCCGCTCTGCCAGACGGCGTCGTCGTCCAGTCGATACCGGACCTGCTGGTTGACGGCGACGCGGCTCGCGCGCGTCTCGTCGAGGCTGACCTCGAGCTGGACGAGCGAGGTGTCTTCGAGGCTCAGCAACGGCGCGCCTGGCGCGGCCATCGCGCCGGGATCGACGAGCCGCTCGGCGACGCGGCCGCCGAAGGGCGCGGTCACGACGGCATAGGACGCCGTAATCGCCGCGGCCTTCGAGTTCTCCTCGGCCGCGGTGAGCGCCGCGGCCGCTTCGCCGGCTCGGGCCGCCGCCCCGGACGCGCGCGCGCGTGCGCTGTCGAACGCCGCGGTCGCGTCCTCGAGCTCCGCGTTGGTCGCCGACCGTTTGGCGTGAAGCCCTTTGACGCGGTCGAACGAAGTCGTCGCGAGCGTCAGCGCGGCATCGGCGGCACGTTTCTCCGAGTTCGCCGCCAGCACGCCGTCGCGGGCGGCCGTCAGCGCGGCGCTCGCCCGCGCGGCTTGCGCCTGCAGATCGCGGCCGTCCAGCGTGACGAGCGGCGCTCCCGCGCTCACGCGATCGCCGGCCTTGACGTTGACGGCGACGACCGGCGCCATGACCCGGCTGGCGATCGACGCCGTCAGCCGTCCGCGCACGACGCCGCCGGCCTCGAACGTGACGGGGATCTGAGACGCCTCGGCGCGCGCGAGCACGACGTCGGCGTGCGGCGCCGCCGCGCGCGGGGGAGGGGCCGGAGACGTGCAGGACACACCAGCGGCCGCGATCGCGGCGGCGACGATGAGGGCTTTCATGGCAGTGGCCTCGTGGCGGCAGAAGGAGATCGGCCGAGCGCGCGGTCGAGGCGCGCGCGGCTGACGAGGATCTCGACGGCCGCCGACGCACGCTCCGTGTCCGCGTCGAACGCCGCGGCGGCCGCGCGCAGCAGATCGCTCGTGCTCGCGATGCCCGCTTCGAAGCGGTCGCGGACGATGCGCTCGCTTTCGCGGGCGGCGTGGGCCGACGCCTGCCCGACGGCGCGCCGGGCGATGGCCGCCACGTGCCGCC
>CAZOIK010000017.1:0-2140 GCA_964579765.1 uncultured Bifidobacteriaceae bacterium
GCTGCTCGCCGTCCGCATGGGGAAGCGCCGCATCGTCGCCGAGACGGGGGCCGGGCAGCACGGCGTCGCGACGGCGACCGTGTGCGCGCTGCTCGGCCTCGAGTGCCACGTGTACATGGGCACCGAGGACATGGCGAGACAGGCGCTCAACGTCTTCCGCATGCGGCTGCTCGGCGCGGAGGTCTGTCCGGTGGATGCCGGCAGCAAGACATTGAAGGACGCGATCAACGAGGCGATGCGCGATTGGGTCACCAATGTCGCGGACACCTACTATCTGCTCGGCTCGGTGCTCGGTCCGCATCCCTATCCGCTGATGGTTCGCGAATTCCAGTCGGTCATCGGACGCGAAGCACGCGCGCAGGTGATCGAGCAGACCGGCAAGCTGCCGCGTGCGGTGGTCGCGTGCATCGGCGGCGGCAGCAACGCCATGGGCATCTTCGACGGCTTCATCGACGACAAGGACGTGCGGCTGATCGGCGTCGAAGCCGGCGGCGAGGCGATCGTCCGCGGCCAGCACGCGGCGCGATTCGCTGGCGGCAGCGAAGGCGTGCTGCAGGGTACGCGGACGTTCGTGCTGCAGGACGCGGACGGCAACATCGACCCGACGCATTCGATTTCGGCCGGCCTCGACTACGCCGCCATCGGCCCCGAGCACGCGTGGCTGCGCGCGATCGGCCGCGCCGAGTACGCCCACGTCGGCGACGCCGAGGCGCTGGCTGCGTTCCAGCGGCTCGGGCGTCTCGAAGGCATCCTGCCCGCGCTCGAGTCGGCCCACGCGGTGGCGTTCGCGCGCAAGGTCGCAACCGAACTCGGGCCGGACGATGTCATGCTCGTTAATTTGTCGGGACGGGGCGACAAGGACGTCCAGACGGTAGAAAAATGCCTTCGCGCCTGACCGCGACCTTCGACGCGTTGCGTGCGGCGCAGCGTCCAGGTCTCGTCACGTTCACGACGGCGGGCGATCCCGACATCCCGCGATCGACGGAGATCCTGCGCGCCCTCGATCGTGCCGGCGCCGACGTGCTCGAGGTCGGCGTGCCGTTCTCGGATCCGATGGCCGACGGTCCCGTCATCCAGCGCGCGACCGAGCGGGCGATTGCGGCGGGCGCGAGCCTGCGCGTCACGCTCGAGATGATCAAGAAGGTGCGCAGCGACGTGAAGGCCGGCATCGTCGTGTTCAGCTACGCGAACCCGCTGCTGCGGATGGGCACGGCCGAATTCGCCCGGCAGGCCGCGGCGGCCGGCGTGGACGGGGTGCTGGCGCTCGATCTGCCGATCGAGGAGGCGGGCGGCTTCCGGGCCACCATGGACGCCGCCGGACTTGATACGATCTTCCTTTTGAGCCCGACGACAACCGACGAGCGGATCCGGAAGGCGGCCGCGTTGGGGCGCGGCTTCCTGTATGGGATTTCGCGCCTGGGCGTCACCGGCGCGCGCGATGAGGTGGCGGCCGGCGCCGAGGCGATGGTGAAGCGGATTCGCGCGTTCACGCCGAAGCCGAGCACGTCGCCGAAGTCGGCGGCTTTGCGGACGCGGCGGTCGTCGGGAGCGCGCTCGTCTCGCTGATTGCGGAGGCCAGCGGATCGCCCGGTTTGGTGGATCGCGTCGAAGCGTACGTCCGTTCGCTTCGCGCGGCTTGTCAGCCGCGGACGGTGGCGAGATAGCTACGGGGATACAGGATGCCGACTCTCGACGACTTGAGAAAAGACATCGATCGCGTGGACGAAGTGCTCGTGCGCCTGCTGAACGAGCGCGCGCGCTGCGCCTGCGAGATCGGGCGCATCAAGAAGCTGCAGAACGTGGAGATCTACCAGCCGGATCGCGAGAAACAGGTGCTCGATCACGTCCGGAATGTGGCGGTCGATGGGCCACTCGACCCGGAAGCGATTGTGCGGCTGTTCGAGCGGATCATCGACGAGGCGCGGCGCCTGGAGCGGCGCGTCGTCCACGGCGAGGCGAGAGAGTAGGGCGGTTGAACGTAGGGCGGCCCTTTCAGGGCCGCCGGAGCAGGAATGGAGACAGACGCCATGGTTGTTGTGATGGAAGAACGGGCGACCGAAGAGCAGATCACCAAGGTCGTCGCCCGTCTGGTTGAGCTCGGAATGGACGTCCACCGATCGACGGGCGTCTCGCGCACGGT
>CAZOIK010000018.1:0-8733 GCA_964579765.1 uncultured Bifidobacteriaceae bacterium
TGAATCGCCGACATCAGCACGACGTTCACCAGACGGACGACCGGCGCGGCTTCGCCTTCCTTGGCGAGCGCCTCCGCGCTGCTCTCCTGGAGCTCCTCGAGCACCTCGACGGCGTCGGTGCCCTCGAGCGCCGGCATCTCCTCGAGACCCTTGGTGGCCATCTCGAGTGCGCTCATGCCCGCCGCGCCCTTCGCGCCGCCTTTCGTCGGGTAGTACTTCTGAACCGCCTCGATGATCGCGATCTCGGAGGCGACGACCGGCTCGACGTTGTAGCCGGTCATGAACTTGATGTCGTCCATCGCGAAGACGTTGGTGGGATCCGTCATCGCGATCGTCAAGGACGCGCCCGAACGGCTCAGCGGGATGATTTGGTACTTCTGCGCGGTCTCGGCCGGCACGAGCTTGACGACGGCCGGGTCGATTTGAAACTGCGCCAGGTTGATCGAGGGGACGCCGTACTGCTTGCTGAGAAGCGCCGTGATCTCCTCGTCCTTGACGAACCCCATCTTGACGAGGTTGTAGCCGAGCTTCCCGCCGTTGGCCTTCTGGGCGGCCAACGCCTGTTGAAGCTGATCCGGAGTAATGCGCTTCTCCTTCAGGAGGAGTTCGCCAATGCGGACGGCCATGTAGTCGAGCTGCTAATTATCCAGTACTGACAATAACTGTCAAAATGTGACCTAAAACGTCACTCTTAGCCCGAAAGTCCAACGATCACGCGCAGAGTCCTCGCCGCGTGTCAGCGCGCCATCGAGGTTCAGATGCTGAACCGGCGCGAGCGTCACGCCGACCGCGCCAAACGATCCGCCGCCGCCCACCGTATTCGCCCCCACTCCCCCGCGCAGGCCGAGCCGCTGCCCGAACCACCACGCTTCCACGCCGCCCGCGACCTCGCGTTCGTCACGGCCTTCCGTCACGGCACTCGTGAGGTCCGCGTCGAACGACAGCGTCAGCCGCTCGAACGGCCCGCGCCGATCGAGGACGACGGCGGCTCCCGCGCGCGCCCGGCGCGTCAGATCGAACGCGCTCGCTCCGGACACGAACGTCGGCTCGGTGATGTCGCGCACGGCCACGCCGACGCGAAGGACACCGGCGGCCGCCATGATCCCGGCGTCGAGATCCGGATGCGTCGCGCTCAGCGCGTTCACAAGCTTCAGCGTCGTCGCGACGACCAGATGCGACGTCAGCGACTGCCCCACCGTCACGCCAAACTGACTCACACTCGCATCGACGAAAGGCAGACCACTACCTGCAGCCCCGTTATCTTGTCGGTCGGAGGCCTGCAACGCTGTAGAGCCTGATGGCTGTATTTGGCTGATTTTGAGGCGGTAATAGCTCACGCCGAGCGACGGAAACCCGAGCGCCACGCCCCGGCCGCCCCCCTCGGTGGCCTCGGCCGAGAGATCGACCAGGTGCATGCCGCCTGCGAGGCCTGCGGGGTTCCACCAGGTCGCGCTCGCATCGTCGGCGACGGCGACAAATGCGCCCGCCATGCCCTGCGCGCGGACGCCGACGTCGTCGAAACGCTGCGCGCGCGCGAGCGCCGGCCAGGCGAGCAGCGCGCACACCAAGACTGGAAAGGTTCTGCCCATAGCGGCATTACCTTAGTGGTGTTCGGTTGTTTTGGGAACTAACCGACGAGCACGGCGGCCGCCACCACCGTCGTCCAGAGGCCTTTCTTGTCGCCGACCGCCGTCTGCGTGACGTTCTGCGTGCGGACGATCTGGTTGGAGAGCTGATAGACCTCTTTCTTTTCGTCCCAGCTCTTGTCGGGATCGAACTCGAGGCCAAGCGTCGTCGCGAGCATCTCGGCGGCGAGTTCTTCGGCGTAGTCGCCGGCGATGTCCTCGCTCTCGCCGAAGCTGTGGTGCTCTGAAAGGTACCCGTAGAGGTCGCGATTGCGCGGGATGGCCACGCCGACAGTCGCCGCAATCAGCCGGTGCGGCTCGCGCGTCGCCGCTTCGGACATGACGACGAACGTGACCTGCCCCGGCTCGAGGCGCTTGGCGCCCTGGGCGCGCGAGAGAATCCGGCAGCCCGGCGGAAAGATGCTCGAGACGCGGACGAGATTGCAGGCGGCGATGCCAGCCGAGCGCAACGCCAGCTCGAAAGACGTCAGCTTCTCGCGGTGCTTGCCGACACCTTTCGTGAAGAACATCTCCTTGGGCACGAATCCGACCACGTCACGCTCCTTGCTGGATCGAGGGAACCAGCATGGTAACACCAACTTAGCGGCTGTCAAGGAACACGTGAGGCATAATGGACTCATTCCGTTCCAGAGGGGAACAGAACGGCCCGCTCGCGCGTCTATCTGAGGGACCAATATGACAGACACAGCGCCTGTTGGCGGCACAGCGGACGCCCCGCCGACGGGGCTCGTCGCCCGCATTCTCGGCGTGTTCTTCTCGCCGCGAGCCACCTACGCGTCGGTGGCCGCCCGCCCCCGATGGTTCGGCGTCCTGGCCTGCACCTCCCTGGTGATTGCCGGCGGCTATTTCGTGTTCCTCTCGACGGACGTGGGCAAGCAGGCGGCCTTCGACCAGCAGACGCAGGTGATCGAGTCGTTCGGCATCAAGCTGAACGACGCCGCGTACGAGCGGATGCAGGACGGCATCGACCGCGCACGGTACACGACGGCGGCGGGCCAGCTTATCGGCATTCCCCTCGTGTCGGCCGTCATCGCCGGTCTGCTTCTGGGGATCTTCAATGCCCTGCTCGGGGGGGACGCCAGCTACAAGCAGGTGTTCGCCATCCTCGCGCACTCGAGCGTCATCGGCGCGCTGCAGAACGTCTTCGCGATCCCGCTCGACTACGTACGGGAGACGCTCTCGAGCCCGACCAGCCTGCTGGTGTTCCTGCCGTTCATCGACAACGGCAGCTTTCTGGGCCGCCTGCTGGGGGCCATCGACCTGTTTCAGATCTGGGCGATGGTGTCGCTGGCGATCGGGCTCGGCGTGCTCTACAAGCGGCGCACGACGCCCATCGCCGTCTCGCTGTTCGTCGTTTATTTCGTGATTGTCGCAGCGGTTGCGGCTGTTCGCACCGCGTTGTCGTAGGCGCAACGGAGCATCGATGTCCCGGAAAAACGTCCTGATCACACTGGCGGTCGTGCTCGTCGGCGCGGCCGTCGTCGGCGCGAACCTCTACTTCCGGCGCGACACGGGCGTCGCCGTCACCACCGAGACCATCCGCGCGCGCGACCTCGAGGCCGTCGTGTCGGCATCCGGCAAGATTCAACCCAAGCGGTCGGTGAACATCAGCTCCGACGAGGTCGGCCGCGTCACCAACCTGATGGTGAACGAAGGCGATCGCGTCAAGCAGGGGCAGTTCCTGCTGCAGATCGACCCCAAGCCGCTGCAGGCGCGCGTCGATCAGGAAGTGGCCTCGCTCAAGGCCAACGAGATCTCGCTGGCGCAGATGCAGCAGTCGGTCGAAACGGCCAAGGCGCAGCTCGAGCTGCTGCGCCAGACGCTCAAGCGCCAGCAGGATCTGTGGAAGCAGCAGCTCACGCCGCGCGCGACGCTCGACCAGGCCGCCAACGACGTCAAGGTGGCCGAGTCGTCGCTCGCCGAGCGCCAGAAGACCGCCGACGCGCAGGTCAGCCGCATCGCGCAGGAGCGCGCGAACCTCGAGAGCGCGCAGTACGATCTGAGCCGCGTGCGCATCACGTCGCCGATTGACGGCATCGTCACCAAACGCACCATCGAGGAAGGCGAGATGGTCGTCGTCGGCACGATGAACAACGCCGGCACGGTGCTCATGACGCTCGCCGACATGTCCATCATCCAGGCGGAAGTCGAAGTTGACGAGACCAACATCCCGAACGTGAAGCTGGGGCAGCCGGCGAAGATCACGATCGACGCGATTCCCGACCGGACCTTCAAGGGCCACGTCACCGAGATCGGCAACAGCCCGCTCCAGTCCACGACGGCGGGCACGACCGGCACGCAGGCGACGACCTTCAAAGTGGAAGTGATGCTCGACGAGCAGGTGCCGGACGTGCGTCCCGGGTTCACGTGCACGGCGGACATCACGACGGCCACGCGGGAGAACGTCACGGCGGTGCCGATCCCGTCGGTCGCCGTCCGCGAGCTCACCTACGACGCGAACAACCAGATCGTGCGCGAGCCGAAGGACAAGCGCCGGCGCCGGAGCCTGACGGGCAACACGAACGTCGAACCGGTGGCGTCCGCCGCGGAACTCAAGCCCGGCCAGACGCGCAAGGAAACCGAAGGCGTGTTCGCCATCCGCGCCGGCAGCAAGACCGTGGAGTTCGTGCCGGTCAAGATCGGCATCGCCGGCGACAAGTATTTCGAGGTGCTGTCGGGCCTCAAGCCGGGCGACCAGGTCGTCACCGGGCCCTACAACTCGGTCCGCAACATCGCCGACGGCGATCCGGTCAGGATCGACAACAAACAGACGCAGACGCAGTGAACCAGTTCTTCGAATCCGCGAAGATCGCGCTCGCCGCCATCTGGGCGGCGAAGCTGCGCTCGTTCATGACGGTGCTCGGCAACATCGTCGCCGTGACGTCGATCATCGCGGTCGTGTCGCTCATCCAGGGCCTGAACGCGTCGGTCAAGCAGGCGATCCTCAACCAGGCCGGCGCCGACTCGTTCAGCATCCAGCGGTATCCCATCACCCGCAGCGACGAGGAATTCGACAAGGTCCGTTCGAACCCGGTCATCACGCTCGGCGACCTGCGCGCCATCCGCCGCTACGACCCGCAGACGATCGAGGCCGTGATGGCCGACAACACGGCCAACGCGCGGATCACGTACCGCGACAAGTCGATCGACAACATGCAGATCAGGGGCGTGACGGCCGGCTACACGAACTTCTCGATGTTCGACGCCGAGCGCGGACGCCTGATGAACCAGACCGAGGTGGACAGCGCGCGCCCCGTCACCGTGCTCGGCTGGCAGACGGCCGATCGCCTGTTCAGCGACAACATCGACCCGATCGACAAGGTCATCCAGATCGACGGCATCCACTTCCGCGTCGTCGGGGTGAGCGCCAAGCGCGGCTCGCTGCTGGGCCAGTCGCAGGACCAGTTCGCCGTCATCCCGCTCGGCCAGTTCATGAGCATGTTCGGATCGCGGCGTTCGCTCGAGCTGATGGTGAAGCCGCGCGACCTCACGCAGATTTCGGAGGTCATGGACGAAGCCACGGTCGCCCTGCGCAGCGCGCGCCGCCTCAAGCCGCGCCAGCCGGACAACTTCGGGCTGTTCACGTCCGACACGATCCTCGGCATCTACCGCTCGGCCACAAACGGCATCTTCGCCGTCCTGCTCGGAGTCGTCGGCCTCTCGCTGGTCGTCGGCGGCATCGTGATCATGAACATCATGCTGATGGTGGTGAGCGAGCGCACGCGCGAGATCGGCCTGCGGAAGGCGCTGGGCGCGCGCCGCGCGGACATCATGTCGCAGATGCTGACCGAGTCGGTGGTGCTGTCGATCTTCGGCGGGGTCGTCGGCACGCTGTTCGGCGTCACCATCGCGCTCGTCATCTCCAAGGCCACGCCGATTCCCGCGGCGGTCGAGGCCTGGTCGGTCGCGCTCGGCATCGGCATCACGGCGCTCGTCGGCCTCTTCTTCGGGCTGTACCCCGCGTCGCGCGCGGCCCGCCTCGATCCCATCGAAGCGCTGAGGCGCGAGTAGAGACGCCGATGGTGCGCTTCGACCTGTTCAAGGAAGTCGTGGTCATGGCGTTCGACACCGTGCGCAGCAACAAGATGCGCTCGGGGTTGACGGTGCTGGGCGTCGTGATCGGCATCACGGCGATCGTGGGCATGACGGCGCTCATCCGCGGCTTCGACAGCTCGGTGCGCGACATGCTGAGCTCGATCGGGCCGAACACGATCTTCATCCAGCGCTTCGGCGTGACGGATTTCGCGAACGGCGCCGAGCTCAAGGAATTGTTCAAGCGGCCGAACCTGACGTTCTCGGACGCGCGCGCGCTCGAGCAGCAGGCGACCACGCTCCAGTACGTCGATCTCGAGCTCGGCGCCGGCATCGGCCCGAGCATCCAGCAGCGCGTGTTCTACCGCACGCTCAAGACCAAGGCGATTCTGGTCTTCGGCACGTCCGAGTTCTTCGCCGAAGGCGCGCACCTGCCGTTCAAGACGGGACGCTATTTCAACGGGACGGAACTGCAGTACCGCCGCAACGTCGCCGTGCTCGGCTACAGCGCCTACCAGCTGCTGTTCGGCGACTCGGGCACCGATCCGATCGGCAAGAAGGTGCGCATCGGCTCGCAGCAGTTCGACGTCGTGGGCGCGTTCGACAAGCGGCCGACCGCGGGCGGCTTCCAGCTCAACGCCGACGACTTCGTCGCGATTCCGTACAGCACGTTCCAGCGCATCTACGGCGTGCGCACGGCGACGATCGGACGGCTCGGCTCGCTGACGAACATCCAGATCTCGGTCGTCCCGCGCGAGGGCGTCACCGCCAAGGAGGCGATGCTGGACGTGGAGCGCGTGATGCGGACGCGCCACGGCCTGAAGCTCGACGACGCCGACGACTTCGACATGCTCACGCAGGATTCCGTGCTGCAGCTGTGGGATCGCGTCAGCCAGGCCACCATGTTCGCGCTCATCGTCATCTCGTCCATTGCGCTCATGGTCGGCGGCATCGGCGTGATGGCCATCATGTCAATCAGCGTGACCGAGCGAACGCGCGAGATCGGGGTCCGGAAGGCGCTCGGGGCGCGGCGCGCCGAGATTCTCTTTCAGTTCCTGATGGAAGCCGCGTTCCTGACGCTGCTCGGCGGCGTCCTGGGCATTGCGCTCGGCAGCGGCATCGGCCTGCTCGTGCACATGGTGTCGGGCTTCCCCGTCTCGCTGCCGTGGTGGTCGTTCGCCATCGGGCTGGGCTTCTCGGCCGCCGTCGGCATCTTTTTCGGCATGTATCCGGCCTTCAAGGCCTCCCGGCTCGACCCGATCGAAGCGCTTCGCTACGAGTAGCGACGGCGATATGATCCCCCTTTCTGCGGGGACAGGGGGGCCCGGGTTATGAAGGTCTACGACGCCGCCGCTATTCGCAATATCGCCCTCGTCGGTCACACCAGCTCAGGGAAGACACAACTCGCCTCAGCCGTTCTCTCCGTTTCCGGGATGGTCAATCGCTTCGGCAAGGTGGACGAAGGCACGACCGTCACCGACTACGACGACGAAGAGATCGCGCGCAAACACACGCTCGGCGCCAGTCTCGCGTTTGCGGAGTGGAGCCGGCAGAAGATCAACGTCATCGACACGCCGGGCATCGGCAACTTCTTGAGCGAAGCGCGCGCCGCGCTGCACGTCGCCGACGCCGCCGTCGTGGTCGTGGACGCCGTGTCCGGCGTGATGGTCCAGACGGAAAAGGTCTGGCAGGCGGCCGACGACCTCGGGCTGCCGCGGCTCGTCGTCCTCAACCGGCTCGACCGCGAGCGCGCGACGCTCGAGCGCGCGCTGCAGTCGCTGCGCGATGCGTGCAGCCGGACCGTGATTCCGATTCAGCTGCCAATCGGGGAAGAGCGCGCGTTCCGCGGCGTGGTGGACCTGGTCACGCGGAAAGCGTTCGTGTTCGAGAGCAACGACAGCGGCAAGTTCAGGGAAGAGTCCGTCCCGGCGGACATGACCGCCGCCGTCGAAACCGCGCGCGAGGCGTTGATCGAGATGGTCGCCGAAGCCGACGAGAAGCTGATGGAGCGCTTCTTCGAGGCGGGCACGCTCGCCGACGACGAGCTCGTCGCCGGGCTGAAGGCGGCCACGACCGCCGCGAAACTGTTCCCGCTCGTGTGCGTGTCGGCGCTGCTGAATGTCGGCGTCCCGCAGTTGCTCGACGCGGTCGTCGCCGATCTCCCGTCGCCGGCGGAGCGGCCGTACCGCGGCCTCGACAAGAACACGCAGGGCGTGGCGTGCGCGGCCGACGACAAGAAGCCGCCGCAGGCGTTCGTCTGGAAGACGATCGCGGATCCGTTTGCGGGCCGCATCACGATGTTCCGCGTCGTGCAGGGCACGATCAAGTCCGACTCGACGCTGCACAACAAGACGCGCGACTCGCAGGAGCGGCTCGGCCACGTCGTCCTGCTGCAGGGCAAGACGCAGACGGCGGTGCCGGAGATCAAGGCCGGCGACCTCGGCGCGGTCGCGAAGCTGAAGGACACGCTGACCAACGACACACTCGGCGACAAATCGGACCCGGTGACGTTTCCGGCCGTCGCATTCCCGGAGCCGGTGCTGTCGTACGCCATCGAGCCCAAGTCACGCGGCGACGAAGACAAGATCAGCACGTCCATGCACCGCCTCGAGGAAGAGGATCCGTCGATCCGGTACAGCCGCGATCCGCAGACGAAAGAGCTCCTGCTCTCGGGGCAGGGACAGCTGCACATCGAGGTGACGGTCGCAAAGCTGAAGCGCCGGTTCGGCGTGGACGTCAACCTGAAGCCGCCGCGCATTCCGTACCGCGAGACGATCAAGGGCGCGACGGAAGCCCACGGGCGCCACAAGAAGCAGACCGGCGGCCACGGGCAGTTCGGCGACTGCAGAATTCGCGTCGAGCCACTCGCGCGCGGGGCGGACTTCGAGTTCGTGGACGACATCTTCGGCGGCGCGATCCCGCGGCAGTTCGTCCCCGCCGTCGAGAAAGGGATCCAGGACGCCCGCACGCGCGGGTACCTCGCCGGCTACCCGATGGTCGACTTCCGCGTGACCGTCTTCGACGGCTCCTATCACGACGTCGACTCGAACGAGCT
>CAZOIK010000019.1:0-16117 GCA_964579765.1 uncultured Bifidobacteriaceae bacterium
GCGCCGAACCAGCGCTGGGCGTACTGCGCCCCTTTCCGATACAACCCCACCCACCGCCCGTCGCGGGGGGCTGTCAGCCCCGCGCCGGCGGCCCCGAACGGGCCGCCCTACAGCCTCTCAGTGGATCTCCCCAACAAAGTCGCGCTGATCACGGGCGCGAAGCGCAGTGGCGCGGTCGTGGCGCGCGTGCTCGCGCGGCGCGGCGCCGACGTCGCCGTCAGCTACGCGCGATCGAAAGCCGAGGCGGACGCGGTCGTCGCGGACGTGAAGGCGCTCGGACGACGGGCTGTGGCCTTTCAGGCGAATCTCGCCGACCCCGACGCCTGCGCGCGCGTCGTGCGGGAGACCGCCGAGACGCTCGGGCGGCTGGATATCCTGATCCCGATGGCGTCGGTGTACGAGGCCGTGCCGTTTGACCGGCTCGATCTCGCCGCGTGGGACGGGACGGTCAATATCGACCTGCGCTCGACGTATCTGTGCACGCTCGCCGCCGTGCCCCACATGCGCGCGCAGGGCGGCGGACGCATCGTCGCGTTCAGCGACTGGCTCGCGCGCAGCGGACGCCCGCGGTACGAGGGCTACCTGCCGTATTACGTCGCCAAGGCCGGCGTGATGGCGCTCGTCGAGGCGCTTGCGCTCGAGCTCGCCCGCGACAACATCCTCGTCAACGCCGTGGCGCCGGGCCCGATCCTCGCGCCGCCGTCCACGACCACCGAGCAGCATCAGAAAGTCGCCGACGCCACGCCGCTCGGCCGGTGGGGTGGCGAGCTCGAAATCGCCAAAGCGGTTTTGGCCTTCGTGGACAGCGACTTCGTCACCGGCGAAACGCTCCGGGTCGATGGCGGCCGCCACGTGAAATGACGTTTCGCAATCTGCTGCAAGTCGTTCCGGCCGGCCTGTGGTGGATCGTGCTGGTGCGCCTCACGGTCGTGGGCGCGATGATCGCCGTCATCGTCCGGCTGGTGCAGTCGCGCCGGCGCGAACGCGCCGCGACGCGGCGCTGGGCGACGCTGTCGAAGGTCACGGCGCGGCTGGCCGAGACGCTCCACGCCGACACCACCCTCGAAGACGTCGCGCGGCTCCTCGTCCCTGAATTCGCCGACTGGTGTTCTATGCATGTCGTCGAAGACGGCGGCGTCCAGCGCGCCGCCGTCGTGCACGCGGACGCGGCGGTCGAGCGGCGCCTGCGCGAACGGCTGGCCGGCGCACCCTTCGTCGCGGACGCGCCGGTCGGACCGGCACTGGTCATCCGGACGGGCAAGGCCGATCTGCACCGCGACGGGAGCGCGGCGGCGTCCGTCCTCACGGGCAGGCTGGGCGCGGAGCTCCTGCACGAGGCCGGGATCGGCTCGCTCCTCAGCGTGCCGCTCCGCACCCACCAGCAGACGGTCGGCGCGCTCACGCTGCATCGGCGCATGGCCGGCGCCTACGACGATCAGGATCTCGAGTGGGCGGGCGATCTGGCGCGCCAGATCGCGCTCGCCGTCGAGAACACCCGCCTGTACGAGGACGCGAAGCGCCTGTTCGAACAATCGGCGAGCGCCAACTGGGTCAGCACCGCCGACGGACGGATCGTCGCCTGCAATCAGATGTTCGCGCATCTGCTCGGCTTCGAGTCGATTGACGACGTGCGGAATACGCCGGCGACCGAGCTCTACGCGGATCCCGCGGATCGCGATCGTCTGATCGAGGAGCTCGTGCGCGACCACCGCGTCGCCGGGCGCGAGACCACGTTCAGGCGGCACGACGACGGGCGCGAGGTGTACACGCTCGTGCACGCCTCCGGCGAGTTCGATCGCGCAGGAGATCTGCGCCGGGTGACCGGGTTCATCGTCGATCGCAGCGGCCAGCGCGAGCTCGAAGAGCAGCTGCGGCAGTCGCAGCGGCTCGAGGCGGTCGGCCAGCTGGCCGGCGGCATCGCGCACGACTTCAACAACCTGCTGACGGTCATCATCGGCTGCGCCGACCTGATGGCGCTCGACGGCGACCGGCCGGCCGTCGAAGGCGACCACGATCCCCTCGACGAGCTCACGAAAGCCGCGCGGCGCGCGGCGACGCTGACGCAGCAACTCCTGGCGTTCAGCCGTCGCCAGATTCTGCAGCCGCGGCTCGTCAACCTGAACGACTCGCTGCGCGGCGTGCATTCGATGCTCAGGCGGCTCGTGCGCGACAACGTGATGATCGTCCTGAACCTCGATCCCCGCATCGCGCGCGTCCGCGTCGATCCCGGGCAGATCGACCAGGTCATCGTCAACCTCGTGCTGAATTCCGCCGACGCGATGCCCGAGGGCGGCACGATTACGCTGAGCACGCACAGCGTGGAGCTGTCCGACGCGGGGCAGGCGCCGCGGCCGTTCGTGCAGCCGGGTCGCTATGTCACGCTCGTCGTGCGCGACACCGGGACGGGGATGGACGACGCGACGCGCGCGCGCGCGTTCGAGCCGTTCTTCACGACCAAGCCGATCGGCAAAGGCACCGGTCTCGGGCTGTCAACCGTCTACGGAATCATCAAGCAGAGCGGCGGACACGTGTGGATCGACAGCGAGATCGGCTCCGGCACGTCGGTGACGATCGGCCTTCACGCCGAGGCCGCCGAGTGACGTCGATCGAGCTGCGCGCGGCGCTGGACCGCGTGCCGACGCTGCTGCTCGCGCCGCTGCCGACGGCGGTCGAGCCGATGGCGAGCCTGGCCGTGGTGCTCGGAGGCGGACCGTCCCTGTTCGTCAAGCGCGACGACACGCTGGCGTTCGCCTTCGGCGGCAACAAGGTGCGGAAGCTGGCGCTTCTCGGCGCGCGGGCGCAGGCCGACGGCTGCGACACGCTCCTGACCGCGGGCGGCATCCAGTCGAACCACGCGCGGGTCACGGCCGCCACCGCCGTGAAGCTCGGCATGCGCGCGGTGCTGGTCGTCAACGGCCGGCCTCCGGCGCAGCCGACGGCCAACGCGCTGCTCGACAAGCTGCTCGGGGCCGAGGTGATCTACGTGGAGTCGCGCGACGGCAGGGCGGCGGCGATGCGTGAAGCCGCCGATCGGCTCACGGAGCAGGGGCGAAAGGTGTTCGAGATCCCTATCGGCGGATCGACGCCGCTCGGATCGCTCGCCTACCTGCACGCGGTGCTCGAACTCGTCGAGCAGATGCCCGCCCCCGACGTCATCGTGCACGCGACCTCGTCCGGCGGCACGCAGGCGGGCATCGTCGCGGCGTGCCGGCTGCTCGGGCTGCAGACGCGCGTCATCGGCGTGGCGGCGGACGGGCCGACGGCGCAGATCCAGGCGCAGATTCGCGCCAACATCGACGGCATCGGCGATCTGCTCGGCCTCGATCCGGCGCTCGTGCAGCGTGGCACGCCGATCGAGATCGACGATCGGTTCTTCGGCGAGGGCTACGCGATGCCCACGGAGGGCTCGCGCGAAGCGATCGATCTCGTCGCACGCACCGAAGCGATCTTTCTCGATCCGGTTTATACGGGCAAGGCGATGGCCGGGCTGATCGCATACGTGCGCCAGCAGAAGTTCACGGCGAAGCAGCGCGTGCTCTTCTGGCACACCGGCGGACAGGTGGGGCTGTTCGCGTAGTCCGCTACGGCTTCAGGTGCTCGAGCGTGTAGTCGAGCATCAGCCCGCGCAGGTGGCGTACGAGCTGCGGGTCGGTGACGCCGTGGCGTGACTTCGGGTAGAGCATCAGGCTGAACGGCTTGTTCGCCTGCTGCAGCGCGTAGACGAGCTGCATGGTGTTCTGCACGTGCACGTTGTCGTCGATGGCGCCGTGAATGAGCAGCAGCGATCCGTGCAGATTGGCCGCGGCATAGCGCGGCGAGCTGGCGCGATAGCCCTCCGCGTTGTCCTGCGGCCGTCCGAGATAGCGCTCGGTGTAGACCGTGTCGTAGTCGCGCCAATCCGACACGGTGCCGCCGGCGATCCCCATCGTGAAGCTCGTGCTGTGCGTGAGCGCGTACGTCGTCATGAACCCGCCGTAGCTCCAGCCGTGGAGCCCGATCCGGGCGCCATCGACGTAGGGCTGCGATTTCAGCCAGCTCACGCCGTCCTCGATGTCCCGCAGCTCGCTCTCGCCGAACCGGCGGTAGACCGCCGACGCGGACTCGAGCCCCTTGCCGCTCGCGGATCGGTTGTCGCAGATCCACACGATGACGCCTTTTTCGGCCAGCAGCTCGTGGTACATCGTCTGCGGCGTCCACGCGTCCCTGACCTGCGGATTGTGCGGTCCGCCGTACGTGAACTGATAGACCGGATACTTGCGGCGCGGGTCGAAGTCTGGCGGCTTGATCATCATGGCTTCCATGACGAAGCCGTCGCGCGCCTTGACGTGCACGAACTCCGGCGTCGAGAGTTTGTATTGCGCGAACGCTTCGACGACGTTCGCGTGGAGGACGCGCAGTTCGCGGCCGTCGCCGCGATGGAGCCGGACTTCGGGCGGGGTCATGACCGCGCTCCAGCGGTCGATGTAGTACGCGAACGTCGGACTGAACGCCGGGTCGTGCGTGCCCGCCGTCTGCGACAGGCGCTCGAGCGCGCCGCCTGCGAGCGGGGCGCGGTAGACGTCTTCGCCGATCGAGCTGCGCTCGGTGCCCGAGAAATACACCCAGCCGCTCTGTTCGTCGGCGCCGTGGAGCGAGCGTACTTCCCAGCGGCCCGACGTGACCGGGTTCTGCAGCGTGCCGTCGGCGCGGTAGCGGTAGATGTGCCGGAACCCCGAGCGCTCGCTCAGCCAGAGAAACGACCCGTCGCGCAGCCAGACCGGGGTTCGCTGATCCTCGGAGTCGATCCAGTACCGGCTCGTTTCACGAAACAGCGTCTTGCCGCCGACGTTCAGATCCAGCCACGACTGCGTCCGGTTCTCGATTTCGTACGCGAGTTGACCGGCCGGCGTCCAGTCCACGCGGACGACGAGAACGTCGCCGGCCTGGTACTTCTTCAGATCGACCCACTGCGTCTCGCCGTCTCGCGCCGACGCGACGCCGAGCGTCGCCGTCGGGTTGGCGCCGCCGGCGCGCGGGTAATACCAGGTTTCGACGCGCGGGTCGTAGCTGATGTCGTCGAGCGTGACATACGGCGAGACCGGCGTGTCGTCGATGCGGAGGAACGCGACGTGCGAGGAGTCGGGACTCCACCAGTACGCGCGCGTCGTGCCACGGCCGTAGATCTCTTCCTCGTAAACCCAGTCCATCCGGCCGTTGCGGACCGTCTGGGATCCGTCGTGCGTGACGGCAGTCTCGCGCCGCGCCGCCACGTTGACCAGGAAGAGGTTGTTGTCGCGCACGAACGCGACCGTCGAGCCGTCCGGGCTCAACGTCGCCTCCTCTTTCGTGCCCGCAGACGAGGTGATTTTCACGGCGCCGGCGTCGGCGCAGGTCACGACGTACAGATCGTCGCCAATGGTGACGAGCGCCGACGTGTGCCGGTCGTTGAAGACCAGGTCGCGCGAGTGGAGCGCGCGCCGCGCGTCAGCGGCGGCCACGCCTGGGATCGCGGCGAGCGACGACTCCGCCTTCGAGGCGTCGAAGAGCGGCGCCGCGGCGCCGCTGGCCGCATCGACCGACATCCAGGTGACGCTGCCGCGCTCGCTGGCCGGCTGTCCCCACGCGTAGTGCTCGCCGTCGATCCACGCATACGCCGGCGCCGCCGTGCCGCTGAAGTTGACGCGCGTCGTGGGTCCGTAGATGTCGTCGAGCGTCAGCAGCTTCTGTTGCGCGAATGCCGCCGGCGCGGCCACCAGCGCGGTGAGCATCAACAGGATGCCGCGCCGCAGTAGTCGTTGGCGCATGTCGTCCAGTATAGTCACACCGTGCCCACTCTCACGTTCCTCGGCGCCGCCGGAACCGTCACCGGATCGAAATACCTGCTCGACTTCGGCGATCGTCGCGTCCTCGTCGATTGCGGCTTGTTTCAGGGTCTCAAGGAACTTCGCCTTCGCAACTGGGCGGCGCTGCCGATCGACGCCGCGGCGATCGACGCGGTGGTGCTGACGCACGCGCATCTCGATCACTGCGGCTACTTGCCGCGCCTGGTCGCGCAGGGATTCAAAGGACGCATTTTCTGCACGCCGGGCACTCGCGATCTCTGCACGCTCGTCCTGCCGGACTCCGCGCACATTCAGGAAGAAGACGCGCGCCATGCGAACCGCCACGGCTACAGCAAGCACACGCCCGCGCTGCCGCTCTACACGTCACTCGACGCCGCGCGCGCGCTGACACGCCTGCAGCCGGTCGGCTACAACCGGCCGGTGCCGGTGGTGACGGGCGTCGAGGTTGACTTCGTCAACGCCGGCCACCTGCTCGGCTCCGCGTACGCGCGGCTGCACGTCGGCGGCAAGACGCTGTTGTTCGGCGGCGATCTGGGACGCTACGGCCGTCCGGTGCTCCCGGATCCGGCGCCCGTCGCCGCCGCCGACGTCCTGCTCGTCGAGTCCACGTACGGCGATCGGACGCATCCGGCCGACGACGGCGGGGCCGCGCTCGCGGCGATCGTCAACGACGCGGTGGCCCGAGGGGGGAAGATCATCGTGCCGTCGTTTGCGATCGGACGGACGGAAGAAGTCATTTACTGGATCAAGCGTCTTGAAGAGGAGCATCGGATTCCCGTCCTGCCGGTGTATGTGGACAGCCCGATGGCCGCCGGCGCGCTGCAGTTCTACGCGGAGCGCGTGAACGAGCTCGACCCCGATCTCAATCACGGCAACGAAGGCCATCGCCAGGTGTGCGCGTTCTGCACGGCCCGGATGACGGTCATCGAGACGATCGATCAGTCCAAGGCCATGATGAACCGGTCGGAACAGGCGATCGTGATCGCGGCCAGCGGCATGGCGACCGGCGGCCGCGTGCTGCACCACCTCGCGTCGGCGCTGCCTGACAACCGCAATACAGTGCTCTTCGTCGGCTACCAGGCGGCGGGCACGCGGGGCCGGCTGCTCTGTGACGGCGCGAAGCAGATCAAGATGCTCGGCCGGATCGTCGGCGTGTCCGCGACGATCGTGCGGTTGGACTCGATGTCAGCACATGCAGACGCGTCCGAGATCCTCCGCTGGTTGAGGAATTTCACACAGCCCCCCCGGATGACCTACATCGTCCACGGCGAACCGCCGGCGGCCGAGGCGCTGCAGAAGAAGATCGAGCGCGAGTTGCACTGGCCCACGCACGTGGCGAAGTATCTGGAAAGCGTGGACGTCGATTTGGGATAGCGTAGTGAAGAAGGCCCTTCTCCTCATGTCGATTCTCGGAAGCACAGCGTGCGGGCGATCGTCGCCCGCGCCCGCGGTGGCCGCGCCGGCGCCGGCGCCAGCCGACCGCAAATACCTGCTCGAACGGGTGGACGACGCGGCGGTGGTGCAGGTGTATGCGGACGGGTTCGCCAGTCTGCCGGTCAGGGACAAGGTGCTCCTCTGGCACCTCTACCAGGCCGCGCTGGCCGGCCGCGACATCTTCTACGACCAGCGCTACGCGCACGGCCTCGAGATGCGCGACGTCCTCGAAGCGATCGTGTCGCACAAGGCGGCCGTCGATCCGGCCACCTTTGCGGAGATCGATCGCTACACGAAGCTCTTCTGGCTGAACTCGGGGCCCTACAACAACCTGACGGCGAGAAAGTTCGTGCTGACGTGCACGCCGCAGGCGTTCGCCGCGGCCGCACGGGCAGCGCAGCAGGCCGGCGCCGCGTTTCCGCTGCAGCACGGCGAGCGCCTCGACCAGATGCTCGCGCGGCTGCAGCCGCTGTTCTTCGATCCCGACGTCGATCCGATGGTGACGAACAAGACGCCGCCGAAGGGGCAGGACATCCTCGCATCGAGCGCCAACAACCTGTACGTGGGCGTGTCGATGAAGGACCTCGAGCATTACCACGAGTCGCATCCGCTCAACTCCCGGCTGGTCAAGACGAACGGCGCGATCGCCGAAGAAGTGTATCGAATCGGCGGCCGGTACAGCGGTCAGATTGCCGAGATCGTCCGGCATCTCGAGGCGGCGAAGCCGTTCGCGACCGAAGCCATGCAGAGGGCGCTCGACGCCCTGATCCGCTTCTACACGACGGGCGACACCGCCGATCGCGAGGCGTACGACATCGCGTGGGTGCAGGACAAGGCGTCGCCGGTGGACACGATCAACGGCTTCATCGAGGTCTATCTCGACGCGCGGGGGATCAAGGGCGCCTGGGAAGGCCTCGTCTTCTACGTGAACCGTGAGAAGACGTCCGAGATTCAGAAGATTGCCGCCAACGCGCAGTGGTTCGAAGACCACATGCCGTGGGATCCGAAATACCGGAAGCCGGGCGTCAAGGGCATCACCGCCAACGCCATCGACGTCGTCATCGAAACCGGCGATTCCGGGCCCATTACGCCGGTGGGCATCAACCTGCCGAACGACCAGACGATTCGCGAGCACTACGGCAGCAAGTCGGTGTCGCTCTCGAACGTCAACGAGGCGTACGACAAGTCAACGCTGCCCGAGTTCCGCAGCGAGTTCTCGTGGACGCCCGAGGAGGCCGCGCGCGCCGAGAGATGGAACGCGTTCGCCGGCGAGCTGACGACCAACATGCACGAGGTCATCGGGCACGCGTCGGGCAAGGTCGCCGAGCACGTGAAGGGCAGCCCGCAGTCGGCGCTCAAGGAGCAGTACTCGGCGCTCGAGGAATCGCGCGCCGATCTGGTGGCCCTCTACTTCCTGCCGGATCCGAAGCTGGTCGAGATCGGCCTCGTGAAGAAGGAAGATCAGCACGACGTCGTCCTCGCCGAGTACGAGAACTACGCGCGGAACGCGCTCGTGCAGCTCCGGCGCGTCCGCCACGGCACGCAGCTCGAAGAAGACCACATGCGCAACCGGCAGATGATCGTCGCGTGGCTCATGGCGAACACGAAGGCGATTGACGTCAGAATGCGCGACGGCAAGACCTACTACGTCATGACGGATGCGGCGGCGTTTCGCGACGGCGTCGGCAGGCTGCTTGCCGACGTGCAGCGCATCAAGGCGGAAGGCGATTACGACGCGGCCCGCCGCCTCTTCGAGCAGTACGGCGTGCATTTCGACGCGACGCTGCGCGACGAAGTGGTCGCCCGCGTGGACAGGCTGCACCTGCCGTCCTACACCGGTTTCGTCATGCCGACGCTCGAGCCCGTCACCGGCGCCGACGGCGCGATCGCGGACGTGAAGATCTCCTACCGGCAGGATCTGACCGCACAGATGCTCGAGTACTCGGCCGCGACGCGGAGCTTTCGGCAGTAGCCTCGATGGTCCGGCGGCCGTTCTCGTCGCGCGTGCCGTCGGAGCTCGGAACCAATCGCCTGGCGCGTGCGATTGCCGCGGCCAGAGCGGCCGGCCGGCCGCTGGTTGACCTCACGCTCTCCAATCCCACGCGCGCCGGCTTCGACTATCCCGACTACCTGCTGTCGGCGCTCGCCGACGCGCGCGGCCTCAAATACGATCCGGCGCCCTTCGGCCTGATCGCGGCCCGTCAGGCCGTGGCGCGCGACTACGCGCGCCGGGGAATCACCGTCTCTCCGGATTGCATCGCGTTGACGGCGAGCACGAGCGAGGCGTATTCGCTGCTGTTCAAGCTGCTCGCCGATCCCGGCGACGAGGTGCTCGCGCCAAAGCCGAGCTATCCACTGTTCGACCACCTGGCCCGGCTCGACGCGCTCCGGATGACGACGTACGACCTCGAGTACCACGACGGATGGAGCATCGACATCGACAGCGTCGAGCGGGCGATGTCCGATCGCACGCGGGTCCTGCTGCTGGTCACACCGAACAACCCCACCGGCTCGTTCGTGTCGCGCGCCGAGCTGAAGCGCCTCGAGGCACTCTGCGCCGAGCGTGACGTGGCGATCGTCGCGGACGAAGTGTTCGCGGATTATCAGGTGCGGCCGGGCGCCTGTGTGGACGCGGGTCGCGTGCTCGACGCGCGCGCGGGACTGGTCTTCAGCCTCGGCGGCCTGTCGAAGTCTGTCGGCCTGCCGCAGGTGAAACTGGGCTGGATCGCGGCCGCGGGCGACGCCGCGTGCGTCGGCGACGCGCTGCAGCGCCTGGAGCTGGTGTGCGACACCTATCTGTCGGTGTCAACGCCCGTGCAGGCCGCGGCGGCCGAGCTGCTGACGCGCGGCGCCGCGGTGCGCAAGCAGATTCAGTCGCGCATCGCGGCCAACTACCGCGCCCTTGCGGAGCGCGTCGAGGCCGTGCCGTCGTGCACGCTGCTCGCGGCCGACGGGGGCTGGTATGCCGTGGTGCAGGTGCCGACGCTCGAGTCGGAAGAGGATCTCGTCGTGTCGCTCGTGGACGAGGGCGTCGTCGTGCACCCGGGGTACTTTTTCGACTTCCCGCGCGAGTCGTATCTCATCGTCAGCCTGCTGCCGCCGGAGCGCGACGTCGCGGACGGCGCCGCTGTCGTGCTGGGCCACGTCGAGCGCACGTTGTGACGTCCGCGCGGCGCCGATCGGGCGTACTGCTCCCGCTGTTTTCGGCGCCGAGCGAACGGAGCTGGGGCATCGGCGACATCGGCGACGTACGGCACGTCGTCGCGTGGCTCGCCGCGGCCGGGCAGCGCGTCTGGCAGCTGCTGCCGATCAACGAGATGGCGCCGAGCGAGCAGTCGCCGTACTCGGCCATCAGCGCGATGGCCATCGACCCAATCTATCTCGACGTGGGCGCCGTCCCGGACTGCGCGGCGATGCGGGCCGAAGAATCGCTGTCGCACGAAGATGCCGCGGAGCTCGAGCGCGCGCGTCGATCGCCCGTCGTGCGGTACGCCGCCGTCCGGCGGCTGAAAGAACAGGTGCTTCGCGCCGCCTGCGAGCGCTTCGTGGACAGCGAAATCCGCGTCGGGACCGAGCGTGCCGGTGCGTTCGCACAATTCCTGGCCGAGCAGTCGTGGTGGATTGACGAGTACGCGCTCTTCAGGGCGCTGCACGTGAGCGAGGGCGAGCGTCCCTGGTTCTCGTGGCCCGAGACGCTGCGCGCGCGCGATCCGAAGGCGCTGGCGGAGGCGCGCTACACGTTCGCGCACGAAATCCTGTTCCGGCAGTATCTCCAGTGGGTCGCGCACGCGCAGTGGACGAAGGCGCGCGCGGCCGCGGCTGCGGCCGGCGTCGCGTTGTTCGGGGATCTGCCGTTCATGGTGGACGGCGACAGCGCCGACGTCTGGGCGCGGCCGGAGCAGTTCCTGCTCGACGCGTCGCTCGGCGCGCCGCCCGACGCCTTCAGCGACACGGGCCAGGACTGGGGCATGCCGGTCTACCGATGGGACGTGGTCGCGCAGGACGACTTCGGCTGGCTGCGCGAACGCGCGCGGCGAAGCCGCGATCTCTACGACGGCTGCCGGGTCGATCATCTCGTCGGCTTCTACCGGACGTACGCGCGGCCGCGAAACGGCGACCCGCCGTTCTTCACGCCGGAACGCGAGCCGGATCAGGTGGCCCTCGGCGAGCGCGTCGTCGGCATCTTCACCGAAGGCGGCGGCGACGTCATCGCCGAAGACCTCGGCGTCGTTCCCGACTTCGTGCGCGCGTCGCTGGCGCGGCTCGGCGTGCCGGGGTTCCGCGTGTTCCGGTGGGAACGCCACTGGCACGTGGCCGATCAGCCGTTCATCGACCCGTCGGACTACCCGATCGTCTCGGTGGCGACGTCAGGCACCCACGACACCGAGACGGCGCTCGCGTGGTGGGACGGCGCGTCCGAGAACGATCGGCGGCAGGTGAAAGTGCTGCCGACGATGACGCGCGTGCTGGGAACGCGTGCGGACGTCGATCGCGACGCGCTGCTCGAGGTGCTGGCGGCGTCGGCGTCCGAACTGGTGCTGTTTCCGGTGCAGGACGTCTTCGGCTGGCGCGATCGGATCAACCAGCCGGGCACGGTTGACGAGCGCAACTGGACCTTCCGCTTGCCGTGGCCCTCCGATCGACTCGATAGCGGAATCGCGCGCGAGCGTCAAGAGACGCTCGCGCGATGGTCGCAGCAGTACGGCCGACTATAATTTCCGGATGGCCTCGCTTCGTCCGTTCCGCGCCCTTCGCCCGGCGCCGCAGGACGCGGCCGCGATTGCCGCCGTCCCGTACGACGTCGTCAGCACGGACGAGGCCCGTGCGCTCGCCGGCGACAACCCGCTCAGCTTCCTTCGCGTGTCCCGCGCCGAGATCGAGATGCCGGCGGGCACGGATCCGTACTCGCCTGCCGTCTACGAGCGCGCGGCAGCGAACTTCAGGACGCTGCGCGAGCGCTCGCTCGTGCTCGAGGACGCGCCGTCGGTGTACTTCTACCGGCTGCGGATGGGCGGGCACGAGCAGACCGGGCTGGCGGCGTGCTGGTCGCTCGACGAGTACGACCACGACGTCATCAAGAAACACGAGAAGACGCGTCGCGACAAGGAAGACGATCGGACGCGCCACATGATCGCGCTCGGCGCGCAGACCGGGCCGGTGTTTCTGACCTACCCGGCGTCGCATGCCGTTGACGGGATTGCCGGCCTGGTCACGGAGGGCGAGCCGCTGATCGACGTCGAGGCCGCGGACGGCGTCCGCCACACGCTGTGGAGAGTGGGCGGCGCGGACGGCGCCGCGCTCGTGACGGCGTTCGCCGGAGTCCGCACGCTCTACATCGCCGACGGTCATCATCGCGCCGCCAGCGCGGCGCGTGCGCGCGACCATCTCAAGGGCGCCGGCGAGTCGTCGAGCTTTCTCGCGGTCGCCTTTCCGCACGATCAGGTGCAGATCCTCCCGTACAACCGCGTCGTGAAGGATCTCGGCGCGCTGTCGTCGGAGGCATTCGATCGGGCCGTGCGCGAGCGGTTCGACGTGCAGGACGGACCGGCGGCGCCTGCCCGGCGCGGCGACATCTCGATGTACTTCGGCGGCCGCTGGCAGACGCTGCGCCCGCGGACGAAGCCGCCGGCGGACGCGATTTCGTCGCTCGACGTCAGCGTCCTGGAGGATCAGCTGCTGGCGCCCGTGCTCGGCATCGCGGACGTCCGGACCGACAAGCGCATCGACTTCGTGGGCGGTGCCCGCGGGACCCGCGCGCTCGAACAGGCCGTGGACGCCGGGGCCGCGGCGGTCGCGTTTTCTCTTTTTCCCGTCAGCGTGTCCGACTTGATGGCCGTGTCCGACGCCGGTGCGATCATGCCGCCGAAGAGCACGTGGTTCGAGCCGAAGCTGCGCGACGGCCTTCTCATTCACCTCATATGACAACGGTTCACCGTGTGTTCAACTTCGCCGCCGGTCCGGCGGTGATGCCCGTTCCCGTGCTCGAGCAGATGCAGCGCGACCTGCTGGCGCTTCCAGGCGTCGGCATGTCGATTTTCGAGATCAGCCATCGATCGAAGACGTTCGAGTCGATTCTCGCGCAGGCCGAATCGGACATCCGGACGCATTCGGCCCTGCCGTCCAACTATCGCGTCCTGGTCCTCCAGGGCGGCGCGAGCCTGCAGTTCTCGATGGTGCCGATGAACCTGCTCGGCGCCAACGAGGTCGCCGACTACATCGACACCGGTTCCTGGGCCGTCAAGGCGATCAAGGAAGCGCAGAAGGTCGGCCGCGTCAACGTCGCGGCCTCGACGAAGGCGGACAACTACAACCGCATTCCGTCGCCGTCCGAGATCGCGCTCACCACGGGCGCGGCGTACGTGCACATGACGTCGAACAACACGATCGAGGGCACCGAGTGGAAGGCGCTGCCCGAGACAGGCGGCGCGCCGCTCGTCAGCGACACGTCGTCCGACATGTTCAGCCGTCCGATCGACATCGCGAAGCACGCGCTCGTCTACGCCGGCGCGCAGAAGAATCTCGGTCCAGCGGGGCTGACCATCGTCATCGTCCGTGAAGACCTGCTCGAGCGCTCCACGGCGCGCACCGCGACGCTGCCGACGATGCTGAACTATGCGGTGCATGCGGAGAACAAGTCGCTGTACAACACGCCGCCGGCCGTCGCCGTGTATGCGACCGGGCTCGTGATGAAGTGGCTGATCGCGCGGGGCGGGCTGGCCGCGATGGGCGCCGTCAACGAGCGGAAGGCCGCCAAGCTCTATGGGGAGATCGACCGCAGCGGCTTCTATCGCGGCACGGCCGCGAAGGAGAGCCGCTCGCTGATGAACGTCACGTTCAGGCTCGCGAGCGAGGAGCTCGAGGCGCTGTTCGTCAAGGAGTCCACGGCGGCGGGTCTCGACGGGCTCAAGGGCCACCGCGCCGTCGGCGGCATGCGCGCGTCGATCTACAACGCCTTTCCCGAGGCGGGTGTCGATGCGCTGGTCGCGTTCATGCGCGACTTCGAGCGCGCGCACGGATGACGGAAACCCGGCACATGTGCATGGTTTCTCGCGCTCCCTGCGAGATCGACGAGCGCGTTATAATCACCCGTCTCATCGGCGCTCACCGGAGGACCTCGTGATCTGGTCGCTCGTCATCTGCCTGCTCGCCTCCGCGCTCGTGACGCAGATCGCCGTGTACGGCACGACGATCTATCTGCATCGCTGCGCCACGCACAAGGCGCTCGATGTCCATCCGGCGGTCGCCTTCATCTTCAAGTTGACGCTGTGGCTGACGACGGGGCTGCACACGAAGGAATGGGTCGCGGTGCATCGCAAGCACCATGCGTTCACCGATCAGGAAGGCGACCCGCACAGCCCGCTGCTCGAGGGTTTCTGGAAGGTCCAGCTCGGCAACGTCTACTACTACATCCGCGAGGCGCATCATCCCGAGACGATCGAGCGGTACGCGCGCGACATCGACGAGGGCTGGTGGGATCGCCGCATCTTCCGGTTCGGCTGGCTCGGCTTGACCCTGGGCACGCTGCTGCTGTGCAGCGTGCTCGGGCTCTGGTGGGGACTGCTCGCCGCGGGTGTTCACGCGGTGATGTACGTGTTCGTGCTGTCCTCGTCGATCAACGGCCTGTGCCACTACCTCGGATACCGCAACTTCGACAACACGGCGACCAACGTCCGCCTCGTCGCGCTGCTGACCGGCGGCGAAGGCCTGCACAACAACCACCACGGATATCCGCGCAGCCCCAAGTTCAGCTGGCGTCAGAGTGGCAGGGGCGAGATCGATCCGGCGTGGCCCGTGATCAAGCTGCTCATCGCGCTCAAGCTCGCCAAGCCGTACAAGACGATCGAAGAAGTCGCGGCGTGACGTCCGGCTGAAGCCGGACGCTAGGCTTGCGGCGGCGTGTGGCGCCTGCGGCGGCGCCGGCGGCGTCTGCGCCGGAACGGCGGCTCGGTCCCGCCGTCCGGGTGGACGACGTTCCCGATGTGGTCGCCCGGCTCTTCCCCTTCGGCCGGTGCGTGGCGTTCGGCATGCGCCGAGCCCGCGACGGCACGCCAATGCTCGACGAGCTCCACCGCGTGGCCGTGGATGTCGAGCCATGTGAGCGCGTCGGCGAACGGACCCCGATGCACGAGCGATCGCTGAACGCGCGGCTGCGCGGCGAGATCGTGCAGCCGCCGCTGCAGCATCAGCGCCTGGCGCAGCCCCTCGACGTCGCCGCGGGCGAGCGGCAGCTCGCACAGTTTCAACGCCGGAGGTTTGCGCGCCTTCTCGTCCGGCGGCTCACCGTGTGGCCGTTCAGCACGCAACGGCAGCCCGAGCGGCAGGATGAGCGATCCAAGCAGGACGGCGTTGGTCAGCGTCTCCGGCGTCGAGTCGAACGTCTTGCGGTATGCATCCAGCTCCGCGAGCGACTGCCAGAGCTGTGGACCGGCGCCGCGATGGAGCTCGAGCGACAGCGGCTCGAGCAGGCCGATCTCGTGCAGCGCGCGGTATGTCTTCTCGGCGGCGCCCGCGCGCAGGATCTTGTAGAACTCCTCGATCAGCCGCGGCGGCGAGCTCTTCGCGATCTCGCGGCGGTGCGTGCGGATGGCGGCGGCGAGCGGCGGGTCGATCGCGAAGTCGAGCCGCGACGCGAGCGCCACGGCACGCAGCATGCGCACCGGGTCCTCGTGGATGCGGACCTCCGGGTCGCCGATCGATCGGACGACGCGCGCCGCGAGATCCTCGAGGCCGCCGATGTAATCGATCACCGAATAGGTCGCGATGTCGTAGAACAGGCCGTTGATCGTGAAATCGCGGCGAAAGGCGTCTTCTTCCGGCGTGCCGAACGTGTTGTCGCGATGGATGAGTCCGGCCGAGGCGTC
>CAZOIK010000020.1:0-1803 GCA_964579765.1 uncultured Bifidobacteriaceae bacterium
GCGCGCCTGCACGAGCGCGACGTTCGCCGCGATCAGCGCGTCCTGCGCTTCCAGCAGGTCGAGCTGCGTCGCGGTTCCCGCCGTGTACTGGGTGCGGATGAGATCGAGCGACTCCTGCGACAGGCTGACCGCGTGCTGAGCGGCCTGAACGCCTTGCTGCTTCGTGCGCAGATCGGCTGAGGTGTTGGCCATGTCGTCGCGAACGCGGTCGGCGAACACCACCGCCTGCTCGCGCGTCGCGGCGGCGCGTGCGCTCGCTTGGTGGCGGGCGGCGTCGCGCGAGCCACCGTCGTAGAGCTGCCAATCGAGCTGTGCGCCCGCGGCCCACGACAGGTGGTCACCGAGGAAGTTGGTGTAGTTGATGGTCCGGGTAATGTCGCCATAGGCGGAGAGCGTCGGGGCCCATTGCCAGCCGCGCGCGCGCGCCTCTTGCTCAGACGACTTCGCCGACGCCTCCAGAGCCCGGAACTCGGGCCGCAGATGCAGCGCAGTCTGAATGTCGTTCGGATCGGGCATCGCCGACGTGGGGAAGTTCGTGTTGACCTTGAACGGCTTGTCGGTCTGAACCAACGTCGCGAGCGTTCGATAGGCGCGGTCGCGCGCCGTGATCGCCTCGCGCTCCTGCTGCTCGGTGCGAACCACGGTGAATTGGGCGCGATCGACGTCCACCTTCGTGACCGAGCCGGCCGCCAGGCGGACCTCGGCGTCCTTCAGCGTCGCGCGCGCGACGACGAGGCTCGAGCGCCGCGCCTCGACGAGCTCATCCGTCCCGGCCGCCGCGAGGAAGGCTTGCCCGACGGAGACGAGCAACTCGGACTCTTGTGCCTCGAAGTTCGCCCGGGCCGAATCGACGTTGGCGTTCACGGACTTGAGGGCCGCCCATGCCGCCGGCGCGAGGAGCGGTATCGTGCCATGGGCGCCCACATCCCCTTGATCCATCGACTGGATCGTCACCGCCGTCCCGAAGAACATGGCCGTGGGCAGGCCGGCATAGTTGTGCGTGTATCGAGCGTGGCCGTTGATCTGCGGCAGCAGGGCCGACCACGCTGCCTCCGTCGCGGTCTCTGCCGCCGCGAGCGTCGCGCGATCGGCCTTGATGGTGCGATTGTTCTTTCGCGCCAGCGCGATCACTTCTTCGAAACTCAACTGCGGCAGGTTCGAGGGCTGCGTCGAGCCCGTGGGCAGCTCACCCGGGGTCGGGTTGTGCGGCTCCGGCACGGCCGGCACGGGCACCATGGGCGCCGGCTTCGGCAGGTCCTCGGCCAGCGCGGGGAGGGCCCCCGCGCCGAGGCCGGCGACCGTCAATGTGGCAAGGAGTCTCTTCACGAGGCGGCCTCCGCGCTGTGGCCGTTCTCGCCGTTGGCGTGGCTGTGATTGGGGAGGGAAACGACGGGAGGGCCCATGACTTCGCTGGCCCCCGTCTCCGAGTCGGGACGAGGTTTGATGCGCAAGAGCTTTTTCCATTTCACTGAGAGGTCGTCGAACAACGAATAGGCGATCGGGGTGGCGAGCAGCGTGAGCAGCAGCGACAGGATCTGACCGCCGACGACGGGACCTGCCGTCGCGCGGTTGAACTCGGCGCCGATGCCTTTCGAGGTAACGAGGGGGAACATGCCAGCCACGAAGGCCAAGGTGGTCATTAAGATGGGCCGGAGGCGGTCTCGGTTACCGTGCAAAATCGCGTCGCGGCGGCTCATGCCCTCGGCGCGCAGCTGGTTGATGTGGTCGATCTGCAGGATCGAGTTCTTCTTCACGACGCCGAAGAGCACCAGGATGCCGAGCATCGTGAAGATGTCGAGCGAC
>CAZOIK010000021.1:0-5665 GCA_964579765.1 uncultured Bifidobacteriaceae bacterium
GTTCCCTCAGGTGCTCGTCGCGGCGTCAATCGCGGCGGCGTCGATGCTCGCACACGCGGCGGGAGCGCCGCCCGTGCGCACCTCCAGCTATCGTGCGCCGCGCACGCCGTGGGGCACGCCGGACATTCACGGCGACTACACGAATAAGGATGAGGCGAACACGCCGCTCGAGCGGCCGGCGCAGTTCGCCGGCAAGGACGTGAACGCGTTCACGGCGGCCGATCTCGCGACGCTCGCCAAGCAGCGCGAGGCGGTGGCGGAGCAGGTGGCGGGCGGCATCGGCGGCGCTGAGACCGGCGCAGGCCCGACGCACTGGTACGACCACCTCGGCGCCAAAGGCAGCCGTCCGTGGTTCATCATCGACCCGCCGGACGGGCAACTGCCGGCGCTGACACCGCAGGCACAGCGACGCGAAGCCGCGGTCGAGCGCCTCAACGACGCGCGCGACGGCGAGGGCCGCGCCGACTCGCCGGAGGATCGCAGCATGTACGACCGCTGCATCACGCGCGGGCTTCCGGGATCGATGATGCCCGCCATCTACGGCAACGCGTACCAGATCGTCCAGACGCCGGACACCATTGCCATCCGCTACGAGATGATCCACGAGACGCGCGTCATCCCGCTCGACGGCCGCCCGCACGTGAGCGCGAAGATGCACCTGCTCATGGGCGACGCGCGCGGCCACTTCGACGGCGACGCGCTCGTCGTCGAGACGACGAACTTCACGAATCGTACGCACTTCGGCTACAACAACCGCTACAACTCGGAGAAGCAGAAGATCACCGAGCGCTTCACGCCGATTGCGCCCGGCAAGCTGGACTGGCAGGTGACGATCGACGATCCCGAGGTGTGGACGCGTCCGTGGACGTTCGCGATGACGCTGACGAAGGACGAGAGCCAGCCGATCTTCGAGTACGCGTGCCACGAAGGCAACTACGGGCTGCGCGACATCCTGAGCGCAGCCCGCGCTGAAGACAGGTAGCTAGTTCCCGCGGTCTTTGTCGTCGGCGCGCGACGCCGAGAGGACGTTCGACATCGCGTGATTGCCCTCGTGGCAGGCGTATTCGAAGATCTTGTAGTCCTGCTCGCGGCGCAGCGGGAACGACGCGGTCCACGGCGCCGTCCACGTCTTCGGGTCGTTCACTCTCACCTCGTACTGCATCGTGTCGGGACCCGTCCGCGTGAACTTCTCCACTGTCTCGAGCGCGTCGCTCATGAGAAGCAGGTTGCCGTTGGCGGTCGCGCCAGTCCGGCCGTTGTAGTTTGCCGTGCGGACGACGAGCGTGTTGCCCTCGAAGTGTCCGTGCGAGTCGCCCATGTACTCGCGGATCTTCGGCGACAGCGCCGGCCCGGTGTCGAGCGGGATGATGCGCGTCTCGTGGATCATCTCGTTGCGCAGCACCACGTAGCCAGGCACCTGGATGATCTGGTTGCCGTTGTTGTAGACGACCGGGAACATCGACCCGAGCACGCCGCGCGAGATGCAGCGGTCGTACGGGCCGAGCTCCGACGCGGCGTTGAAGCCGGTGTGCTCCAGGTACGTGTTCCGCGTGGACGCCAGGCGACGCAAGCCGTCCGGCGTCATCGGCGGCAGCTGGCCGTTCGGCGGATCGACGACGAGCGATGACTGGCGCGACGGCTCGCCGCGCTCGAGCCAGAACGGCGGCGGCGACGTGCCGTCGCCGACGTCGCCGAGTGCGGTGATCTCCGGCTTGACCTCGTCGACGCTGAACGACTCGTTGTCGAGCGCCTCGAGTTTGTCGGCGTCCTTCTGCCGCTGCTTGAATTCCTCGTCGGTCAGATAGAGCCGGTTGCCGTACTGCTTCGGCCGCTCGAACGGCACGCCGACCATCGCCGTGCTCGGCCAGATGCCCTGCAGATCCGGATCGCCCCAGGCCGTCTTCGGCGGCGTGTAGCTCTTGCCGCCGGCACTCTGCGCGCCGAGCGACACGGCCGCGCACACCGCCATCGCCACCGCTGCCGCCGCCGTCACCAATCGCGAATGCATCACGCCTCCGATCGGTTTCATTGTACCGGATACTATTCGGTGCGCATGCTCGCCGTCCTGCTGCTTCTCGGCCAGACTGCCGCCGCACATCCGGCACCGGCTCCGACGCCGCGCGCTGCCGTTGCCCGCGCGCTGCCGCCGCTCGAGCGCTCGGCGAGCGTCTTCGTCGCCAACCGCGGCTGCGTGTCGTGCCATCACAACATCCTGCCGATCCTCACACTGCGGCTCGCGGCGAGCCGCGGGCTGACGATCGATGCGGCCACGCTCGGCCGGATCGAACAGCTGACGTTTCGCAGCCTGACGTCCGAGCGCGCCTTCGACGCGGTGGTGCAAGGGACCGCGGTCGCCGATCCGACGCCAAACGACAGCTGGCTCCTCGTCGCCGCGCAAACGGCGGGTTTGCGGCCGGATCTCGTCAACGGCGTCATCGCGAAGCGGATCGCGAGCTGGCGGCGCGACGGCCACTGGACGACGTCCGACTTCCGCCCGCCGCACTCGAGCAGTGTGTTCACGGCCACCGCGACGGCAGTGCGCGCCGTGCGCGCGTACCTGCCGGACGCGATGCGCGACGAGCGGGAGCGCGCGGTCAGCGACGCGCGCGTCTGGCTGAGAGACACCGCGCCGCGATCGACCGAGGACGCGACCTTCCGCGTCCTTGGCCTGGTCTGGGCCGATGCGCCGCGCGCCGACATCGCGACCGCCGCGCGCGATCTGTTCGCGCGCCAGCAGCCGGGCGGCGGCTGGGCGCAGCTGCCCGACTACCCGCAGGACGCGTATTCGACCGGCGAGGCGCTCTACGCGCTGCACGAGGCAGCTGTCGCGACCGACGACGCGCGCTGGCGCAAGGGCATCGCGTTTCTGACGCGCACGCAGGCCGCAGACGGGACGTGGCACGTCGGCACACGGATGCTCTCTCCGGCCGAGGTCAGCCCGCCGTACTTCACAACTGGCTTTCCCCACAAGAAGGACGAGTACCTCTCGTACGCGGCGAGCTGCTGGGCGACGATGGCGCTGCTCGCGGCGCTGCCGGCCAGTCCGGCGGCGCCTGTTCCGCCGGCGCCCAACACGCACGCGGTGCTGCCGGTGTCGTCCGCGTTTCGCGACGCCCTGTTCGGGACGGCGGCCGATCTCGCCGTCGGCGCGCGCGACGCCGTGAACGCGACGACGACGAACGGCACGTCGCTGCTGATGGCCGCCGCGCCGGACGTGGACAAGGTGCGGTGGCTGCTCGCGCACGGCACCGACCCGAGGTACCGCGCGCCATCGGGCGCCGATGCGATCACCGCGGCAGCGTCGTACCGCGGCAGTACGGACGCCATCCGCGCGTTGCTCGACGCGGGCGCGGACGCAGAACCGCCCGCGAGCGTGAAAGCACCGCACTCCCCGCTGCTCTTCGCGTCGATGTCGGGCGATCTCGACACCGTGCAGCTGTTGCTCTCGCGCGGCGCCAGCGCGAACCCGCGTCCGAATCCGGCAGGCGATTCGCCGCTTTCAGAAGCGGTCACGTTCGGGCACGCCGATATCGTTCACGCGCTGGTCGCCGCAGGGGCGAAAGTCGATCTCGTCGAGAGCACCGGCATCAACCTGCTCCACTGGGCGGCGATTGCCGATCGCGCCGACGTGATTCCGGAGCTGGCGAAGGCAGGTGTGGACGTCAACGCGGCCGACGAGCACGGCTACACGCCGCTGATGTATGCGGCGACGATCGACTTCGGCGACACGGCGACGCTGCGCGCGCTGCTCGCGGCGGGCGCCGATCGCGCGCTGAAGAACGCGTCGGGACGTACGCCGCTGCAGCAGGCGCGCCGCCTCGGGCACCGGCAGCTGGCCAGGGCGCTCGAGTAGGTCGTTACTTCGTCGCGAAGCGGTCGGCCGCCGCGAGGTCCCGGCGCAGCGCGTCCGCCGTGCGCCGCGGGCCGTAGCCCGGCATGTCGCGCTCGATCCGCCAGCTCTCGCTCAGCGACCCACCGTCCACCACGTCGAAGCCAAACTGATCGATGAGTCCGGCGACCGTCGCTTTCGCGTCGCGGTCGTCGCCGAAAATCGCGAGCGCGCGGCGGTTCGCGGTGCCGCTCGGCTGCCCATCGGTCGTGAGCGCCGCCGCGTAGAGGTGGTTGAACGCCTTCACGACCTTCGACGCCGGCAGATGCGCCTGCAGCAGCTCCGACGTCGTCGTCTTGTGGTCGTCGAGCTCGGGGATGTGGCCGTCGCGATCCGGGTAGTAGTTGTTCGTGTCGATCACGATCTTTCCCTCCAGCGGCGCCACCGGCACCTCCCGGTAGTGCTTCAACGGAATCGTGACGACGACGAGGTCGCCGGCTTTTGCGGCCTGGGCCGCCGTCGCGGCGCGTGCGGTCGGTCCGAGCTCGGCGGCGAGCCCGGCCAGCGTCTCCGGTCCGCGTGAGTTGCTGATGACGACGTGATAGCCCTGCCGGACGGCAAGGCGTGCCAGCTGGCTGCCGATGTGCCCGGCGCCGATGATGCCGATGGTCTTCATGGGTCCGCTCCTTCTTCCGCGGCGGACCTGCGATGCAAGCGCGATGCCCCGGCGGAGCGCTACGGCTTCTCGTCTTCGGCGCGCGATCCGCTGAGCGCGTTCAGCATCCCGTGGTTGCCTTCATGGCACGCGTACTCGAACATGCCGTACGACGGCGCGCGCGTGAGCGGAAACGCGACCGTCCACGGCGCGGTCCAGGTCTGGGGGTCGTCAACCGTCGCTTCGTAGCGGATGCGATCGGGAGCGACGCGCGTGAAGCCCTCGATGAGCCGCATGCCCGTGCTGTTCGGCGTGCCTCCGCCGGACAGCCCCGTGCCGATCTTGTCGGTGAAGTTCGTCGTCTCGACGACCAGCGTGTCGCCGTCCCAGTGTGCGCGCGCATCGCCCATGTACTGCTGAATGCGCGGCGACAGGTGCGGCCGACCGTCGAGCGGAATGATCCGGAAGTCGTGAATCATCTCGTAGCGGATGCCGACGTAGCCGGGGCCCTGCGTGATGTCGATGCCGCTGTTGTACAACACAGGCAGGGTCGATCCGAGCACGCCGCGCGAGATGCAGCGCTCCCAATAGGTGAAGTCCGCGGGGCTGTCGAGCTCGGCGCCGCCGAGCGTGCCGCGCGGCGCGCGCGCGGTTCGCGCCCTGCCGGCCGAGGTCAACGGCGGCAGCCGACCGTCCGGCGGATCGACGACGAGCGACGTCTGCGTCTGCGACGTACCCCACTCCGTCCACCACCCGGGCGCGCCCGTCGCGCCGCCCGCGCCCTCGTCAGCCATTTTCTTGATCTGCGCCTGCTCGCGCGTCTCGACGGCCGCATGCTCTTCGGGCGTCATGAACAGGCGCGTGCCGTACTGCGGCGCTCGCTGCACCGGCACGCGCACCATGTCGATGTCGGGCCACACGCCGTTCAGATCCGGATCGCCCCACGGCGTCCGCGGCGCGGCGTTCTTCGCGGCGGCTGCCGGTTTTCCGGCAGCACAGCTATGAAGCTGAAACGCTCGAGGCAGCATGCCGTCTCGCCACAGAGGACGACGACTGGTCCAATCAGAAGGAAGACCACGAAACATCTGGCGAGACCTATGTCACCGGCGCCTGGGCTGGCGATGTCTTGCCCTACAATACCCCATGCCTGAAGGTTCCCGCGCACTTCGGTGAAACGGTCC
>CAZOIK010000022.1:0-30248 GCA_964579765.1 uncultured Bifidobacteriaceae bacterium
AGGAACATCTGGGGGCTCGGGTACGACCAGCGCCAGAAGTTCGTGGAGTCGGCCACGCTCGAGACGTTCGATCCGGCGAAGCACGACGTGCTCGTGTGGCTCGGCTGCGCGGGCGCGTTCGAAACGGACTTTCAGAAGTCCCTGCGATCGCTCTTCGAGATCCTCCGGGCAAAGCACGTCCGTTTCGGCGTGCTGTCGAAGGAGCAGTGCACGGGCGACCCGGCCAAGCGCACCGGCAACGAGTACATGTTCCAGGAGCTCGCGCAGGCCAACATCGAGGAGCTCAAGGCAGCCGGACCGAAGACGATCCTCACCTCGTGCCCGCACTGCGTGAAGACGATCGGAGAAGACTATCGGCGCTTCGGCTACGAGGTCGAGATCGTCCACTCGTCCGTGTTCGTCGCGGATCTGCTCGCGCGGGACGCGACGCCGGCCGCGGCGGTGTCGCAGACGGTCACGTTCCACGACCCGTGCTATCTGGGACGCTACGCGGGCAAGACCGACGAGCCGCGCGCGCTGCTCGAGAAATTCGGCGGTGAGATCCACGAGCCCGAACGCAATCGCGACAATCCGTACTGCTGCGGCGCCGGCGGGGGCCTCCTGTTCGCCGACAAGGAAGAGGAGCCGGGCAGCCGCATCAGCGACGTGCGATTCCGGCAGCTCACGGCCACGGGCGCCGGCACGGTCGTCACCGCGTGCCCGTTCTGCTCGATCATGCTGAAAGGCGCGCAGTCGAGCGCAGCCGCCGCTCCAGGGGCCGACGTACAATTCGTCGATCTCATGACTTTCGTGAAGGACCGGATGTGACCGACGCCGCCTCCTGGCGGTCGTCACGTCTCAAGCGAATCGAAGCCGCGGCGATTTCGGTCGTCGGGTATCGCGTCTGCGCCGCGCTCGGCGCCACGCTGCGGTGGCGCGTCGAAGGGCTGCATCACTACGACGCCGTCGTGCTGGGCGGCCGCCAGCCGATCATGGCGTTCTGGCACGGCCGGATTCTTCCCGCCACGATCTTTTTCAAACACCGCGGCATCGTCGTCATCACGAGCGAGAACTTCGACGGGGAGTGGATTGCCGGCATCATCGAGCGCTTCGGCTACGGCACCGCGCGAGGCTCGACGTCGCGCGGCGGGAGCCGCGCGCTCATCCAGATGAAGCGCGAGATGGACGCGGGAAAGCCGGCCGGCTTCACGCTCGACGGCCCACGCGGCCCCGCTCGGGTCGCGCAGGCAGGCGCCGTCTGGCTGTCGAAGGCGACGGGGAATCCCGTGCTACCGTTTCACCTCGAGTCGAATCGCTACTGGACGATCGACAGCTGGGATCGCACGCAGATTCCGAAGCCGTTTGCGACGGTCGCGCTCGCTGTCGGCGAGCCCTTCACCGTGCCGTCCGAGGCAGACGACGAGGGGATCGAGCGCGCGCGGCGGCAGTTGGAAGGGCAGTTGCTGACCCTCGAGGCGCGGGCCCTCGAGTTGGCGGCAGGAGGTCGTGCATGACGACGCGTCGCAGTCTCGTCGCGCGTGCCGTGTTGTCTGCGGCGGCGCTGGTGCTCTTCGCGTCTCCGGCGCGATCGCAGGCGCAAGCGGCCGGCGCCACGCCGCCCATCGTCGGCACGTGGCGACTGAGTCCTCAGAAGTCCGGCATAGGCGTGCCGGCGGATTACGTCGAGATTCGACAATACGCGGTACGCTCGGACGGGTTCCTGGTGGGCCTGCTCATTACCGGCGACACGCGCGGCTACCACTACCTGCAGTTCACGGCGAAGAGCGACGGCCGCGACTATCCGGAGTACAGCGATCGCATCGTCTCGGATCTCATCGCGGCGGGGACGCCAACGCCTCGGACGTACTCGGAGACGGTCGTGGACGAGTACGTCACCGACTGGACCGACAAGGCGAACGGCCGTGTCACTGCCCACGGGCGAAAGATCGTCTCGCGCGACGGCCGCACGCTGACGATCACCGTGGACGGATCCACGTCGCCGCCGCGAGTCTACGATCGACAGTAGCGCCGACGACGGATCGGATCCGTCGCCGGCGTGGTCGTGTAGGACGGGGTTACTGCTGGCAGGTGCCGATCACCTTCACCATCTGCACCTTGATGTCGCGCGCGTGCATCTCCGGTCCAGAAGCGCCGACGAGCTTGTCGCCGCTCTGGCTGTCTTCGGCCTGGCCCATCACCTGGACTTTCTGGTTGACGTAGCGATCGAGGTGTTCGCCGTCCTCCAGGTTCCACGTCTGCACTGCGCTGATGGGAAGCTTGCTGAGATCAACGTGTTCGTCTTGTGCGCGAGCGGGTGCGGTCCCGGTCGTTCCTACGGCCGCGTTGGTGCCGGAGGTCAGCATGGCATTGGTCAGCCAATGACCGCCGCTCTTGGTTTTCTGGACACAGCCCTGTAGTGTGACCGGCACCTTGTCCGCGGCAACGGCCGGGGTCGCGACCGAGATGCCGAATCCGAGCGCCGTCGCACAGCAGAGTCCCGTGATCAATCGACTCGTCGGTAACATCAGTACGCCTCCTCTCCCATATCAGGGAAATCCTGCAGGAGGCATGCCCGTATCGTCAGCGCGGAGCTTGCGCAGGCCCGAAGGCCGTCAGCGTCGATCCTTTCTTGGCGAAGACCATCGCCAGTAGCCGCGCCGGCTGCGTCCGGCTCGCGTTTCTCGACACCTCGTGCGTGGAGCCCGGCTGTTCGTAGAACATCTCGCCCGCACGATACGTCCGCTCGTCGCCCTGTCCCGACACCTTCGAGACGATGGCGCCGTCGAGCACGTAGGCGAGCACGAAGCCGGCGTGGTGATGGACGGGACTCGTGCCACCAGGGGCGTAGTCCACGTAGCTGACCGTCACCGCCCAGCCGTTCATCGTCACGTCGGGCAGGTCGTGCGTGAAGACCGTCGGCAGCGGCGCCGCGGCGACGGGTGTGGCTGGCGTTTGCGCGCCGGCGGAGGCGGCAGACGCCAGCAGGTCGGCCAGCAGCGCAAACGAGGCGACGGCATCGCGTCGGGTCATTGTCATGAGCGGATTATAGGTCCGAGAAGTCGGACCTCCGCCGGATGGGGCGCGCTCAGTGGGCGGACGTGGCGCCGCGGCGGCTCGTCGGGCGCTGCATCAGCAGCACGAGCGGGATGAGCACGATGAACACGAATCCGAGAAGGCGGAACAGATAGACGAACGAGATCATCGCGACCTGCCGTTCGACCATGCCGAACATCGCCGCGTAGGCGCGGGTCGTCGCGGTCGCGATGTCGGCGCCCGCCGCCATGAACGCCGCGCGCATCTGCGCCAGCATCGAGCGCGTCGCCGGATCGTAGACCGTCACGCGGGAGGTGAGCGCGGTTGTGACGACCTGCTCGTGGCGCGCGAGCATGGTGCCGGTCGTGGCGATGCCGATGCTGCCGCCGATGTTCCGCATCACGTTGAAGAGGCTCGTCGCGTTCCCCATCTTCTCGAGAGGAATCGGATCCATCGAGACGGTCGTCAGCGGGACGAACAAGAGCGACAGGCCGACGCCCTGGACCAGCTGCGGCCAGAAGACGTCCCAGTAGCCGCCCTGCAGGTTGAGTCCGCTCAGCCAGACGAGCGCGAACCCGTCGATGACGAGGCCGGCGGCCAACAGCTTCCTCGCGTCGAAGCGTCCCGTCATCAGCCCCGTGAGCGGCATCATGAAGAACGAGCCGATGCCGCGGGGCGCCACGGCGATGCCGGCGTCGAGCGCCGGGTACCCGAAGAGCGTCTGCAGCATGATCGGCACCAGCACGAGGCTGCCGTACAGAATGAAGCCGACGATCGTCATCAGCGCCACGCCGACCGCGTACGTGCGCATCTTGAAGATGCGGAGGTCCACGACCGGGTTCTCGGTGCGCAGCTCGTGAACGACGAGCGCGATCAGCGTGACACCCGCGACGATCGCGAGGGCCGTGATCGCATTGGACGAAAACCAGTCGGCCTCCTGGCCCTTGTCGAGGACGATCTGCAGCGCGCCGATGCCGACGGCGAGCATCCCGATTCCCCAGTAGTCGATGCGGCGCGACTGCGCGCGCAGGTACGCCGGGTCGAAGATGTACAGCTTCGTCATCACGACCGAGGCGATGCCCACGGGGATGTTGATGTAGAACACCCAGCGCCAGCTGTAGTTGTCGGTGAGCCACCCGCCGAGCACGGGGCCGAGGATCGGCGCGACGACGATGCCGATCGCCCAGAAGGCCATGGCCTTGCCGCGGTCCTCGGGCGGAAACGCCTCGAGCAGTACCGCCTGCGACAGCGGCTGCAGCGCGCCTCCCGCGGCGCCCTGTGCCACGCGAAAGACGATCAGCCAGCCGAGCGTCGGCGCCAGCCCGCAGAGGAACGACGTACATGTGAAGCCGACGACGGAGAGCATCAGCAGGCGCCGGCGGCCGAACATGCTGGCCAGCCAGCCCGTCATGGGCAGGATGATGGCGTTGGCGACGAGGTACGAGGTCAGCACCCATGTCGCCTCGTCGATCGTTGACGACAGGTTGCCTGCGATGTGGGGCAGCGACACGTTGACGACCGTGGTGTCGAGCACCTCCATGAACGTGGCGAACATCACCGAGATGGCGATGATCCAGGGATTGATCCGGGGCTCGTCCTGCGTCGGAGAGTCGAGGCGGGAAACCATTTGACGTCAAACTATATATATACGAATTGCACTGAGCGCGGATGGCGGAGCCGGGCCATCCGTCGGCTCGGCTCCGCTCCGCTCCGCGGCCAGGCGCGCGAGACGCTTGCGGCGGCAGTGCGCGTTTGCAATGCACGCTTCAGCGGCCGGGTGCTTCTGGTGCCGTGGCGCGTTCGGCGCCCCCGTCTACGACGTGCAGCACGCGGCCTCCTTCGCCGCGCGCCTGCTTGGCATCGTCAGGGCCGTCTTCTGGCCGGCGGTGCTGATGTATACGCTGCTCGAGGTTCTCAAGATGTGACTTTCGCGCGGCGGACGAGCGACCGCATGAGCGCCACTTTCAGGAGGTCGTTCACCACGAGCGAGAACACGAGTGCGAAGCCGAAGATGAAGGCCAGCTGCACCGGCCGAAGCGGTGCCAGATCGCCAAGGCCGTAGACGCCAATGGCGAGGCCGACGCACGCGTCGGCCGTGAGGGCGAGCGCCAGCGTCAGGCTCGGCGCCGACGACCAGAACGCGCGGCGTTCGCGGATCGACAGAATCGAGAACAGCGCGAACAGCAGCAGCGCTTCGAACGTGAACATCTGCAGCCGGCCCTCGGATCGCGCGAGGTGAAACGGCCCCCAGCCGACCGCCAGCAGCGCCAGCGATTCCGCCAGCATCACGACGCCGAGCACGGCGGCGACTTTCGCCAGCGGGCCGATATCCCAGCTTTCTGGCTGCGGCGACGCGTGCACGCGGTCGGTGGCCAGCGCGATCTTCACGAAGTCCGTCATGAAGACGAGCAGCACCATGCCCAGCGCGGAGATGACGAACCGCCCAGTCGCGAGAAAGGCGATGACGACGAAGCCGGCCTTGAGGATCGTCCGGCTGATCTTGTTGACGATCCACGTCAGCACCCGCTGATAGATCGCCCGTCCGCGCGTCACGAGGTCCACGGCGTTGGCGAGGCCGTCGGTCGTCAGCACGACGCTCGCCGCACCTTTCGCCACGTCCGTCGCGGCCGCGACGGCGATGCCGACCTCGGCTTGCCGGAGCGCGGGCGCGTCGTTCACGCCGTCGCCCGTCATGCCGACGACGTGCCCGGCCGCCTGCAGGCTTTTGACGACGAGGAACTTGTCTTCGGGAAAGATCTCGGCGAATCCGCCCGACCGCGCGGTCAGGGCCGCTGCCCGCGTGGCGTCCGCCTCGCTGGCCGCGCGGAGATCGGGCGCGCCGACGATGTCGCCGAGACCGAGTTCGCCGGCGATCTCGCGCGCGACGGGGAGCGCGTCACCGGTCAGCATCTTGACCGTGACGCCGAGCGATCGGAGCTCGTCGATGAGCCGGCGCGAGTCCGGACGAAGCGCGTCATGCAGGAAGGCGAGACCGACGATCTGTAGTGGAGCGTCACTCTCCGCGCGCGCGACGGCCAGGACGCGGAAGCCGCGCCGAGCCTGGTCCAGCGCGCGGGCGTCGAGCGCCGCGAGCGCCTTGGCGTCCATGTGGGCGAGCGCAGCGAGCGTGTGCAGCGCACCTTTCACCACCTGGGTCTGGTGTTTGCCCGTGTCCACGACGGCTTCGGTGCGGCGCGTCGCCGCCGAGAACGGCGTGAACGAGACGACGCGCGACGGCGCCGGCAGGGCACGCTCGCGCGCGGCGGCGAGGAATGCGAGGTCGATCGCGTCCTGATTGGCGGCATTCGACGCCCACGCGCCGTCGCGCACCACGTCGGCCTCGGTGAAGCCGTCGAGGGGCAGCGTCGAGGCCAGCGCGAGGCGATTCTCGGTCAACGTGCCGGTCTTGTCGGCGCACAGCACGTCCATGTGGGCGGCGTCCTCGGCGGCGCTCAGCCGCGTCACGAGGACGCCACGGCGGGCCAGCTCGATAGACCCGACCGCCATGCTGACGGTGAACATCACGGGCAGGGCGACCGGGATGGCGCTCATCAGCAGGACGAGCGCGAGCGGCAGGATCTCCACGAGCCGCAGTCCCTCGACGACAGACAGCGTGACGGCGACAGCAACCAGGACGCCGACGATCAGGAAAAGCCAGCGCACGACGCGCCCGACGACCTCGTCGACGTGGAGCTTCGGCCGCGCGGCCGCGACGAGCTGGGTCGTGCGGCCGTAGAACGTCCGCACGCCGGTGGCGGAGACGACGGCGGTGGCCTCGCCCGTGCGCACGACGGAGCCCGAGTAGAGGACGTCGCCCGGCTGCTTCCCCACGTCGCGCGTCTCGCCCGTGAGCGCCGACTCGTCGGTCTCGAGCGCGCCCGCGGCGAGCTGTGCGTCGGCGGGCACGAAGTCGCCGCTGCGGACGCGGATCACGTCGCCGCGCACGAGCAGCCGCGCGGGCACGGCGCGCCATGTTCCGCCGCGGAGCACGCGGGCCGACACCTCGAGACGGCGTCTCAGCGCGGCGAGCGCCGTCGAGGCGCGCTGTTCCTGCAGGAAGCTGAGGCCCGCGTTGACGAGGAGCAGGGCGACCGCCACGGCGAGATCGGCGTGCTTGCCGAGCGCGAACGACAGCACGGCGATCAGTTCAATCATCCAGGCCGACAGGCCCCAGAACTTCGCGGCGAAGCGGCGCAGCGGGTGCGAAGGCGGGTCGGGGATGTCGTTGGGGCCGTCGCGCGAGAGACGCGCCGCGGCGTCGGCCTCGTCGAGCCCGCGATCCAGGGCGGCACCATGCAAGCTGAATGTCGGGGCCGTGTCGGTCATACCTGGCCGGTCGATCTTACTGCCCGCGCCTCAGGCCGGTGAATCTTGACGACGAGACGTCGAAGCTGGGCGACAATAGCCGCTTATGAAAAACGGCGCGTGCGGCGGCGTCTACGGCATGGCCGTGATTGGAGCGGCCGTCTACTACGTGCAGCACGCGGCGTCCCTCGGCGCCGGACTGCTCGGCATCGTCAAGGCCGTCTTCTGGCCGGCGGTGCTGATGTACAGGCTGCTCGATTTCCTCAAGATGTGAACCGTGCGAGCGCTTCCCGCCCTCTCGCTTGCGGCGATCTGCCTCCTCTCGTGCAATCGTCCTGCGCCTCAGCCGGCCGGCGCCGCGGTCACGACGACTGCCGATCCGTACCGGGCCGAGATCGAGCAGTTCCGTCGCGACCGCGAGGCCAAGCTGACCTCCGACACCGGCTGGCTGACGATTGCCGGCCTGTACTTCCTCACCAAACCCGAGACGACGATCGGATCTGACGAGGCCAACGACGTCGTGCTGCCGGCCGGAACGCCCGCCAAGGTGGGGACGTTCGTGCTGGCCGCGCACGGACGCGTCAGCGTGAGGCTCGGGCCTGACGTGCACGTCACGCTGCTCGACAGCGGCGCGCCGTTCACGGGTGGCGACGTGAAATCGGACGCGACGGGCGCGCCCGATCGCCTCGTGCTGGGCGACGTGCAGGTGTGGGTTCATGCGAGCGGCGATCGCCCGGCACTCCGCGTTCGCGACAAGAACAACCCGCTGCGCAAGACGTTCACCGGCATGAAGTGGTATCCGATCGACGCGAAGTACCGGGTCGAAGGGACCTTCGTCCCGTACGACACGCCGAAGGACGTGAAGATCCCGAACCTGCTCGGCGACATCGACACGATGACCTCGCCCGGCCACGTCACGTTCACGCTGGGCGGCAAGCAGGCGAGCATGGCCGCCATCACGGAAAACGATCAGGAGTTCTGGTTCATCTTTCGCGACCAGACGAGCGGCGACACGACCTATCCCGCGGCGCGCTTCCTCTACACGCCGCGTCCCGACGCCTCCGGCAAAGTCGTGCTCGACTTCAACCGCGCCGAGAATCCGCCGTGCGCGTTCAACGCGTACGCGACGTGTCCGCTGCCGCCTTCCGAAAACCGTCTGCAGGTCCGCGTTGACGCGGGTGAGAAGATCTATCAGCGACACTGACCCCTGGATCCCCCGATGCCCATCACGTATCGCATTGACCCTGAGGAAGGGATTGTCCGTACCGTCGTCAGCGGCGTCGTCGTGGACGCCGACCTGCGCGGTCACGAAGATCAGCTGGCCGCCGACCCGCATTTCGAGCCGGGGATGGGGCAGGTCATCGACGGCCGGTTCGTCGAAGCGCTGAACGTCTCGGCCGAGGCCGTCCGCAACTTCGTGGCGTACGAGCGAAGCCGTTACTCCGCCCGCTTCGCCGGCCATCGCGTCGCGATCGTGGCGTCTAGCGACGTCGTGTTCGGGATGGCGCGGATGTACCAGACGCTGAGCGGCGTCGAGGTCGGGGTGTTTCGCAGCATGCCGGAAGCGCTGACGTTCCTCGGCAAGTGGACCGTCGACGTGTGACGTGGCGCTGACCGTCGTCTCCAGTCACCGGTTCGGCGAGCATCAGACGCCCCCAGGCCACCCGGAGCGCCCGGAGCGCGCGCAGGTCATGGACGAGGTCGCCGCGCGCTGGCGCGCGGCGGGCGGCGAGGTCGTCGCGCCGCGTGAAGCCACGCATGAGCAGCTCGCGCGCGTCCACGACGCCGAGTACGTGCAGCGGATTTCAGAGCTGCGCGACCGGGCGGTCGCCCTCGACCCGGATACTTACACGTCCCCCGAATCATATGAGGTCGCGCTGCTCGCCGCCGGCGGCGCCATCGACGCGGTCGAGCGGGTCATGGCCGCCACGCACACTTCGACGCTCGCGATGGTGCGGCCGCCCGGCCATCACGCCGAGCGCGCGCACGCGATGGGGTTCTGCCTCTTCAACAACGTCGCCGTGGCGGCCGCGCATGCGCGCCACGTGCTCGGCGCGCGGCGCGTCGCCGTGGTCGATTTCGACGTGCACCACGGCAACGGGACTCAGCACATGTTCGACGCGGACCCGTCGGTCCTGTACGTCTCGACGCATCAGTATCCGTACTATCCGGGCACCGGCGCGGTGGACGACATCGGCGTCGGCGCCGGGGAAGGGTTCACGGTCAACCTGCCGCTCGAGTCTGGCGCGACCGACGCGGACTACCAGCACGTCTTCGACCGCGTCGTGCTGCCGATCCTGCGCCAGTTCGCCCCGGACCTCATCCTCGTGTCCGCCGGCTTCGACGCGCACGAACGCGATCCGCTGGCGACGATGCGCGCGACCGACGAAGGGTTCGCGGCGATGACGACGGCGCTGCTGCGCGTGGCGGAGGAGTGCTGCCGCGGACGGCTCGCGCTCGTGACCGAGGGCGGCTACGATCTCAAGGCGCTCGACGCGTCGCTCGAGGCCGTCGTCCAGGCGCTCGCGGGGCCGGCGGTCGCCGCCGTGTGGCCGGTCACGGCGGTCGCGTCGGCCCGCGGCCGCGCGTCGGCCGACGCCGCGGTCCGCGTGCTCGGGCGCTACTGGACGCTACAATAAAAAGACCGTGACCGACTACAAACCGCAAGAGCTCGATCGCAAGTGGCAGGCGCGCTGGACGGAGTCGCGCGCCTTCGAGGTCGAGATCGATCGCGACCGTCCGAAGTTCTACTGCCTGGAGATGTTCGCGTATCCGTCGGGCCACGCGCACGTCGGGCACGTCCGCAACTACATCATCGGCGACATCTGCGCGCGCATGAAGCGCATGCGTGGCTACAACGTCCTGCATCCCTTCGGCTGGGATGCGTTCGGCCTGCCGGCCGAGAACGCGGCGATCAAGACCGGGACGCACCCGGAGGTCTCGACGTTCGCCAACATCAACCACATGAAGGGGCAGCTGCAGCGCCTCGGCATCAGCTACGCCTGGAGCCGGGAGATCGCGACCTGTCTGCCCGAGTACTACAAGTTCAACCAGTGGATCTTCCTGAAGATGTTCGAGCGCGGTCTCGCGTACCGCAAGCGCTCGACCGTCAACTGGTGTCCCGTGGACAACACGGTGCTCGCCAACGAGCAGGTCGTGGACGGCGCCTGCTGGCGCTGCGGCACCATCGTCGAACAGCGATCGCTCGAGCAGTGGTTCTTCAAGATCACGGCGTACGCCGACGAGCTGCTCGCGGGTCTCGACACGCTGAAGGAGTGGCCCGAGAAGGTCGTCGTGATGCAGCGGAACTGGATCGGCCGTTCCGAAGGCGCGCGGCTGGCGTTTCCGATCGCCCAGTCACCCAATCACGAGATCGAAATATTCACGACTCGCATCGACACGATCTACGGCGCGACGTTCGTCGTCCTCGCGCCGGAGCATCCGCTCGTCGATCGCTTCGCCGCGACGGCGCCGGATCCGGCGAAGTTCAAAGCGGACGTGCAGGCGTTCCGCACGCAGGACAAGGAAGCGCGGCTGACGGGCAAAGAAGGGCTCGACACGGGCCAGTTCGCGATCAACCCGTTCACGCAGGAGCGGATTCCGATCTGGATCGGCAACTTCGTGCTCGCCGAATACGGGACGGGCGCGATCATGGCCGTCCCGGCGCACGACGAGCGCGACTTCGAGTTCGCGACGAAGTACCACCTGCCCATCCGGCTCGTCGTCCGATCGAAGGAGACGCCGGCGACCGCCGCCGACCTGACCGGCGCGACGACGGCGTACGGCACGCTCGTGGACTCGGGCGACTATTCGGGCGCGGCGTCGCCCGCGGTGATGACGCGCATGATTGCGGACGCGGAGGCGCGCGGCATCGGCAAGGGCGAGGTTCAATATCGCCTCAAGGACTGGGGCATCTCGCGCCAGCGCTACTGGGGCACGCCGATTCCGGTCGTCTATTGCGAGAAGGACGGCGTCGCCGGTGTTCCGTACGAGCAGCTGCCCGTCGAGCTGCCGAAGGTGGCGCAGTTCACGGGACGCGGGGATTCGCCGCTGGCGGCGGTTCCTGACTTCGTCAACGCGACGTGTCCGAGGTGCGGTGGGCCGGCGCGGCGCGAGACCGACACGATGGACACGTTCGTGGACTCGTCGTGGTATTTCCTGCGCTTCGCGGATCCGCACAACCGCGAACTGCCGTTCAGCCAGGGGGCGGGCAAGTACTGGATGCCCGTCGATTTCTACAGCGGCGGCGTCGAGCACGCGATCCTGCACCTGCTGTATTCGCGGTTTTTCACGCGCATCCTCCGCGACGTGGGCCTCGTCGATTTCGACGAGCCGTTCAAGCGCCTGCTCACGCAGGGCATGGTGCTCAAAGACGGCAACGTCATGTCCAAGTCGAAGGGCAACGTCGTCGATCCGGACACGATGCTGCAGAAGTACGGCGCCGATGCGTTGCGGCTCTACGTGATGTTCGTCGCGCCGCCCGAGAAGGAAGTCGAGTGGAGCGACGCGGGGCTCGAAGGCAGCTTTCGCTTTGTGGTCCGCGTCTGGAGACTCGTGGACCATTGGGCGGAGCTTGTCAGGGCAGAGGGCGAAGGGCAGAGGGCAGCGGGGCAGGAACTGACTGAGACGGAGCGCGCGGTGCGCCGGAAGACGCACGACACGATCCGCCGCGCCACGGTGGACATCGAAGAGCGGATGCACCTCAGCACCGCGGTGTCGTCGCTGATGGAGCTCGTCAACGAGCTCTATGCCATCAGCGAGACGACGCCGCACGGACAGCCGTCGAAGAATCCGCCGGCCGGGGCGGCCGTGCGTCCGCAGACGCTCGCCGTCATGCGCGAGGCGCTCGACGCGCTGGTCGTCATGCTCTCGCCGTTCGCGCCCCATACGGCCGAGGAGTTGTGGCAGATGCTCGGTCACGCCGACGGGTTGACCCGGGCCGCGTGGCCGGCGTTCGATCCGGACGTGGCGAAAGCGGAAGAGGTGGTCGTGCCCGTGCAGATCAACGGCAAGATCCGGGCGAGGCTGACCGTCCCGGCCGGACTTGTGGACGGCGAGCTCCAGACGCTCGTGCTCGCGGATCCGGCCGTGAAGATGCACATCGCCGGCAAGACGATTCGGAAGGTCGTCGTCGCCAAGGGCCCGCTGGTCTCAATCGTCGTCTGAGGAGTGAGAGCTGTGAAGGGTGTCCTCTGCGTCCTCTGCGTCCTCTGTGGCGGCGTGTTGTCCTCCGCCTGCGGCTATACCTTGGCCGGCCGTGGCTCGACGCTGCCGGCGTCGATCAAGACGATCGGCATTCCGCTGTTCACGAATCGGACGACGGTGTTCAACCTCGAATCGACCGTCACGCAGAAGGTGCGCGCCGAGTTCGCCGGCCGCAGCAAATACCAGATCGAGCCCGAAGCCAACGGCGTCGATGGCCTGCTGACCGGCGAGATTACCGCCGTGTCGATTGTGCCGGCGAGCATCAACGTCAACCAGATCGCCTCGCAATACTCGATCACGATGGTGGCGAGAGTGGAGCTGCGCGACACGAAGACCGACATGGTGATCTGGGACAACCCGGGGCTGGCGTTTACACAGCAGTACAACGCGACCGGCGCGCAGTCGGCGCAGGGCGCGGTCGATCCGACGGCGTTCTTCGGCCAGGACACGAACGCGCTCGATCGCCTCAGCACCGACTTCGCGAAGACGGTCGTCTCCGCGATCCTGGAGGCGTTTTAGCGGCGGCCTGAAAGGCCCAGCCTACGTACGCAGGCGTTACGTACGCAGGCGTGCGTAGGGCGGCCCTTTCAGAGCCGCCATCCGTCATGGCCACGCGCACCCCATCCGACGTCCGTAAGCAGATTGCCGCCGGCGACACCGATCCGGTTTACCTGCTCCAGGGCGAAGACGACGTCGAGAAGGCGGCGCTTGCCGCCGAGTTCACGTCGCTCGTGGACGAGGGGCTCGCCGCGTTCAACGTCGAGCGCGTGCACGCGGGCGACTGGACGAGCGGCGACCGGCTGACCGACGGCGTCGCGTCGCTCGCGGCGGCCGTGCGCACGCTGCCGATGATGTCGCCGCGCCGTGTCGTCGTCGTGTCGCAGGCGGAGGTGCTGCTGTCGCCGAAGCGCGAGAGCGACGCGGCGGAACGCGCGACCGAGACGTTCGCGGCGCTGCTCGAGAAGCCCGAGCCCATGACGACGCTGGTGCTGGTGGCGGCGTCGCTCGACAAGCGGACCCGAAGCTACAAGTTGCTGCAGAAGCACGCGACGCTCGTCGATTGCGGGTCGCCCGAGGACGTCGCGAGCGCCGCGCGGTGGATCAAGGCGCGCGTCACCGCGGTCGGCGTCGAGATCGATCCCGCGGGCGCGCGCACGCTCGCCGCGCACGCGGGCTTCCCGGAGCGTCCTAACCCGAAGGGCGCGACCGGCGACGTGAAGCGGCTGCGCGGCGAGGTCGATCGCCTGCTGCGCTATGCGCTCGGCCAGAAGACGATCACGATGGACGACGTCCGCGAGATCGCGGGACCGGCGGCGCTGCAGGACGACTGGGCGATGACGAACGCGATCGAGGACGGGAAGCCGGCCGACGCGCTCCGCCAGCTGTCGCTGATGCTCGACGCCGGCGCCGCGCCCGAGCAGATCCTGGGGCAGCTCGGCTGGCTGGTGCGCACGAAGTTCCCGAACGTCGCGCCGCAGTCGGTGTCGAGCGCGGTCGAGTCGCTGTTCCGGACCGATCGGGATCTCAAGCGGTCGGGTGGCGATCCGCGCGTCCTGCTCGAGCGGCTGGTCGTCGAGTTGTGTGCGGGGAAGCGCGTCCGGATGGGGGCGGGGGCCAGGCGATGGTAGGCGAGGCCACGAGATCCCGGGCCTGAAAGCCCCGCGCTACGGACGGCGCGGGTACGTAGGGCGGCCCTTTCAGGACCGCCTCGGCTCTACGCGCGCTTGGCGATGCGGGTCTGCAGCCGCGACTTGTAGCGGCCCGCCGCGTTGCGGTGGATGATGCCCTTGCTCGCCATCTTGTCGATGAGCGAAATCGTCTTCTTCAGGGCGTCTTTCGCGGCCGCGAGGTCCTTGCCGTCAATCGCGCTGCGGACGTCCTTGAGCGCGCCGCGCAGGCGCGAGCGGAACTGGCGATTGTGCTCGCGGTTCTTTAGACTCTGTCGGTGCGCCTTCAGCGCGGATGCATGACTAGCCACGTCGTGTCTCTCCTCGGGAACCATCAATCCTAACACACCCATGCCGATAGCCGTCGAGCACTTCACGCGCACGTACGGCGCCTTCACCGCGGTGGACGATCTGTCGTTGACCGTCGCGGCGGGCGAAATCGTCGGGCTGATCGGGCCCAACGGCGCCGGCAAGACGACCACGCTGCGGGCGCTCGCGGGGATTCTGCGGCCGACGGCGGGCCGTATCGCCGTGGACGGCCACGATCTCGCGACCGACGGCCTCGAGGCCCGGCGGCGTCTCGCGTTCATGCCCGACGAGCCGCACCTGTTCGAGTACCTGACCGTCGAAGAGCACCTGCGGCTGATCGCGCGCCTCTATACGGTGCCCGAGTTCGACCGCCGCGCGACGGCGCTCGTCGAGGAGCTCGAACTCATCGGCAAGGAGCGATCGCTGCCGGGCGAACTCTCGCGCGGGATGCGGCAGAAGGTGGTCATCGCGTGCGGCCTCGTGCGCGACGCGTCGGTGCTGCTGTTCGACGAGCCGCTCACCGGCCTCGACCCGCTCGGGATCCGCAAGATGCGGCAGACGATCGTCGCCCGCGGCCGCGCCGGCGCCGCGATTCTCGTGTCGTCGCACCTGCTGCACCTGGTCGAGGAGATCTGCACGCGCGTCGTCATCATGGACCGCGGCAGGAAAGTGGCCGACGGCACGGTCGCCGAACTGGCGTCGCGCGCCGAGGCCGAAGCCGGCTCGAACCTCGAGCAGATCTTCCTGCGCGTCACGGCGGGAGAGCGGTAGTGCAGGCCTGCAGGCCTGCGAGACGATGATCACCGCGAGCTTCTACATCGCCGCGTGCACGCTCAAGAACCGCACGCTCGTGCGGCTGAGGCGCCTGCGCGAGCCGCGCTACCTCTTCGGCGCCGTCGTGGGCGCCGCATACCTCTACTTCGCGATCTTCGCGCGCGGAGGCGGAGCCGCGGTGCGCAACGGGCCAGGCCGCCGCGGCGGGCCGGCGACGATGGCGTCGATCCTTCCGGTGGCGGGGACGTCGCTGGCGGGCCTTGTCGTCTTCGTCGTCGCGGCCGTGGCCTGGCTGCTGCCGATGCGGCCGGGCCTGCTCGAGTTCTCCGACGCCGAAACCGAGCTGCTGTTTCCTGCGCCCGTGTCGCGGCGCCAGCTGCTGACGCATCGCATCGTCCGGTCGCAAGTCGGCTCGCTCCTCGCCAGCGCCGTGATCGCGATTTTCGCGGTGCCATTCTCGGCCGCCGGCCGCCTGCGCGTGGCGATTGGCGTCTGGGTGCTGCTCGTCGTCGTCAGGCTGTACGGCGCGGCCATCGTGCTCACGCGTGCAGGACTGCGCTCGACGCGCGCATGGGCGCGCCGGGGAGCGTGGGCGGTCATCGCGGCGTTTGTCGGCGCTGTCGGCGTGGTGGCGGCCGGGACCGCGCCGGCGCTCGCCGGCGTGTCGCTCGCCTCGACCGACTTCTGGGTGCGGCTGGCGCGGGCCACCTCGGCCGGCGCCACGCACGTCGTGCTGCTGCCGTTCATCGCCCTGCTGCGTCCACCGCTCGCCTCGACGGCGACGTCGTTCGTGCCGGCGGTGGGATGGGCGCTCGTGGTGCTGGCGTGCGTGACGGCGTGGCTGCTGGCGGGCGCGGTGGTGCTCGACACGGTCATCGACGAACGCGCGCAGTACCGGGTCGAGCGGGCCGAGGCGAAGACGGCCACGCCACGCGTGAGGGCGACAGGCTGGACGCTCGCGCTGTCGGGCCGGCCCGAGCTCGCGCTGCTCTGGAAGGGCGCGATGGAGACGATTCGAGGGACGAGCGCGGCGGCGTGGCGCTATGCGCTCCCCGCGTTCGCCGGCGTCTTCGGGATCGCATTCGCGGCGATGGCGGCAAACGGCCTGCGCGGCCCGGCCGCAGGCGTCAGCGTCGTCTCCCTCATCGTCGCCGGCGTGGCCGTCGTGTTCGGCCCGCAGATGATGCGCTCGGACCTGCGCAGCGACTTCGAACATCTCGACCTGCTCAAGACCTGGCCACTGCGCGCCGCGGACGTCATTCGCGGTGAAATGGCGTGGCCCGTCCTCGCCGTGTCGGCGGTCGCGTGGGCGGGCCTGCTGGTCTCGGCGTGGTTCTCCGGGACGGCGCTGCCGGAGGTGCCGGGCGTCAGCCGGTGGGCGTACGCGTGCGCCGCGGCGCTGGCGGCGCCGGCGCTGATCGCCGCGCAGTTCGTCGTCCACAACGCGGCGACTGTGCTCTTCCCCGCGTGGGTGCAACTCGGCAAGCAGCGTACGCGCGGCATCGACGCGATGGGGCAGCGGCTGATCATGCTGGCGGCCATCGTCGTCGCGCTGCTGATGTTCGCGCTGCCGGGCACCGTCGCGGGCGGCGTCATCTGGCTGATCCTGCGCGGCGTGATGGGCGAGGTGGTCTTCGTGCCGGCGGCCGTGGCGTTTGCGGCGGTGGTCCTGCTGGAAGTTCTCGTTGTGACGGAGCTGCTCGGCCCCGCGTACGAGCGGATCGACGTGACCTCAGTGGAGCGCGCCGAGTGAGGGCGCCGCCGAGGCCGCGGGCGCGCGCTTCTGGAAGATCGCGATCGACTCGATCGTGAACACAGTCGCGTAGCCGCAGGTGTTCTGGTCGAGGCACGCGGCGTATGACGGTTCGTCGTTCGGCCCGCGCCATTGTCTCGACGATGCCCGGTTGACGACGACGACGTCCGGGTCGAGCCGGGCGAGCCACTGCCGGGTTTCTCCCCACGTCGCCGTCGTGTTCGTGAAGGTCGGCGGCACGTACGACGTGTAGTCGTAGACAATCTTCGACTCCGTCGGCACGTGCTCGGCGAGCCACCCACCGGCCACGGCAATCGGCGACTGCTCGCGCTCCAGCACGCTGCGGCGCGCCCGCGAGAGGCCGCCGATGCTGGCCAGTTGGGACGCCGCGAGCGCCGTCACCGCGACCGCGGCGACCACCCGGCGAACGCGGGGGGCCCGCCAGGCCAGGGCCTCGGGGACCGCGACGACGGCACGGGCAGCGAGGATGGCCACGGGCGCGACGATCGCCAGCGCGTAGTGCAACGCGAGCTCGTGAAACGGCGCCAGGAGGACGAGGACGTACAGCACGTTCCAGGCGCCGAGCACGTGTTCTACCGGCGTGTGGCGCCTGCGATCCACCAGCCAGCCGAGCACCGTCGCGCCGATCGCGAATGCGATTGGCCACCCCATCGTCGAGAACACGCCGGTCGTCCACGTCTCCACCCAATGGGCGTTCAGCCGCGCGCCGGTCTCGACGGCTTCGTAGTAGAGCCCCTTGACGAACGCGAGCTTCGCGAGCGAGTACGGCGAGGCGAAGACGAACGTCAGCGAGAACGCGACGAGCGAGACGCCGATGCCCCACGCGACCGTTTCGGTGCGCTCGGACCGGCGGAACGCCGACCAGAGGCGCGGTGCCGCGGCGACCACGGCGAGCGCGGCGCCGGCGCCGCGCAGAATCGAGACGGCCGTGTCGAGCGACACCGGCAGCGGCACGTCCACGTGTCCGTCGGCCGAGATGTGCGCGACGATCCACGCGCCGTCGATCGCGAAGCCGCAGAGGAGCATCGCCGCGGCGGCGAGCGCGGTCAGGCCGCGCACGATGGCCGTGCGCCGACCGGCGCCGCGTCCGCCGGCGACATGGCGGCGGCCGAACGCCGCGGCCGCGATGAGCGGCAGCACGAACATCCCCGAGTATTTGGTGGCGAAGGCGAGGCCGGCGCAGACCGACGCCGCGGCGATCCGCGCGGTCGTCGGCCGTTCGACGGCGGCGACCGTGCTGAAGAGCGCCACGAGCAGGCACAGCGCCTGCAGCATGTCGGGGTGCACGACGACTGTCCAGGTGTAGACCGTGGGGTTCAAGGCGATCAGCAGGAGCGCGAGCCAGCCCACGATCGACCCATAGACGCGGCGCGCCCACCCGAACGCGAAGAGCAGCAGACCCACCGCGGCCGCGAGGCTGAGCGCGCGCATCGTCACGACGATCGTACGGGTCGTCACCGGCCAGAACGCCTTCAGTGGCAGCAACGCGAGATTCAGATAGAAGTGGCCGTAGGCGCCGAACTGAAAGCCCCACGCGTGCTCCTGGAGTGCCCGGGCAATCAGGTTGGTCTGAAGAGCCTCGTCCGTGCTGAAGGCCTGCACCAGGCGATCGTTGGCGGCCGCTACCGACAGGAGAGGCGTGAGGGTCGCGGCCCACAGGCACACGAACGCCACCGCGACGTACCAGTCGCCTGACCAGCACGCGGGTCGCGCCCGCCGCTGGCGTGTCTCCAAGTCGCTGAGCATTCGGCGCGTAGAAGCCAGGGTGTCATTTGTTCGTTACGACACGAGACCACGGAAACGCGACACGCCGACGCACGTTCGGCGGCCAATACGGCGATGGTATGGGACGACGGCCGGATGGCGGAAGCTAGCGCCCGATCTGCTGATACGAGCCGGTCGCCGGCTTTCGATCGGAGTAGCGGACGACCTCACGACCCTCCACGATCTCGGTGATCTTGTAGATCGCCGTCGTCGTGCGCGTCTCGATCGGGCGGGCGGAGATGCTGTTGATCTTCCGCACGTAGTCCTGCGTTTCCTTGTACGGCGGGACCGTCTGGCCGTGCTTGTCAACCGCGCCGGGGCCGGCGTTGTAGGCGGCCAGCGCGAGCACTTCGTTGTTCGAATACTTGTCGAGCAGCTGCTTGAGATAGGCCACGCCGCCGCGGATGTTCTCGGCCGGATCGAACGGGTTCGTGACGTGGAACTGGCGGATGGTGTCCGGCATGAGCTGCATCAGCCCCAGCGCGCCCTTCGGCGATCGCGCGAGCGCGTTGAAGCCGGATTCGACCTGCACGACCGCGCGCACCAGGTCCGCGCGGATGCCCCGCAGTCCCGCGTTGTCTCGAATCAGCGTGTCGTAGAGCGAGCTCTTGACGGCGTCTACCGATCGCGTCGTCCGAAGCGACTCGGACTGCGGGACGACGTACGCGTGCGCGTCGCCGCCCTTCGGGCGGTTCGACAGGACCAGGTGGCCGTTGCCGTCGGTCCACGTATAGATCTGCGCCCGGGCCGGCGCGGCCGCCAGGAAGGCACAGGCGAAGACAGCAGTCGCTGTAAAGCGAGTCAACGGAGACCTTACTGCCGGGGTATCGGCTATTGTAGCCGCGGACTGTACGTACGCGGGCCTGAAGGGCCCGCGCTACTGAAGGGTCCGGTCTACGACAGCAGGCGTTCGAGGACCGCTCGGCTCGCGTCGAGCATCTCGTCGATCTTCTCGGGCCGTTTGCCGCCGGCCTCGGCGAAGTCGGGACGCCCGCCGCCGCCGCCGCCGACAATCGGCGCGATCTCCTTCACGATCTGTCCGGCCTTGATCTTCGACGTCAGGTCGGGCGTCACCGCGACCACGATCTGCACCTTGCCGTCGCCCTCCGACGACGTTGACGCGAGGACGACGACGCCCGACTTGATCTTGGCCTTGAGCGAGTCGGCGACGCCGCGCAGCGCGTCCGTGTCGAGGTCGGTCACCCTGCGGCGCACGAGCCTCACGCCGGCGACGTCCACGGCGTCGTCCGCGCCGGCCGTCGTCCCGCCGCCGCCGGTCGCGAGCTTCGTCTTCAGCTGCGTCACCTCGCGAGCGAGCCGCTTGCTCTCGGCCTGCAGGCGTTCGATCGCCGCGACGGCCTGATCGGGATTGACCTTCAGGCTGTCGATCACGGCCTCGAGCGCCTTGCGCTGTTCCTGCGCCCACGCGACCGCGCCGGCGCCGGTGACGGCTTCGACGCGCCGCACGCCGGCGGCGACGCCGCTCTCGGCGAGGATCGCGAAGAAGCCGATGTCGCCGGTCGCGCGCACGTGCGTGCCGCCGCACAGCTCCATGCTGAATCCAGGGATGCTGACGACGCGGACCTTGTCGCCGTATTTCTCGCCGAACAGCGCCATCGCGCCGGCGGCGATCGCCTTCTCCGGTGCGACGTCCACCTCCGTCGTCACCTGGGTGTTGCGGCAGATCTGCTCGTTGACGATGCGCTCGACGCGATCCAGCTCGTCGCGCGTGATGGGCTGAAAGTGCACGAAGTCGAAGCGCAGCCGGTCCGGCGCGACGAGCGATCCCGCCTGCTTGACGTGCGCGCCGAGCACCTGACGCAGCGCCGCGTGGAGCAGGTGCGTCGCCGTGTGATTGCGCCGCGTCGCGTCGCGGACGTCGGCATCGACCTCGGCCGTGACGATGTCGCGCATCTTCAGCGTGCCGTTCGCCACGCGCACCTGATGCGCGCGCGGCGTGCCCGCGCCGGTCCGGGCGAGGCCTTCGACAACGCCGACGGCGCCCGCCGCGTTGGCGATGCGGCCGGAGTCGGACACCTGGCCGCCGGACTCGACGTAGAACGGCGTCCGCGCGAGCGCGACGTACCCCGATTCGCCGGCGCCGAGCTGCTGCACCGGCTGCCGATCGGCGTCCCACATAGCCACGATCGGCACGCCCGTCACGCGCGTGGTCGCGTAGCCCTCGAAGTGGTCGCCGGCTTCGTGCGACGCGCCTTCGAGATCCAGCGGAAAGCCCGCCTCCTTCTTGCCGGCCGCGAATCCGCTGCTGGCGCGTGCCTTGTCGCGCTGACCTTCCATGGCGCGCTCGTACCCGGCTTTGTCCACCGCCACGCCCTGAGTCGTGGCGGTGTCCTCGATGAAGTCGAACGGCACGCCGAACGTGTCGTACAGCTTGAACGCCACCTCGCCCGACAACACCTTGCTTTTGGTGCCGCTCACTTTGGCGAGCTCGGCCTCGAGACGGGGCAGGCCTTCGGTGAGCACCGCCTCGAACCGGTTCTCCTCGGCGAGGATGGTTTTCTCGATCATCTCGCGGCTGGTGCGCACCTCCGGGTACGCGTCGCCCATCTCGCGATCCAGCACCGCGACGAGCCGGTGCATGAAGGGCTTGGTGAAGCCGAGGTGCTTCCCGTGCCGCATCGCGCGCCGCATGATCTTCCGCAGCACGTACCCCCGCCATTCGTTCGACGGAATCACGCCGTCGCCGATGAGGAAGGTCGTCGATCGCATGTGGTCGGCGACCACCCGCATCGAGATGTCGGTGCGTTCGTCCGCGCCGTACCTCACGCCGGCCATCTCGCCGATGCGATGCAGCAGCGGCTGGAAGATGTCCGTGTCGTAGTTCGACGTCTTCTGCTGCAGCACGGCGGCAATGCGCTCGAATCCCATCCCGGTGTCGATCGACCGCGCGGGGAGCGGGGTCAGCGTCCCATCGGCGCCGCGCTCGAATTCCATGAACACGTTGTTCCAGATCTCGATCTCGGGGTCGATGCCGGAGCCGCCGCGGACGAAGTAGATCTCCGAGGACCGGCCGCACGGCCCCGTGTCGCCCATCGACCAGAAGTTGTCGTCTTCGCCGAGCTCCAGGATGCGCTCGTGCGGGATGCCGAGCGTCCGCCAGATCTCGTACGCCTCGTCGTCGCGCGGGATGCCGTTCTCGCCCTTGAAGATCGAGACGACGAACTTGTCCTTCGGCATCTTCCAGACGTCGGTCAGCAGTTCCCACGCGAACGGGATCGCCTGCTGCTTGAAGTAGTCGCCGAACGAGAAGTTGCCGAGCATCTCGAAGAACGTGTGGTGGCGGTGCGACGGCCCGACGTTGTCGAGGTCGTTGTGCTTGCCCGACACGCGCATGATCTTCTGGCACGTCGTGGCGCGCGAGTAGTCGCGCTTCTCGCGGCCGAGCAGCACGTCCTTGAACTGATTCATGCCGGCGTTCGTGAAGAGCAGCGTCGGGTCGTCGGCCGGGACGAGCGGCGAGCTCGGGACGATGCGGTGGCCGCGGCTCTCGAAGAACTTCAGGAAGGACGAGCGGATCTCGTTGGAGGTCATTCGGATCATCATAGCGTCCGGCTGAAGCCGGACGCTACTTCCGCAGCGTGCGCAGGCGCGCCAGGACGCGATCGGGCTCGAAGCCCTGGCCGACGAGGTAGCGGTAGAGGCGGTTGAACTCGCGCTCGTCGATGGCGGTCGTCCCGCGGCGCAGGCGTTTGGCGAGCGCCGACTCGAGCAGCGCGTCGCCGTCGATGGCGCCGAACGCCTCGTCAACGGCCCGCTTCGCGGTGGACGCCGAGACGCCGGCGCTCTGAATCTTGCGCGTCACGCGCAGGCGCCCGCGCTTCCGGATGGACGTCTCGCTGCGCGCGATGGCCTCGGCCACGCGTCCGTCGTCAATCGCGCGCTCGGCGATCAGTCGCGCGACGGCCTCGTCGATGGCCTCTTCGCTGTGTTCGCGGCGGGCGAGCCGCTGGCGCACCTGCGCTTCGGACAGCTCGCGGCGGGCGAGCATGCGGAGCGCGTCCACGTAGGCGCGCTGAGCGTCACTCGGCATCTCTAACGGGTCGGATCGTATCCGGTCGGGCAGCCTGCCGGCAGGTGGTACAGGACGATCGGCGGATAGCCCGTGTCCCACGTGCGGCTACCGAGCGAACCGAGCAGTCGAAGACGCGTGGGCGCGGGCCGGAACGTCGCGACGTCGTGGCCGCCCGCACACGCGTAGGCCGCCGGCAGCCGATCGTCGGGACCCCAGATAAGGTACCGCTCGCCGGTGGGTGTCGTCGGCACGTCGCGCGCTTCGACGACGGCTTCCGGCTCGATGATCGGCACCCAGCGCGCCCAGTCGGCCCAGCTGCGACGCGAGATCGACCGATAGCGCGAGCCGCTGCGCTCGACGGCGATGTAGTACGGCCCGTACAACCCGATCACCGCGGAGCCGCGCGGCACGTGCTGATCGAAGAACGCGTAGACCGCATCCGGATCGCGAGCGTCCCAGGTCGCGGCGACGCGCGCGTACCAGACGGCGCTCACCACGAGCTCGACGGCGAGGAGCGTCGTCACGGCTCCAGTGACGGCGCGAGGATGCAGATCCATGTTCTCGTACGGCATCGCCAGAACCGCGATGAACAGCGGCAGCGCGATGTACGTCGTCTTCTGGAACGTCAGGTTCATCGCGACCGCGCCGCCGACGAAGGCGGTCCAGCCGGTGAGCAGGACGAAGCCGGCGAGGCCGGCGCGCTGGTGCCGGCGGCTCACGCGCGAACAGAGGGCCGCGATCGCGATCGCCGAGACAGCGCTGACGAAGGGCGTGATCGCGGTGCCGACGCTGAAGAGCCAGTGACGCGTCGCCGACGGCACGACAGCGACGTCCGAATCCTCGTGGGTCAGGATGAACGACATGTAACGCGCCCAGTGGGACACGCTGTCGTGCGAGACGATCGCCCATGTGCCCATCGCGACTGCGAACGTGCCGCCGGCCGCCGCCAGCTGACGCCACGCCAGCCGGCGCTCGCCGGCGGTCATGCAGGGACACAACAGGCCCGCGGTGAAGAACGCCGCGGCGAAGGGGTACGTGCGTGGGGTCGTCAACGCGCCGAACGTCAGGAGCAGACCGGCGGCCGCGCCGTACCACGCGCGCCGGCGCTCGGCGCGCAGTCCCCACACGAACACGGCGAGCGCGAGCATCTCGCAGCCGACGGCCAGCGTGTCCATCGTGCCGGCGGTCGCGTTCCGCTGGATCTCGGGCGTGAGCAGCAGCAGCGCCGCCGCCCAGAGCCATCGCCAGCGCTCTCCGCTGACGGCGTGCGCGAGCAGCGCCGCCGACAGCACCAGAAGCAGCGCGCCGAGCAGGCTCACGCCGCGGAGGCTGCGAAGCGACACGCCGAACCAGTCGAAGGCGCGCGCGACGGCCGTGAAGAAGACCGGCCCGTAAAAGTCGGTGTGATCGACGGCGAGCGGGGAGTGGCGCAGGACGGACGGGATGCCGACGCCGTGGAGTTCGGTCTCCCTGGCGATCGACGCGTAGAACTGCGCGTCGGGCAGCGGCGTCGGGACGCGCCGCAGCGTGAACACGAGCAGCGCGAGCGCCGCGATCGCGACGGCCGAGAGCAGGTAGTGTCGTCGTGTCACATGAGGTCAGCCGCCGAATCGAGTGATCTCCGGCGGCTTGCCGCCGGTCACCGCCTGCGCCATCTGGTCGCGGCTCATGTCGGCCGTCGTCGAGATGCCCTGCACCTTCAGCTTGAACTCGTCAACGTTGCTGGCCCAGCGCAGGGCCTCATCGTACGACACCAGGCCGTGGGAGTACAAGCCGAAAATCGACTGGTCGAACGTCTGCATGCCGTACTGCGACGTGCCGGCGGCGATCGCCCCGTGGATCATGGACGTCTTGTCCTTGTCCACGATGCAGTCGCGGATGAAGGCGGTGCTGACCATGACCTCGACGGCCGGCACGCGGCCGGTGCCCTCGGCGTTCGGGATCAGACGCTGCGAGATGACGCCCTTGAGGACGCTCGCCAGCTGCAGACGGACCTGCTTCTGCTGGTGCGGCTGGAAGACGGCGATGATGCGGTTGATCGTCTCCGTCGCGTCGAGCGTGTGCAGCGTCGAGAAGACCAGATGGCCCGTCTCCGCGGCGAGCAGGCCCGTCTCGATGGTCTCGAAGTCGCGCATTTCGCCGACGAGGATGACGTCCGGGTCCTGGCGCAGCGCGCTGCGGAGCGCATAGGCGAACGATCGCGTGTCCACCTCGACCTCGCGCTGGTTGACGATCGACTGCTGGTCGCGATGGAGGAACTCGATCGGATCCTCGACCGTCATCACGTGCGCTTTGCGCGTCTTGTTGATGTGGTCGATCATCGCGGCGAGCGTCGTGCTCTTGCCGCTGCCGGTGGTGCCGGTGACGAGCACGAGCCCGCGCTCTTCCGAGGCGAGCTTCTTCAGCACCGGCGGCAGGCCGAGCTCGTCAATCGTCTTGATCTGCGTCGGGATGACGCGCAGGACCAGGCCGACCGTGCCGCGCTGCTGGAAGACGTTGACGCGGAAGCGGCCCAGGCCCGGCACGCCGTACGCCAGATCGACTTCGTTGGCGTCCTTGAACTTGTCGGCGTGGACCTTCGACATCACCGCCGCGCTCATGGCGACGACGTCGTTGTGATCGAGCCGTTTTTCTTCGCTGGCGGGGACGAGCGCGCCGCGGAGGCGCATCATCGGGAAGCTTCCGACCTTGACGTGCAGGTCGGAGGCTCCCGCTTCGACGGCGGTCTTCAGGAGGTCGTTAATCTGCATCGCTAGAGGGCAAAGGGCTCGGCCTTATGCCCTCTTATCGGCCGCCCGAGGCTACAGCTTTGGGCCTGTCACGCAGGCCGGCTTCCTGGGGATACACGTAGGTCAGCCAGCCGTGGCGGTCGGGGACCTCGCCGTTGATGACCTTGAAGAAGGCCGTCCGAAGGGCCCTGGTGACGGTGCCGGGCTTGCCGTCGCCGACTTTGATGCGGTCCACCGACCGCACCGGCGTGACTTCGGAGGCCGTGCCCACGAAGAACACCTCGTCGGCGAGGTAGAGCAGCTCGCGCGGCAGGACGGCCTCGTGGACCGTATAGCCGGCTTCGCGCGCCAGCGTGATGATCGAGTCGCGCGTGATGCCGCCGAGGACCGACGACCCGAGCGGCGGCGTGAAGAGCTCGCCGTGGCGGACGATGAAGATGTTCTGGCCGCTGCCTTCGCTGATGTTGCCGTGGACGTCGAGGGCGATGCCTTCCGAGTAGCCGTCGGCCAGGGCTTCCATCTTGATCAGCTGCGAGTTGGCGTAGTTGGCCGTCGTCTTGGCGAGGGCCGGCAGCGTGTTGGGCGCCATGCGGTTCCAGGAGCTGACCTTCACGTCGGCGCCTTCTTCCACCGCGGCGCCGCCGAGGTAGGCGCCCCAGTCCCAAACCATGATCGCCGCGTCCACGGGGATGCCGATCGGGTTGACGCCGAGCTCCTTGTAGCCGCGATAGACGATCGGGCGGATGTAGCACGACTTCATCTGGTTGACGCGGATCGTCTCGAGGACGGCGTTCATCCAGCCCTGCAGGTCCAGCGAATATTCCATCCGGTAGATCTTGGCCGACTCCATCAGCCGGCGCATGTGGGGTTCCAGGCGGAAGCACGCCGAGCCTTTCGGCGTCTCATAGCAGCGCGCGCCCTCGAAGACGCCGCTGCCGTAGTGGATGACGTGGGTCGCGATGTGGATATTCGCGTCCTTCCAGTCCACGAACTTGCCGTTCATCCAGATCTTGCCGGTCCCCGGGAACGCCATAAGTGCTCCTTATCGAACCATCATAGCGGATTGGGGAATTTAGAGATCTGGCGAGTGGGTGACCTGACTGGGGACTGGGGACTGGGGACTGGGGACTACTGGCTCTCTCCACAGAACGGACACCGATCCGCCCGCGCGTGCAGGGGCTTGCGGCAGTGCCAGCAGAAGCGGGGACTTTGCGGCGCGTCGCGCGCCTTGAGCCGCGTCTGGATGTCTTCGGCGCCTTCCGTGTCGGCGCCGGCGCCCGTGGACAGGCCGAGTCCGGTGGGCCGCGGCGTCCGCCGGACGGCCATGCTGCCGCGGGCGGCCAGCACGTCCTCGAGCAGTTCGCCGGCGCGCTGATAGCGCGCGTGGATGTCGGGCGCCATCGCCTTCAGGACGATGTCGTTCAGCGCTTTGGGAATTTTCGGGTTCTTCGTCCGCGGCGCCGAGACGAGATCGCCGCGCATCAGCCGCTCCAGATCCTGCGGCGACGGCGTGTCGTACGGCAGCATCCCCGTCAGCATCTGGTACATCGTCACGCCGAGCGAGTAGACATCGGAGGCGAAGACCGCCTTGCCGTGAAACTGCTCGGGCGCCATGTACGGCGGGCTCCCGATGACCGTCGTGCCGTGGGCGGCGATTTCGAGGAAGCGCGACGTCCCGAAATCGGCGACCTTGAGCAATCCGCTGTCGCCGACGAGCACGTTGCTCGGGCGCAGGTCGCGGTGCAGCACGCCGGCCTTGTGCGCGTGATCGACGGCGTTGCAGATCTGGCACGTGTAGTCGAGCGCGCGCGCCATGTCGAGCGCGCCCTCGCGCGTGATGACCGCCTCGAGCGTCTCGCCGGGCACGTACTCCATGACGATGAAGAAGACGGTCTCCTGCTTCTCCGCGGTCAGGATGGTGACGACGTTCGGGTGGCTGAGCGAGGCGAGCAGGCGCGGCTCGCGCAGCAGCTCGCCGAAGTCGAGATTCTGCTTGTGGGGAACCTTGAGCGCGACTTTCTTGTCGATCCAGGTGTCGTCGGCGAGAAAGACCGTGCCGAAGCCTCCGCTGCCAATAGTCGAGAGGATCTTGTATTTCCCGACAATCTGACCGCGGAAGAACATCCGCGCAAAGTATAGCAGCTAAAGAGAAACCACAAAGACACGAAGCGCACGAAGACGCACGAAGCCTGCTTTGTACCGATTGAAGTCGTGCGTCTTCGTGATCTTCGCGGCTTCGTGGTTTCTCCTGCGGAACAGTTCGTATAATCCACGCGTTGCATCGATTTTTCGCGCCGGCGCTCGATCCGGGAGACGAGACGGTGACGCTGCCGCGCGACGAGGGCGAGCACCTCACGCGCGTGCTGCGGCTCGGCGTCGGCGACATGGTGGCGGTCTTCGACGGGCGCGGCCACGAGTTCTCGGCGCGCGTCGTCGCGGCCGAGCGGCGCGACGTGCGCGTGCAGATCGTCGCGCGCGTCGAGCCGGCGGCCGAGCCGGCGGTCGCGCTGACGCTCGCGCAGGCGGTGATCAAAGGCGACAAGATGGACGACATCGTCCGCGACGCGGTGATGCTGGGCGTCGCGGCCGTGCAGCCGCTCGTGACGGCCCGCACGGAATCGACCGTCGCGCAGCTGACGAACGGTCAGCGGCTCGAGCGCTGGCGCCGCGTCGCGCTCGCGTCAACCAAGCAGTCGAAGCGCGCGGTGCTCGCCGACATCAGGCGCCCGCTCACGCTCGAGTCGTTTCTGCAGGATCCGCGGAGCGCGCACGACGTCATGCTCGTGGAGCCGGGCGCGGCGGGCGGCGAGGGCGCCGAGCCGCTGTCGGCGCTGCAGGGCCGCCCGGTGCCGCCGGACGCGACCCTCTTCGTCGGCCCCGAAGGCGGCTGGACCGAGGGAGAAATCGCCGCCGCCCGCGCGCATCACGTGCGGCTGGTGACGCTCGGTCACCGCACGCTCCGCGCCGACGCGACGCCCGTCGCGGCAATCAGCGTGCTGCAGTTCCTGTTCGGAGACTTATGAGGACTACGGCGCGACTCTGAAGTCCTGCGTCTTGACGTCGCCCTCGCCGAGCGTCACGCGCGCGGCGCCGGCGCGGTGCTGATCGAGATACGCGGGCTCGAACCATTCGCCGGGCTCTGACGGATCAACGGCGACGACGTAGTACTCGCCGGCGGGCAGGTTGCGAATCTTGTACATCCCGGTCTGATCGGGACGCGCGGTGGCGATCTGGCGCGACTGCGGCCGCCAGACGTCGCTGTTGGTCGAAAAGGCGAGCACGGTGTACTCGGTGACGGGGTTGCGCTGCGCGTCGGCGATCGTGCCGTCGATCTCGTTCACCTTGTCCGTAAACGTCACGACGACGTTCGAGATCTTCTGACCGCTGCGGACGGCGAGCGGCGTGTCCGTCACATCGCGGCCGTCAACGGTCACCGACTTCAGGTTCCATCCCCGCAGCGCGCCGCCGCCGTTGGGCCGGATGAAGTGCGCGCCGACGCTGACGCCGTCCATGACGAACGTGCCGTCCTTGCTGACGCGCGGGTTGGGCGTCGGGCCGATGTTGTCTTCGGGGTCGGCCGCCGGCGCGGCAATCCGCACCTGTGTCGGATCGGACGGCGGACTCGTGCTGCCGGGTTGGAACACGATCGTGCCGGCGATCGACCCGCCGGTCTCGAGCACCACGACGACGCCGGTGAGGTCGCCGCCGGCGACCGAGAGCGGCCGTGACGTCGAGAGCGGCGCGTCGCGATCGTTGTTGCGCGCGTGCAGCGTGTAGCTGCCGGGGGGGATGTTCGCGATCGAGAACTGGCCGTCCCACCCGATGCGGCCGCCGAAGACGCCGCCGAGCGCACGGCTGCGCGGGTTGGCCTGCGGCGACAGGACGATGTTGCCGCCCGCCGCCCAGGAGCCGTCCGGGTTTTCGACGTGGCCGCTGACGCGCGACGTGCGCACGAGCTGGAGGCCGAAGTCGATGTCGAGCACTTCCTGGCTGACGCCGACCGTCACGGCGCGCGCGTCGGCGGCCGAGGGCACGCCCGGATAGTACGTCGGCGCGTACATCAATTGATCCTGCTCGTCGTCGGCCCCGCCCCGGCCGCCGCGTCCGCCGGCGAACGCTCCGCCACGACCGCCGAATCCGCGCCCAGGCGCGCCGCGCCCGCCGAACCCGTCCGATCGCGCGACCGCGCTGACGTAGTAATCGCCCGGATTGAGGCCCCACACGCGATAGACGCCCCGATCGTCGGTCTGCGCGTTGCCCGCGGGCACGAGCTGTCGATCGCCCTGCGCGTACTGATAGCGCGACACGCTGACGACGACGCCCGGCATGACGTCGCCCGTGTCGTCCGACACGCGGCCGGTGATGACGCCCCCTTTCGGCAGCGTGAAGTTGATGCCTTTGAGCTGCTGGCTGTCGAGCAACTGGAGCGGCGTGCCGGCCTGCAGCGGACGCCGCTGGCCGTACGACAGCTGGATGTATCCGCTCTTCGACGCGGTGATCGTGTAGCGGCCCGCCGGCAGATCGGAGAAGTCGAACGCGCCGTCGTCGTCGGTGAGCATGCCGCGCCCGCCGGGCAGCTCCGCGGCGGAGATGAAGACCCGCGCGCGTTTGATCGGGCGGCCCGTGTCGCCGGCGACGACGCGTCCGCTCAGGCGTGCGGTCGTCGCGGCCGCCGT
>CAZOIK010000023.1:0-10284 GCA_964579765.1 uncultured Bifidobacteriaceae bacterium
GAGGACGTCGGGCGCCGGCCGGGCCGTGTTGACCATGACGACGTCCACTCGTCGCCCGATGGCTTCCTCGATGCGCGCGACGGCGTCGGCGGCGGTGAACCCGGCCATGCCGCCGCCCTCGGTCAAAAGGTTCGCGACGAGGATGATCGGCCCGCGCATATGAGCGAGCGCCTCGGGCACGCCGCGCACCAGGAAGTTCGGCAGCAGGCTCGTGTAGAAGCTGCCTGGCCCGATGACCACCGCGTCGAACTGCGCGATGGCGTTCGCGACGACCGGGTGAATCGCGACAGGCGGCTCGAGCCACACGCGGTGGACGAGCCGTCCCGACGTCTGCTCCGCGTCCACTTCGACCTCGCCGCGCGTGATCGACCCGTCGTCGTACTGCGCGCAGATCTGCGCGCTCTCGACGGTGACCGGCCACACGCGGCCGCGGCAGCCGAGCAGCGCGCGCAGCCCGTCCACCGCGTTGAGAAAGTCGCCGCTGTAGCTCTGCATCATCGAGAGCAGCAGGTTGCCGCCGGTGTGGCCGCCGAGGCGCGCGTGCTCGAGGGTGGGCAGCCGCGCGAGCAGCACCCGGCGCGCCTCACGCGCGTTGCGCGACAGGGCGAGCGCGCACTTGAGGATGTCGCCTGGCGGCAGCACGCCCAGCTCGTCGCGCAGCTGGCCGGAGCTTCCGCCGCTGTCGAACATCGTCACCACGGCGTTGACGTGCAGCCACGGGTTGCTCTTGAGACCGCCGAGGACGCTCGGCATGCCCGTCCCGCCGCCGAAACACCCGATGCTCAACTCGCGCAGGCGCATGCGCTAATAATACTCACATGACCGACGCTTCTTCCGCGCTCCAGGCGCTCGACGGCGACGTCCGCGGGATCTTCGGCGGCCGCTTCGTCTCGCTCGTTCACTACGGCGCCCGCGCGCACGCCGCCGCGAGCCATCATCAGCGGGGGCATCACGGCCAGCACGAGCCGGCGCTCGTCCATGCGCTCGTCGTCGTGCAGACGCTCACGCCGGACGACCTGCGCGCGTGCGCGAAACGGATTGCGGCGTGGCACGACGAAGGCCTCGCGACGCCGCTCATCCTGCCCAGGGCCGAACTCGAGCGCTCACTCGACGTCTTCCCCTTCGAGTTCACCGCCTTCCTCGCCGACCACGTCGTCGTCGCCGGCGTGAACCCGTTCGACGGCCTGCACGTCGAACAATCTGATCTCCGATGGGCATGCGAAGTCCAGGCGCGCAGCCACCTGCTGCACCTGCGCGAAGGCTACGTCGAAGCGCGAGGGCGCGACGACGCGCTGGCTGTGCTGATCGTGCGTTCGGCCCCGGCGTGGAAGTCGCTGCTCGAGAACCTGGCGCGTCTGGAGAAGACGTCTCCCACGGCGGACGCGGTGACGGCGCTCGTCGGCGTCAAGGAAATCTCGAACGAGGAAGCCGCTCGCATTTTTCCGGGGTATCTGGAGTCGGTGGAGACACTCACACGGCGCGTGGACACATGGTCGGCTGCGAAGTAACTGCGCTCGTAGGGCGGCCCGTTCAGGGCCGCCTCCGCCGACGCGGCGCGCAAAGCGCCGCGCGACTGCTGTTCGTGCTGCTGCTCGCCGGATCCGCCCGTGCGGCCGATCTGCCGGAACTGACCGGTCCGGTCAACGACTTCGCGCACGTCATCGACCCGCAGAGCGCCGCGGGCATCGATCGGCTGAGCCGGGCGCTGCAGAAAGCGAGCGGCGACGTGGTCGTCGTCGCGACGGTGCCGACGATCGAGGGATCCGCCGGCATCGAGGAATATGCGACGAAGCTCTTCGAAAACCACGGCAAGGGCGTGGGCACCAAGAGCAACGACAACGGCCTGCTGATCGTGCTCGCGCTCAAGGAGCGGCGCGTTCGCATTGAGGTCGGGTATGGCCTGGAGCAGTTCATCACCGATCGATTCGCCGGCGAGACGATCCGGCAGGTGATGATTCCCGAGTTCCGCAGCGGCGGCTACGGGCAGGGCCTGCTCGCCGGCACCGCGCGCATCGTCGGACGGGTCGCGAAGGCCCGCGGGGTGACGCTGCAGGACGTGCAGGTGCCGGCCGACGAGGACGGCGGCGGTGGCGGGCAGAACTTCCCGCTGCTCATTCCCGTCCTCATCTTCATCGCGATTCTGGTCATCAGCCGCATCGGCGGTGGTCCGGGCGCCGGGATGCTCCTGTGGGGCCTCGGGCCCTGGAGCGGATGGTCGAGCGGCGTCGGCGGGTTCGGCGGCGGCCGCGGCGGCGGATTCGGCGGGGGCGGCTTCGGCGGCGGCTTCGGCGGATTTGGCGGCGGCGGCAGCGGTGGCGGCGGCGCGAGTGGAGGCTGGTAGGATGGAGTTTATGAACAGACTTCGCAGACGTGCGGTTCAGGTACTCGTGCTCGGACTGGTCGCGGTTCCGCTTTCAGGCTGTTCGTACAACAAGTTCGTCGGCCAGGAAGAGGCGGTCAAGGCCCAGTGGGCGCAGGTGCAGAACCAGCTGCAGCGCAGAAACGACCTGATCCCGAACCTGGTCGAGACCGTGAAGGGCTACGCCGGGCACGAGGAGAGCGTGTTCAAGGACATCGCCGACTCGCGATCGCGGCTGCTCAACGCGAAATCGCCCGAGGAGACGATTGCCGCGGCGAACCAGCAGACCACGGCGCTCGGCCGTCTGCTCCTCGTCGTCGAGAACTATCCGAACCTCAAAGCGAACGAGCAGTTCAACGGCCTGATGGACGAGCTGTCGGGCACCGAAAACCGCATCGCGACCGAGCGCATGCGCTACAACGAGCGCGTGCAGGAATACAACACGATGCGCCGGCAGTTCCCCGGCAACATCACCGCGAGCCTCTTCCACTTCAAGGACTATCCGTTCTTCGAAGCGCCGCCCGAGGCGCAGCAGGTGCCGAAGGTCAACTTCTCGAAGCCCTCGTAACGCCACATGACCCCGTGGGAGCGGCGGCTCCTGACCGGCCGCCGCTATTTCATCAGCGATCTCCGCATCGTCTCCGGCGACGAGGAGCTGGCGCTCGACGACGTCGGCGACGTCCATCGCCAGCAGACCGGCTTGCAGCGTGTCCTGGGGCTGTCCACGGTCGAGGTGCGCTCACGCGATCCGCGGCGGCGGGGGCTCGTCCTGCGCGGCGTCCGGCAGGGCGCTCAACTGGCTGCGCTGATCGAACTGCTGGCGGCCGATCCCGTCGCGCGCCGCGACGGAGACGCCGTGCGCGAGACGATGGCGTGGGAGCCGCGCGTCGCGACGCCGGGCACGCGTGAGGGGCTGACCGCCATCCTGCTCGTCGTTGCGTCGGTCGTCGCCGTTGTCGTCGGCCTGCACGGGAAGACGCCGTCGGTGTCATATCCCGACAACGATGAAATCTATCCGCACGGGCAGAAGCGCGACCACGCGGCGATCGTGCGGTTCATGCAGACCGAGGTGATGCCGTGGGCGCGGCAGGCGCTCGCGCCGATCGTGGGCTCGGCCGACAAGGTGACGTGCGCGACGTGTCACGGCGCCTCCGCCGAGGCGAGCGGCTGGCGAATGCCTGGCGTCGCCGCGCTGCCGCGGCCAATCGTGCGCGAGGCCGGATGGGAAAACTTCGGCGGTCCGATGGACGCGCAGATGCGCAACGCGATCTACGGCTACTCCGCCGAGCCCGACAAGACGTCAAAGGCGGGCTACATGCGCGAGGTCGTGATGCCCGGCATGGCGCACCTGCTCCATCGTCCGCCGTACGACTTCACGCGGACGTATGAATACAACCGCGAGCACTTCGCGTTCGGCTGCTACCACTGCCACAAGGTGAAGTGAGAGCAGGCCTGAAGGCCTGCCTATCGTGGCTGAAGGACCAACGTCGATTCGGCGTTCTGCTGAATCGCGGCGTTCGAGAAAACCAGCGGAAAGTACTCGCCTGCTGCCCACAGCTTCGCGAGATCGGCGACATGCGGGCTGCGCGGCCACTCCGACTGTCCCGGCGCGTTCGTCGCCACCGAGCGATCCCAGTCGCCGACATCGAGAATCTCGCGGAATGACGCGCCGACGTCCACGTTCGACCGCGTGAACGACGCCATCACGGTGTTCGCGTATCCGTCCTGCGGGAACGGACCGACGTCGAACACGCGGCGCGCCGCCGCGGTAATCGCGAGTGGATGCGTGAAGAGCACGCGCCGCGGCTGGGCCGCTGGCTGCGAGGCGGCGACGCCGAGCGCCTCGAGCAGCAGCGCGTTGTCGGCCGTGAGCGCCTCGGCGAGATCGAAGTCCGTCTGGCCCAGGTAGTCGTCAACGAGGGTGGCCGGCACGCGGACCTCGGCAAGCGTGCGCCACAACGCGCGCTCGAATGCGACATAGAGCGCCGCCGCCGGCGAGTCCGCCGTCACGCGCCGGTCCCAGGCCAGCAGCGCCTGGCGCGCCGCGTCCACCCGCGCATCGTGTGACCGTAGCGACGCCAGCCTCGGGACGAGTTGCGCCGCGTTCCACGCCACCACGTCGCGCTGCTGCCGTTGGACGTCCTCGATCGCGAAGCGCGACGACCCGCTGAAGATCTGCGTCAGCCGATTCGTCCGCGCGGCGTTCTCGTTCGCGGCGATGACGACGCCGCCGGACACGTGCCGGCGCGCGCGCGCGTCGGCGCCGGCGATCTGGCTGCCCACCCCGCCGGCGTCCGCGAACACGACGTCCACCACCGGCATCCGCCACCGGCCGAGCGCCTCGCGGAGCGCCGCCACCGAACCGGCGCGATCGAGGCCGATCGCCGCCAGTTCACCCGCGCCGCCAGGCGCAAAGCCGCTCCACTTCAGCGTGAACACGAGGCCGTGCTCGCGATCCGAGGCGATGACGACGCCGTTGCGGGTGTACTCGCGCTCGAAGGGAAACGGCTTCGCTTCGCCCTTGACGACAATGGGATCGGCAATGCGCTCGACGCGCGCGCTCGCCGGCTCGACGACGACGTCTTCGGTGTCGGCGGAAGATGCCGCCATGCCCCACGCGACGCGATCGTTGTGGCCGATGACGACGCCGGGCAGCCACGGCGACGTCGCGCCGATCACGTTCAGCCCGGGCGCCTGCAGATGCACGAGGTAGCGCAGCGACGGGTTCGCGAGCGGGCGATGCGGATCGTTCGCGACGATCGGCGCCCCTGTCTGTGATCGCGACGCCGGAATCGCCCACGCGTTCGAGCCGACACCTGTAGTGCCGGCCTTCAGGCTGGCCGTGATCGGATGGGCAAATCCTAAAAAGAACGGCGGCGTGCCGGCCCGCCGCAGCGCTTCGCCGACGACGACGCCCGCTTTCTCGAGATCCAGGCCCGGCGGAGCGCCGCGAAACGTCGCACCGGGCAGCAGCGCCCGCGCGCGCGCCTCGCCGACCGACGCGGTGAGCTGAGCGCGCACGGCTTCGACCGCCGCATCGCCGCTCGCGAGAAACGCGTCGGTCCTGTTCAGAAGATCTTCGGGACGCCACAGCTCGGGCAACCAGCCCGCCAGCGCGAACTCCTCGGGCGGATCCCGGCGAGCGACGACGACCCAGGCGTTGACGCCGGTCACGAACGCCTCGGCGATCGCTCTCGTGTCGGCGCCGTAGCTCGCCCACTCTGCGTCGAGGCTGCCGTGGTACTGCAGACGCCGCGTCATCGCGTCGCGGTCGATGAAGTTCGGACCGAGCACCTGCGCGAGCCGGCCCTGCACGGACCGTCGCCAGAGATCCATCTGGAACAGCCGATCCTGCGCCTGCACGAAGCCCTGCGCGACGAACAGATCGTGCGTGCTGCGCGCGGTGATGTGCGGAATGCCCCATCGATCGCGGACGATCTGAACGGGCCGCGAGAGGCCCGCGACGGTCAGGGCGCCCGACACCGGCGGCAGTGCCGGCGCGCGCTGCGCCGGCGGCGGCGCCGGCCGTCCGCAGTCCGCGGCCGGAAGCGCCGCGAGCAACGCAAGTAGAATGACCTTACGCACGCGACTCATGGCGCTCAAAGACATCCTGCTCGCCGAGTTCGATCACGAGATGGGGACGACGCGGCGGCTGCTCGCCCGCGTGCCCGACGCACGCCTCGGCTGGCAACCGCATGAGAAGTCCATGACGCTCGGCGGCCTGGCGACGCATCTCTCGAATCTTCCCAACTGGGGCACGACGATCCTGACCGACGCGTCGTACGACCTCGACGCAGGTCCGCCGAACCTGGCCGCCGGCGGCTCGTGCGCCGACGTGCTGGTGCAGTTCGACGCCGCGGTCGCACGGACGCGCGCCGCCCTCGACCGGACCGACGCCGAGCTGAACGCGTCGTGGAAGCTGATGCGCGGGGAGCACGAGCTGTTTTCGCTGCCGCGCGCCGTCGCGTTCCGGATGTTCGTGCTCTATCACCTCGTCCATCACCGCGGGCAGCTGAGCGTCTACCTCCGCCTCAACGACGTGCCGGTGCCCGCGATTTACGGCCCGACGGCTGACGAAGGGTAACCCAGAACCGCGGTGACTTCGACGTTCGCGCCTCGCGCATCGCTCAGGAACGGCCACGCGATGACGCTCTTCGGCTGGGGCAACCCCCGATACTTTCCGCGCCTGCCCGCGCCGGTGCGCCGCTTCTTCGACGTCGATCACGACGCGCGCGTGGTCGCCGACTGTCACTGGCACCCCGATCCCTGGGGGCGTCCCACCATTCTCCTGCTGCACGGGCTGAACGGCTCGAGCGCCGCGCACTACATGCGCGGCATCGCGTGCAAGGCGTTCGAGCGCGGCATGAACGTCGTCCGCCTCAACCAGCGGAACTGCGGCAACACCGAGCATCTCTCGGCCGGGCTCTTTCACTCGGGGCTCACGCACGACGCGCGGCGCGTCATCGAGGAGCTCATCGCGGTGGACGGCCTGACGGCGATCGCGGTCGCCGGCTACTCACTCGGCGGCAACCTGGCGCTCAAGCTCGCCGCCGAGTACGGCGACCAGTTACCACCCGCGCTGCTGGGCGTCGCGGCCGTCTCGCCGCTCATCGAGATCGGCGAGTGCGTCAAGGCGCTCGAACGGCCGGGCAACGTCCTGTATCAGTGGAATTTCGTGAAGGACCTGAAGCGGCGGATGCGCCGGAAGGATCGCGCGTGGCCGGGACGGTTCGACATCAGCCGCCTCGCCTCGATCCGCACCGTCCGTGAATTCGACGAGGCGTACACGGCGCCCTATTTCGGATTCTCTGGCGCCGACGACTACTACTACCGCGCGAGCGCCATGCGCGTCATCGACCGCATCCGCGTGCCCGCGCTCGTGATCAGCGCCGAAGACGACCCGTTCGTGCCGGCCGACCCGTTCCGCGATCCGAAGGTCACCGGCAATCCCCACGTCGAGCTCGCCCTCAGCGCGCACGGCGGCCACTGCGGCTTCATCGCGGCCGCGTCGGGGGACGACGACGGGTACTGGGCGGAGACGAGGATTGTCGAGTTCGTCACGGGGTGTAGTCTCCAGTCCCCAGTCTCCAGTCTCCAGTCGGGAGTCCTCAGTCCTGCGACTGAGTGACCCGCGACTGCCGGACTGCCGACTGAAGACTGGCGACCGGAGACTGGAGACTGGAGACTGGAGACTACCCGTTGCTCCTACTTCTTCTGGTGCACTTCGATCTTCGTCGCGACGTTGCCCGCGCTCTCGTTGCGGTACATCACCGTGACCTGTGAGCCGCTCGACGTCGCGAGGCCGGCGACGTTGGTCTCGGCGCCGGTGACGGCCGTCTGATCGTTGTACTTGAACATCATCTCGGAGCCGCTCGCGTTCTTCACGGTGAACATCTTCGTGTCGGGCATGACGCGCGTCAGCTCGCCCGTGATCGTCTGCTCGTTCTGCGCCTGACTCTGTCCGCGATTCTGTCCCTGACTCTGCGTCGGGCTCTGCGCGCGCGGACTCGTGCTCGACGACTGCGCCGAAGCCGAGCTGCTGTAGGCGAGGCCGCAGAAGAACACCCCCGCCGTGAACGCCGCACTCCACGTCAACGTCTTGATGAGTTTCACTGTCCCCTCCTTCTCTGTTTCGCCGAGGCGCGAAGTGCGAGGATGATGCCACCGCGGATCGTGATACGCTGAACTCGCTCCCCGCACGAGATGCGATGAACGGAAAACTCAGCAGTGGGTGTCGGTTTGCGGCCGCCGTGTGTGCGCTCGCGTGCGCGACGACGGCCCGCGCGTCCGATCAACAGGCGCGCATTCAACGCGTTGTCGACGGCCTGCGCGTCAAGCTGTCGATCACGCAGCCGGTGATCGTGACGATGGTGCAGACCAACCCGAGTCTGTTCTCCGTCGCGCCGCCCGCCGATCGCGCCGGGACGTTTCTACTCGCCGTCGAGGAAGATTTTGCTCAGGAATTAAGCGACGCCGAAGTCGAGGCGGCCGTCGCGCACGAGCTCGGGCACGTCTGGATCTTCACGCACTTCCCGTATCTGCAGACCGAAGAGCTGGCCAACGAAATCGCCGCGCGCGTCGTCAGCCCAGAGCGGCTGAGGCCGCTGTACGCGAAGGTGTGGGCGCGGACCCGGAAGTCAGAGGCCGAGGTGGCTCATCAGCAGACGGGCGAATTCCGGCCCCTTCCCTGACTCTTCGTGCTTGAAGTAGACGAACGCGTCGCGGCATGACGCCGTGCTCGACGCGATCGTCTCGGCCCAGCGGCGGATGTCGTCGGGTTGATACCCCTCGTCCCTCAACCTGAAGTACGCGTAGTCGGCCGTGATGCGCACCGGCGTGGAGAGCTTCTCGCTGTCGGCGACGCAGAGCGAGAGGTTGCGCGCTTCGAGACGCGCGAAGACCTCGTCGTCGAACCACGACGGGTGGCGGAACTCGAACGCCGCGCGCGTGCCGGGCGGCAGCTGCGGCAGAAAGCCGTCGAGCAGCGCGACGTCCTTGCGGAGAAACGGCGGCAGCTGGAACAAGAGCACGCCGAGCTTGTCGCCGAGCGTGGACGCGACCTCGCAGAAGCGCGACGTCGCGTCGGCCGTGTCCTTGAGCCGCGCGTCATGCGTGATCCGCCGCGGCGCCTTGAGCGTCAGCGTGAACGGCGACGGCGTCTGCGCGGCCCAGCCGGCGACGAGCTTCTCGGTCGGCATGCGGTAGAACGTGTAGTTGATCTCGACGGTCGGAAACCGCGCGGCGTAGTACGGCAGCATCTTCGCCGCGGCGAGATCCGCGGGATAAAAATTCCCTTTCCACTCGGGATAGTTGTAGCCGGAGGTGCCGACCCAAAGCATGTAGACTAGATTACATGCAGTTTCGCCGGCTGCTGATCGTCGCGCTCGGCCTCGTCCTCGTCGCCGTGTTCGCCGCCACGCTCCTTGTTCGCCGCGCCCTTCCGCCGTCAGACCAGCGCACGTACGCCCTGCAGGGGCAGGTGCAGTCGATCACGCCGGATCGCCAGGAGGCCCTGGTGAAGCACGGCGAGATCAAAGGCCTGATGCCCGCGATGACGATGCCGTACCGGGTCAAGAACAAGGCGGAGTTCGACGCGCTCAAGCCGGGCGATCTGATCGACGGCACGCTCGTCATCGTCTCGAACGACGCGTATCTGACGGATGTGAAGAAGACCGGCGAGGCGCCGCTCCCGAAGCCGCCGGCCGAGACGCTCGTCACCGGCTCGTCGCTCGATCGGGCGACGACGCTCCTGCAGCCCGGCGACACGGTGCCCGACGGCAAGTTCGTCGATCAGAGCGGGCGGCACCGCAGCTTCCAGGACTTCCGCGGCTCGACCGTCGTCCTCACCTTCATTTACACCCGGTGCCCGCTGCCGACCTTCTGCCCGATGATGGACCGGCACTTCGCGACGATCCAGGAGCACATGAAAACGGATCCGGCGCTGAAGCACGTGCACCTGGTGACCGTCAGCTTCGATCCGACGCGCGACACGCCGGCGGTCCTCCGCGCGCATGCGAAGGAGCTCGACGCCGATCTGAAGACGTGGACGTTCCTCACCGGCCAGCAGAAAGACGTCGATGCGTTCGACGCGAAGTTCGGCATCTACGTCGTCCGCAACCCGAACGACCAGCGTGACATCACGCACAACCTGCGCACGGCAATCATCGGCCCCGACGGCGTCGTCAAGAAGATCTACACCGGCAACGAGTGGACGCCCGAAGACGTGCTCGCCGACCTCAAACCCGTTGCCAACGCCGACTGAGCGACGTCTGATCGCGCGGCTCAACACGCCCGCGAAGGTTCAGGCGTTTCTCAACGCGCTTCCTTACAACACCGAGCCGCACGGACGTGCCACCCTGCGCAGCTTCCGCGGCGTCGTCCAGCACGGATGCGCCCACTGCCTCGAAGCGGCGCTCTTCGCGACC
>CAZOIK010000024.1:0-4150 GCA_964579765.1 uncultured Bifidobacteriaceae bacterium
GAAGGGCGAAGCGAGCCTGCTGCCGTTCCGCGTCAGCGGCGATGCGGGCGGCGTCGTGAAGATCGGGCTGGGCGCGCGAGCGTTCACGCCGCCGGAGATCTCGGCCTTCATCCTCCGCGAGCTGAAGCATCGCGCCGTGGCGTTTTTCGCGGCGCAGGGTGAGATCGACAACGAAGTCGATCGCGCCGTCGTCACGGTGCCGGCGTATTTCAACGACGCGCAGCGGACGGCGACGCGCGACGCGGGCCGCATCGCCGGCCTCGACGTCATGCGCATCATCAACGAGCCGACCGCCGCCTCGCTCGCGTACGGCCTCGACAAGCGGCACACCGGCCTCATTGCCGTCTACGACTTCGGCGGCGGCACGTTCGACATCTCGATCCTCCGCGTCGAAGACGGCGTGTTCCAGGTGCTCTCGACCGGCGGCGACACGCATCTGGGCGGCGATGACATCGATCTGCTCCTGATGCACAAGGTGCTCGCCGAGGTCGGATGGTCACAGACGGCCGAGAAGGTGCAGGAGATTCGCAAGTTTGCCATCCAGGCGAAGTGGGACCTCTCCGAGCGCGAGGAGACGGAGCTCAACGGCAAGCGCTTGACGCGCGCCGAATTCGAGTCGCTGATCCGGCCAATTGTCGATCGCACGCTCGAACCGTGCCGTCAGGCGCTCCACGACGCCGGCCTCGGGGCGGCGCAGATCGACGAGGTGGTGCTCGTCGGCGGATCCACGCGCATCCCACTGGTCCGCCGGCTCGTCGGCGAGCTGTTCGGCCGGACGCCGCACAGCGAGCTGAATCCCGACGAAGTCGTCGCGCTCGGCGCGGCGGTGCAGGCCGATATCCTCGCGACCGGCAACCGCGAGATGCTGCTGCTCGACGTCACCCCGCTCTCACTCGGCATCGAGACGATGGGCGGCGTGATGTCGAAGATCATCATGCGCAACTCGACGATTCCAGCGACCGGCAGCGAGATGTTCACGACGGCGGCCGACAATCAGACGGCCGTTGACATTCACGTCCTGCAGGGCGAGCGCGAACTCGTCGCCGACAACCGATCGCTCGCCCGTTTCCGCCTGCGCGGCATTCCCCCGATGCCCGCGGGGCTGGCGCGCGTCCAGGTGCAGTTCCAGATCGACGCGAACGGCATCCTCAGCGTGACCGCGCGTGAGCTGCGCACCGACATCGAGCAGACAATCGAGGTCAAGCCGTCCTACGGCCTGACCGACGACGAAGTCGAGCGCATGCTGCTCGATTCGTTCGAGCACGCCGAAGCCGACTTCGCGGCGCGTCTGCTAATCGAAGAGCGCAACGAGGCCGAGTCGGTCATCCAGGCGACGGAGAAGACCATGCGCGGGCCCGAGTTCGCGGCCATCGCCGCGCGCGATCTCGCGCCGGGCGAGGCGGAGCGGATTCAGGCCGCGCTCGCCGATCTGAAAGCGGTGATCGGCAGCGCCGACCGCGACGCCATTCACGAGAAGACGCACGTCCTGAACGACGCGACGAAACACCTGGCCGAGGTGGCGATGAACCGCTCGGTGCAGGCCGCGCTCTCCGGACGCAACGTCGACGATCTGTAGAAACTCTGTAGTGCAGGCCTTCAGGCCTGCCCCAACACTATGCCCAAGGTCACGTTCATCATCGACGGCGAGGCGAAGACCGTGGAGTTCGAGCACGGCGCGCTGCCGTATTCGAATCACGGCAAGCCCGAGTCGTTCCTCGACGTCTCGAAGCACTTCGACCTCGGGCTCGAGCACGCCTGCGGCGGCAACTGCGCGTGCACCACGTGCCACGTCGTCATTCGCGAGGGCGCCCGCAACCTGAGCGAGATGGAAGACGACGAGGCCGATCGTCTCGACACGGCGTGGGATCTCACGCCAGACTCGCGACTTGGCTGTCAGGCTGTGATCAAAGGCGACGTCGTCTGCGAGCTGCCGATGTACACGCGGAACTACGTGCAGGAAGGCGGCGGCATCCAGCTCGGCAAGTCCGACCGCAAGAAGGCCGAAGAGGTGTCGCGATGAAATGGCAGGACGCGGAAGACATCGGCATCGCGCTGGCCGAGAAGTTTCCCGGCGTGGATCCGCTGACGATCCGTTTCACCGATCTGCGCGAGCGCGTGATCGCGCTCGACGAGTTCGACGACGACCCGAAGACGTCGAACGAACCGAAGCTCGAAGCCATTCAGATGGCCTGGTACGAGGAATTCAAAGACGGGCAATAGCATGCGCGGGTACTACCTTCCCCTCATCGCCGGCCTCGCGCTGACCGCGAGCGCCTTTCTCCCCTGGGTCAGCATCGGCGAGACGACGCTCCGGGGCGTGCCGAACCTGCCCGCCCTCTGGGTGGCCGGGCTCGGCGTCATCGCGGCCGTGCTGGCCGCGCTCAGCATCAGGACGCGCAAGAACTCGCGCCATCCGCTGCTGGTCATCGGCCTGCTGTCGCTCGGCATCATGGTGCTGTCGTGGCGGATCCTCCCGCGCTCGGTCAACGAGCGGGCGGCGAGCCTCTCGCAGGCGACGGCCATCGTCGAGGGCGGCGACGTCGTGCCGGCGCCCGACGCGCTGGTCTGCAGCGGCATCTACATCGGCACCATCGCGTCGGCGGTCATCGCGCTGTTCGGCCTGACGATCGTCGTGAAGCGCGTCTCGCGCCCGTACGCGATCGCCTCGCAGGATGACGACGTCTAGGACAGTCGTCCTGGCGGCGACGCCGCTCGAAGCGGCGCGGCTGTCGTCGGCGGGAGCGCAGGTCCTCATCGGCGGCATCGGTGCGGTCAACACGGCGCACACGTTGGCCGAATACTTCGTGCGCAGCGGCGAACCTCCGCTCGTGATTCAAGCGGGCATCGCCGGCGCGTACGTCCCCGCAGGCGTGGACGTCGGCGCCGTGCTGCTCGCCGACACGGAAATCTACGCCGATCTCGGTGTGCTGACGCCAGGAGGCTGGCGCCCGCTCGAGGAGATCGGCATCCCGCTCATCGAGGCACGCGCCTCTGCGCCGGCGCGCTTCAACTGTTTTCCGCTCGACGCGTCGCTCGTCGCGCGGGCGCGCGACTGCGCCGGTCCGCTCGTGGCGCGCACGGGCACGTTCCTGACCTTGTCGCAGGTGACCGGCGTGCGGGCGCTCGGCGACACGCTGCACGAGCGCTTCGGCGCGCTTTGCGAGTCGATGGAGGGCGCGGCCGCCGCCCACGTCTGCGCGCTGCACGGCGTGCCGTTCCTCGAAGTCCGCGGCGTAAGCAACCTCGTCGAAGACCGCGATCGCAGCAAGTGGCGCATCGCCGATGCCACCGCCGCAGCACAAGCCGTCGTGCTACGGTTGCTCGAGCAGTTGTGAACCGAGAACCTCTGACGCTCGCCTATTCGCCCTGTCCGAACGACACCTTCATCTTTAGCGGATGGGTCGAGGGCCGCATCGCCGGCGCGCCACCCGTCGTCGAGCGTTACGAGGACATCGACACGCTGAATCGGATCGCGCTCGCTGGCGAGCCCGACGTCGTCAAGGTGTCGTTTCACGCGCTCGGCTATCTCCGCGATCGCTACTGCCTGCTGCGCAGCGGCGGCGCGCTCGGCCGCGGCTGTGGCCCGCTCGTCGTCGCGAAGACGCCGTTTGCCGCGGGCGATCTGGCCGGCAAGACGATCGCGATTCCAGGGAGGCTGACGACCGCCGCGTTGCTCGTGCGACTGTTCGCGCCGGGCCTCCGCGATGCGAATGTCATGGTGATGCCGTTCGATCGCATCATGCCTGCCGTCTGCGACCGCACGGTCGATGCTGGCGTCATCATTCACGAGAGCCGCTTCACGTATTCACGCCACGGGCTGACGCAGATCGTCGATCTCGGCGAGTGGTGGGAGCGCGAGACCGGACACGCCATTCCGCTCGGCGGCATCCTCATGCGGCGCGATCTCGGCGCCGATCTGATTCGCCGGACCGAACGCGCTCTTGGGCAGAGCGTCGAGTTCGCCTTCGCGCACACCGACGTTGTCTGGCCCACCGTCCGCCGTCACGCGCAGGAGATGGAAGACGACGTGATGCGGCAGCACATCGCCTTGTACGTCAACGACTTCACACGCGATTACGGCCGGGAAGGACAGGCCGCGATCGCCTATCTTCTCGACACCACCGAGCGACTCGGTCTCGTTCCGCCGTCG
>CAZOIK010000025.1:0-22399 GCA_964579765.1 uncultured Bifidobacteriaceae bacterium
GCCGTAGTTCCCTTCGTTGCACGCGTATTCGAACGGACGCTGGCTGTCGTCCTTCTTCGTCAGGTTCATCGCGAACGTCCACGGCCGCGCCCATGTATGCGGGTCGTCGAAGGTCACCGACCACTCGACCGTGTTCGCCGAGATCGGCTTGAACCGTTCGGTGAGCTTCAGGTACTCGCTCGAGCCGCGGTACGCGGTCTTGTCCGTGAAGTTCGTCGTCTCGACGACCAGCGTGTTGCCCTCCCAGTGGCCCTTGGGATCGCCCATGTACATCCGGATTTTCGGGCTCGGATGCGGCTGGCCGTTGAGCGGGATGACGCGCGTCTCGTGCACCATCTCGTACTGAATCGCGACGTAGCCCGGCCCCTGCAGGATCTCGTACGCGTTGCCGTAGATGGCCGGCATCATCGACCCCGGAATGCCGCGCGTGATGCAGCGATCGTACAGGCTGCGGTCTTCGGCGCTGTCGGCCGGCCCTTTGCCGAACCTCGCCGCGGCCCGCGCGGCCGCGCGCGCTCTCGCCTCGTCGGTCAGCGGCGGCACCTTACCGTCGGTGTCGTCGGTCACGAGCCACGCGCGGCTGTTCTCGGGGAAGTGGTTCTCGAACCAGTGAATCGGGCTGCGGAACTCGGCGCGGTTGGCGTCCGCCTCGTTGCGCGCGTCGCTCCGCTCGTCGCGCAGCTCGTCGAGCTCGGCCGGCGTGATGTCCTCGAGCTTGCGGCCCGCGAACTTGTCCGGCCGCTCGAACGGAATCAGGCTCTCGTCGTTGTTCGTGTACACGCCGGCGATGTTCGGATCGCCCCAGACGGTCTTCGGCGGCACGTACGCCGGCTTCGCCGGCTTCTTCGCGGGCGCGGGCTGCTGCGCGACGAGGAGCGTCGAGAACGCGAGGGCGAATAACACCAGTAGGACGGGGCTTTCAGCCCCGCCGACACGGCCCTGAAAGGGCCGCGCTACAAGACGTTTGGTTGACATGACTGGCCTCATTCCACAATCAACTGACCGTACGACCACGGGCGCTCTTTGCAGATGTACTCATAGGTGCCCGGCTTCGAGACCGTCACCGACGCCGACGCGCCCGGCGCCATCGGACCGGTCGTCCACGATCCGTCGCGCGCGGCGATCGTCCGCGTCGTCGAGGTCGTGTTCTTGAACGTCAGCGGCGTGCCGGCCTTGATCTTCACGCGCGGCGCGCCGATGCCGTCCTCGTTCTTCCACTGCTCGCGGCGTCCGGCCGTGACGACGTTGAAGTCCTGGACGGTGCCGAGCTGGACGACGAAATCCGGTCCGGCGTCCTCGACGCGCGGCGGCCACGGAATCGTCGTCGGCGGCGCGGCGGGCGCGGGCAGTTGCGCCACCGTCCCGCCGATCGTGAACGCCCACACGCGATGGTTCATCGTCAGCGCAAGGTACTGCTTGCCGTTCACCGCGTAGCTGACGGGCGATCCGCCGCCCGGTCCCGCCCCGCCGCCGAGCCCCGGTTCGCCGGTCTGGAAGCGCCACACGATGTTGCCGCTCTTCGCGTCGTACGCCTGGAACTCGCCGTCGGGCTCCGCATGGAACACGAGGCCGCCGGCGGTCGCCGTGGCGCCGCTGCCGCCTTCGCATCCGGCATACGCGACACGCTTCTGCCACGCGATCTTCCCGGTCCTGCTGTCCACCGCCGCCATCAACCCGTACTGCTTCTGACCGGGCAGCCGCGTCGGCCGCAGGAAGATCCACGGGCTCTCGGCGCGGCGAATCCACGCCGGGTTGACGCACGCCGACGCGTAGAGATATCCCGTCTGCGGGCTGTACGCCATCGGGCTCTGCCGCATGTTCATGTGCGGCATGTAGTGGTTCGGCATGTCGATCCGCAGCGGATCGAAGTAGCAGCCCGCCTCGAACCCCGGCGGGATCATGTCCTTCTGGACGCACTCGGGGCCGACGCGATCGGCGCCCTTCGTGAACGGCTGCGTCGGCGACGTGTGGAGGAACGCGTCCTGCTTCACCGGGCGCTCTTCGACGGGCAGCACGGGCTTGCCCGTCTCGCGATCGAGGTAGAACATCTCGCCGTCGGTGCGCATCGCCGCCATCAGCTTCCGCGTGCGCCCGCCGACGTTCGCGTCGTAGAGCACGAGCGGCGTGCTGACGTCGTGCTCCCAGATGTCGTGGTGCACGAGCTGGTAGTACCAGCGCAGCGCACCCGTTTTCAGATCGAGCGCGACGACCGAGTTGTCGAACAGGTTGTTGCCCGCGCGCAGCTCGCCGCCCCACTGCGGCACGGCGTTGCCGGTCTCGAGATACACGAGCCCGAGATCCGCGTCCACCGACGGCGTCGTCCACAGCGCGCCGCCGCCGAACTTCCAGATGTCGCTGTCGGCGGGCCACGTCTCGTGGCCCGGCTGGCCCGGATCCGGCACGACCTCGAACTTCCACAGCCGGGCGCCGGTCTTCGCGTCGAGGCCGAACGCGCGGCCACGCGCGAAGTTGTCGCCGCCCGACACGACCGAGACGACGACGCCGTTGCCGTAGGCGGCGGCGGAGCTGATGCCCTGCACGGGGATGTCGGCGTCGCGCTGGTGCCGCCAGACGATCTCGCCCGTCTGCTGGCTGACGGCGATGACGCTCGAGTCGCGGAGGCCGGCGAACAGCAGCCCGTCGCCGATGCCGATGCCGCGGCTGCCGCTGAACGGCATCTGCGGCGTGAAGGTCCACAGGGTTTTCCCCGTCGCCGGATCGAGCGCGAAGATGTGGCCGGCCGACGAGACCACGAACATGCGTCCGCCCGACACCATGATCGGCGCTTTCGACGCCTGGCGATCGGGCAGCTCGATCGACCACGCGCCGCCGAGCGTCGCGACGGTCTTCGCGCTGATCTGATCGAGCGTCGAGTAGCGCGTCGCGCCCCAGTCGCCGCCGGGCGCGGCCCACTCCGCGCTCGAGTACGGCTGTGATTTCCCGGACGATCGCACCGCGGCCGCCGTCACGAGGACGACAGCCGCGGCCGCGAGGGAGATGTTCCGAATGTCGTTACGCATTGGCTTGAATCCCACCGTCGCAAGGGCGGGCCCAAAAGGCCCGCCCTACGAATCCCTACGTGGTTGAGAAGCCCTTCGTGTCCTTCGTGCTCAGAAGTCCCACTGGCCGCCGAACTTCAGCAGGCGGCCCTGCAGGATGCTCGTCGGCCGCAGCCAGCTCGAGCCGTACGTCGTGTTGATCGACAGGATCGAGCTCGCGTTGCCGGCGTTGTAGAGATCGACGTTCGCCTGCAGGCGATGGTGGCCGAACGAGAAGATCTTCGAGCCGCGCAGGTCGAGCTGATAGAGCCGCTCGTCGAACATCGTCCCCGGCGCGATGAGCTGCACCCCGGCGGTGCCGTTGGCGCCCGTGGCCAGGTTGCGGCCGAGCGAGCCCTTGATCTCGTTGTTCGTGTAGGTGCGCGACGCCATGATCATCGGGCCCGGCAGGCTCTGGAAGGTGGCGGCGAGCTGGACGCCGCCCCACGGCAGCGGGTAGACGCCGAGCAGCTTCACGTTCGCCTGGAACGGCGGCTTGACGTCGCAGTACAGCAGGCCCGCCGTGCCCGTGCCGCCCTGCGACGGCGGCACGCCCGTGCCCTCGGGCGAGTCGATCGTGAAGCAGGAGTTCGTCTCGGTGCGGCCGATGCTCGGCCCGCCCGAGAGGACGATGCCGCGCGGCAGCCGTGCGTTCACCGTCAGATCGACGCCGTTGTAGACCTCCGTCGCGTCGCCGTAGTTGGAGGCGAGCGTGACGAGGTTGTTCTGCTTCGCCAGGAAGTTCGGATCGTACAGCCCGCTGACCGCGTATCCGCCGCCACCGGGGAGCCGCGGATCGACCGGCGCGGTGACCGAGAACGGGCTGTAGTCGGACGGCGCGATGTTGAGGTTGTCCTGCACGCGGAGGTTGCCGTACCAGCGGCGGAAATAGCCGGCGTTCACCGAGACGCGCGACACGATCTCGTGCTGCACCTGCGCCGACAGCTCCCAGTTGTAGATGCGGCTGGTGAGCGCGTCGTTCGCGTAGTTCGTGCTGACGACGGTCGAGCCGAAGTTCGGCGGGTTGATCGAGCCGAGCTCGCTCTCCTGGGGAATGAAGTCGCCGTTGGCGTCGTTCCACGTCCGCGTCGCGCTCTGCACGAGCCCGCCGGCCGGATTCGCCAGCCGCGTGAACGACGTGGGATTCGGCGCCTCCAGGTACTTGCCAATCGCGAACTTCAGCGCCGTCTTGCCGTTGCCGAACAGATCGTAGGCGGCGCCAAGCCGCGGCGTCGTGTTCTTCCAGTCGGGCACGCCGGTCACCGCGTCGAACGTCAGGTTCCGGGTCGGCACCTGCGGTCCCGGACCGAGTGTCTGCGCCGGCACGCTGTCGTTCAGCGAGTCGAAGCGGACGCCCAGGTTCAGCGTCAGGCGCCGGTACGTCCACTGATCCTGCGCGAACACGCCCCAGTCCTGGCTCAGGTTCTCGTAGAACGTGAACGGCGTCGCCCAGACGGTGACCTGCCGCGGCACGCCGTTCAGCAGCTGCTCGGTGAGGCCGTTGTTGACGACGTTGGCGCCCGTTTCGGCCGAGAGGTGCATGAACGAGACGCCGGTCTTGAACGCGTGCGACCCGGTGACGTACGACGCGGCGAAGCGCATGTTGAAGTTGCGGCCGAAGTTGTCGCCGTACGTGCTGCCGTAGTTGCCCCAGCGGAGGCCCGTGCCGAGGTCGTTGTAGGCGACCTGGTTCGGCAGGTTGGTGGACTGCGGCGCCGTCCAGTAGTTCTTCTCGTTGAACAGCATGCCGCCTTCGAGCAGCAGCTTGCTCGTCACCGGCGAATTCCACGTCACCTGCGACTGGTACATCGGCTGCGACTTCGACTGGTACACCGCTTCGGGCGCGCTCGTGAGCTGGCCGAGCGAGTAGCCGTAGTACGGGCGCTGCTGGCCGGCGTTTTGCTGCTGCAGGTTGAGCTTGTTCTTCGCGTTGATCTGCCACGTCAGGCGCAGGCTCGCGTTCTGGTTCTTCTCGCTGTTGATCGCGGGCCGCGAGAGATCCGGCGTGTAGGCGTGGCCGGTCGGCGTCAGGTTGAAGTACGTGCCGGCGAGCGTCTGCTCCGCGTCCTGCGCGCGCACCGATCCCCAGAACCAGAGCTTGTCCTTGACGATCGGCCCGCCGAACGCCGGGTCGATGTCGTAGGCCTTGTTGACCGTGACCGACGACGTCAGGCCGCGCGCGATCAGGCCGCTGCTGAGGTTGTTCGCCTGGAGGTTGTGGTCGGTGTACGAGCCGATGACCACCCCCTTGAAGGTGTTGCCGCCGTCGCGCGGGACGAGGTTGATCTTCACGCCGCTGGCCTCGGCTTCGGCCGACAGGCCCGCGGTCTCGATCGCCATCTCCTGCACGGTCGCGTCGTTGGTCGTGATCGCGACGAACTGGCCGCCTCGGCCCTGACCGTTGTTGAACGGCATGCCGTCGTAGAGCGCGGCCTGCTCGTTCAGGCGGCTGCCGTGAATCGCGAGGCCGACGGCGGAGAACTGCGTCCCGCCGACGTCCTGGCTCGTGGACGTGACGCCGGGGATGAGCACGCCAATCTGCCCGGTCGATTTCATGCCGGCGGGAATCGCGTTGAGCACGTCGCGCGTCATGACGCTTTCCTGGGTGACGTTCTGCACGTCCACCGTCGGCGCCTGCCCGGAGACGGTGATCGTCTCCTGCAGCGATCCGACCTTGAGATCGGCGTTGACGTTCGCCGTGAACGACGCCGTCAACTCGACGCCCTCGCGCTTGACCGTGTTGAAACCGGTCAGCGTGAACGTGACCGAGTAGGTGCCGGGCACCAGGTTGACGATCTTGTACTGGCCCGCCGCGTCGGTGACCGCGGTCCGCACCTTCTCGATCAGCGCGGGGCTGGCGGCTTCGACGGTGACGCCCGGCAGCACGGCGCCCGTCGTGTCTTTCACGACGCCCGCGATGCTGCTGCCGCTCTGCGCCCGGCCGACAGCCGGCACGAGGAGCAGCAGAGCAAGCACTCCGATGGAACACCACAGTCTTCTGCGCACACTTACCTCCTGATCAAGACGTCTGTACGAAACGAAACGGGATGAATGTGCAGGCCTTCAGGCCTGCCCTGCCGAATGCAGACCTCACGGTCTGCACTACTTCTGTGCCAATGCTCGCAACAGCGCCGCCGTACTCTGTCGCACTGCCGGCGCGCGGCCTCGTCGACCGCCGCCGAGACCGAGCGCGATGTCGAGCGGCGTGTGGCCTTGCTTGTCCTTTACGTCCAACCGCGCGCCGCTCTTTACGAGAAACCGGATGAAATCGTCGCCGCGCTGCGCCGCCGCGATGTGAAGCACGGTCTGCCCCGCGTCGTTGACGGCGTTCACGTCCGCCCCGTGCTCGAGGCACAGGCGCACGCACTCCTCGGCGTCGCGCTCGCCGCCGCTCTTCGTGTTGTATTCCGCGAACCGCACCTGGCCGCCAAAGCCGGACGCGATCATCGCGGCCGTCACGCCGCCTTTCATCGCCGCCGCCGCGTCCGCGCCGTGCGTCAACAGCTCTTTCATCGCGGCGACGTCGGCCTTCCGGGCCGCGCGCATCAGCGGCGTGGCGCCGGCGCCGAGCACCGGATCGCCAGGGTTGTGGACGCGCTCGAGAACGCTCCGTGTGAGCGCCGCGTTCGGGTTCGCACCGCGCGCGAGCAGCCGGTCGATCAGCCCGAGGCTTTCCATCGAGCCGGTAATCACCGGCGCCGGGCGGCCGGGCGTCTCGTCGAGCGTGTTCATGTCGACCGCCGCATAGAGCGGCGTCATGCCGCGCGCGTCGGCGACGTTCGCGTCGGCGCCGGCGTCGAGCAGCGCCGCCGCCGCGTCGTAGTGGCCGTTGACGATCGCGAAGGTCAGGGCCGTGGTGCCGTCCGGGTCGGTCGCGTTCAGGTCGGCGTGCGCGGCCACGAGCGCGCGCAGCGCGTCGAGCGCGTCCTGGCGCGCCGCGTACATCAGCGGCGTCCAGCCGCCGCGCGGCAGCACGGTGAACCGGCCCGACTTGCCGTCGCCGTAGTCGCGCCGCGGAAACGTCAGCACGTTCGAGCGTCCGTTGACGTCGGCGCCGCTCGCCACGAGCACCGACACGGCCGGTCCGTGGTTCTCGGCCGTCGCCCAGATCAGCGCGGTCTCGCCGAGCACGTTCTCCTTCGCGTTCACCGCCGCGCCGCGGGCGAGGAGCGCCTTGATCACCGCGGGGCTCCCGGTCCGCGCCGCAATCATCAGCATCGTCTGGCCGTTCGAGAGCGACGCGTTGGCGTTCGCGCCCGCCGCGAGCAGCGCCTCGACGGCCGCGGCGTCGCCGTTCTCCGCCGCGAGCGAGAGCGGCGTCACGCCGTACCGGTTGGCCGCATTCGCGTTGGCGCCCGCGCGCAGCAGGCGCGTGACGGCGGCCAGATCGCCGGACCGGACCGCCCAATGCAGCGGCGTCGTCCCGTCGGGCGAGGCCTTTGTCGTGTCCGGCTTCAGCCGGACCTTCGTGGTGTCGGGCTTCAGCCGGACGTCGTCCGCCCGAAGGCGGACACTACAAATGCCCCCCGCGAGCGCCGCCGACACGACGCAGATCGCGAGCTTCATGCGAAGAAGTCCACCAGGCCGTTGCTCTCGCCCACCATGTCGAGATGCGCGCCGTAGCGGTTGGCGACGGCCATCCACAGGTTGCCGACCGGCGTGCGCGGCGGCAGCGCGATGTGACGATGTCCGTGGCCGACGCCCCCGCCGATGCCGAAGAGCGGCAGCGGATCGCTCGCGTGCTGATTCGGGTTCCCCATGCCCGCGCCGTAGAAGAGGAGCGTGTGATCGAACAGCGACCCGTCGCCGTCAGGCGTGGACTTCAGCGTGTCGAGGAACTTCGTGAAGAGCTGGACGTGGTACGTGTTGATCTTCACGTTCTTCTCGATGTTCGCGGGGTCGTTCCCGTGGTGCGAGACGGTGTGGTGCTGCTCGTTCACGCCGATCTGCGGGTAGGTCCGCTGGCTCAGCTCGCGGTCGCTCATGAACGTGAAGACGCGCGTGAGATCCGCGCGGTACGCCAGCGTCAGCAGGTCGTACATGAGCGCGAGGTGCTCTTCGAACGAATCGGGCACCCCCGCCGGCAGCTCCACCGACGACACATCGACGCTGTTGTGCGCCTCGGTGCGCTCGATGCGCCGTTCGATTTCACGGACGTTGTCGAGGTATTCGCCGAGCCGCGCCTGATCGCGCGCGCCGAGCTCCTTGCGCAGCCCCGCCGCCTGCTGCGAGATCAGATCGAGGATGCTCATCTCGCGGCGCAGCCGCGCGTCGCGCTCGGCCGGGCTGCCCGGCCGCCCGAACAGCCGCTCGAACACGGCGCGCGGGTTGATCTCCATCGGCAGCGGCGTCGTCGGCGAGCTCCACGAGATGGTGTTCGTGTAGACGCAGCTGTAGCCGCTCGTGCACGCGCCGACGTAGCCGGTGAAATCCGCCGTCGCCAGCTCGAGCGACGGGAACGGCGTCTCCTGTCCGATCTGCGCCGCGACGATCTGATCGATCGTCGTCCCGCCGCGCACGTCCTCGGCCTGCGTGCGCTTGGCCAGCACGCCGCTCAGCCAGCCGGCCGCGCTGATCGCATGGTCGCCTTCGACAACGCCCGGATGCGCGCGCGTCAGGTTGCTGACGACGACGAGCGTGTCCGTGTAGCGCTCGAGCGGCTTCAGGATCGGCGGCAGCTCGAAGTTCGCGCCCGGCGTCTTCGGAATCCAGTCGTCCACGATGGCGCCGTTGGGGATGAAGACGGCGCCGAAACGCGGCGTCGGCGTCGCCGCGGACGCCTTGAAGGCCGGCACCATCGCCTCGAGGAACGGCAGGCCGATCGTCGCTCCGACACCCTGTAAGAACGTGCGCCGCGGCAAGGACATCTTGGAGATGAACATCGGTGCTTCCTCGGCGGCCCTAGAAGGACCGCCCTGCGCGTGGGTTCTGTAGGGCGACCCTTTTCGGGTCGCCGACGCCGGCCGTTTGCGCGTCGGCCGCCGTCCGCATCTGAAACGGCACGCTGCGGACGATGCCGAGAACGATCGAGGAGAACGTGTCGCCCTTCGCCGCGGCGTCGTGTGTGATGCGGCGCACCGCGGGCATGTCGTACACGTCGAGGCCGCGGCCGAGCGCATACGTCAGCAGCTTCTCGGTGAGCGTGCTGACGAACACATCCGGACGGCTCACCAGCGCCGCGCGCAGCGACGCCACGCCATCCACCTTGGTGCCGTCGGCCAGCGTGCCTGAGGCGTCGATCGGACCGCCGGGCTCCCTGGTGCGCCACTCGCCCACCGCGTCGAAGTTCTCGAGCGCGAAGCCGATCGGATCCATCACCTTGTGGCAGCTCGCGCACACCGGGTCCGCGCGATGCAACGCCATCTGCTCGCGCATCGTCTTCGGCGCGCTGCGCCCGTCGTTCTCCTTGAGCGACGGCACGTTGGGCGGCGGCGGCGCGGGCGGGATGCCGAGCACGTTCTCGAGAATCCACTTGCCGCGCACGACCGGCGACGTCCGCGTCGCGTGCGACGTCACGGCGAGAATCGCGCCCTTGCCGAGCAGGCCGCGGCGCGCGTCGTCGGTCAGCGTGACGCGGCGGAACTGCGAGCCGTACACGCCGGGGATCCCGTAGTGCTTCGCCAGCCGCTCGTTGACGAACGTGTCGTCGGCCGTCATGAGATCGAGGACGTTTCTGTCCTCGCGGATGACGCTGTCGAAGAACAGCTCCACCTCGCGCTGGAACGCCTGCCGCAGGTTGTCGTCGAAGTCCGGGAACTCGTCGGAGTTCGGCTGGAACGTTTTCAGGTTGCGCAGCTCCAGCCACTGCCCGGCGAAGTTCTTCGTGATCGCCTCGGCCTTCGGATCGGCGAGCATCCGCCGGACCTCGCGCTCGAGCACCGCCGGGTCGTGCAGCCGTCCCTGCGCGGCGACGTCGAGCAGCTCGTCGTCCGGGATGCTGCTCCAGAGGAAGAACGACAGGCGTGACGCCAGCTCCGTGTCGCTGATGCGATAGGCGGCGCCCGCGCGGACGTTCTCGGGATCGGCCTCGACACGGAAGAGGAACTTCGGGCTGGCGAGCAGCAGCTGAATCGCCGCCTGGATGCCGCTCTCGAACGTCCCCGTCTTCCGGGCTTGCTGATAGAACGCCATCACGGTCCGCAGATCGGCGGGCGTCGCCGGCTGGCGATACGCGCGCCGCGTGAGCGTCGCGAGGATCTGCGTGGCGCATCCAGTGTCTGACTTCGCGTTCGACGGATGGCACGTGAAGATGCGCCGTCGGCTCGGCGTGTCGCCCGGGCCGGTGGTGTCGAACGGCCCGGTGATCGTCACGCGATCGAGGTGCGGCCGGCCGGTCCAGTCGAGCGTGTCGTACGAGCTCCGCAGGAACGGCTCGAGACGCGTGGTGCCGACGAGCGGCTCGTTCTCGACGAACGCGACCGTGAGCGTGTGCGGCCCGGCCGTGATCGGCAGACGCAGCGCGAAGCGCGCGTCGATCGCATCCGCCGTTTCCGTCGGCTGATCGAACGCGGCCTTCAGATCCTCGTCGCCGCCGATCGTCGCGTAGCGGACGCGGCGCCCGTCGAGCGCCATCTCGACGCCGTGCGGATGCTCGAGGCCGCGCAGGTTGCCGAAGTTCGTCCGGAAGAAGCGGACCTTGACGTCGTACGTCCCGTCCACCGGGAACGTCCGCGCGATCCGGATGCCGCCCATCGTCCCGAGCGGAAGGCCCTCGATGTGCTGGTTCTGCGAGAGATCCTGCGCGACGCGGTACGTCTCGGCCACCGCCGGCTGGTGGACGTCGCCGACGGCGAGTCCGCTGATCGTGTCGGCCGCCGACAGATACCGCTCCTGCAGCGACGGCGACAGCCCGAGGACGTCCGAGATGTTGTCGAAGCCGTACGCCGAGTCGTCGGCCGGCAGGAGCGACGTGACGTCCACGTCGAGCGCGAGCAGGTCGCGCACCGCGTTCGCGTACTCCGCGCGATTGAGGCGGTGGAGGATCGGCCGCCCCGGGTGCGGATGCGCCGCCGCGCCGAGATCGAGCTCCGTCTCGAGCCACGTCGTCAGCGCGTGATACGTCGCCTCGTCCGGCCGGCGCGCGCCCTGCGGCGGCATCGTGCGCGTCCGCAGCTTGCGGACGACGCGCTCCCACATCTCAGGATGCGCGGCGACGCTCGAGAGATCGGCTTTGTCGAGGACGACGCCGGAGGCGGTCGCGGCGGTCTTGAAGCGCTGGTTATGACAGCCGGCGCAGTACGTGTTCAGCGCGGTTCGGTAGGTCTGCTCGTCGGACGCCGTCGCGGGCGCCGGTCCCTGGCCCGAGACGGACGGCGTCGCGCCGATGACGACGGCGATGACCGACACAGCGATCAGCGCCGTGAGCGGGTGGCGACGTTCCAAAGGCGAGAATCCCATATCTCCGTGCTGGTCGATATTTTAGAGGAAGAGCGGTAGCGCTCGCCTCACCCGATCTGGTGACTGGCAACAGGCGGTAGACATCTCGAAGCGCGCTAATCGTGCGTGACGAAGAGCTTTAACGACCAGGCGGCCCCCGCCGACAGGAACAGACACGCGGCCATCGCCGCCAGCCCGGCCGAGAACGAGCCCGTCCGGTCCACGAGCCAGCCCATCACCGTCGGGCCGACGAACCCGCCCGCCGTGCCAATCGAATTGATGAACGCGAGGCCGCCTGCCAGGGCGGGTCCCGTCAGGAACCGCATCGGGATCGTGAAGAAGATGCCGCGCGCACCGTTGATCCCGGCGAGCGACACCGTGAGCCACGCCAGCGAGACCCAGAAGTTCGTCGCGACGATGGCGCCGGCGAGCCCCACGCCCGCGACTAGGCAGGCCAGCGCGAGGTTCAACACCTTGTTGCCCCCGCGATCGACGTGATTCGCCCACAGGATCATCGCGATCGACGCCATCACGTACACACCGCTCGACACGAACCCGACCTGCAGGTCCGTCAGGCGGCCGGCTTTGATGATCAGCGGGAGCCAGATCCCGACGCCGTACGATCCCACCAGAAAACCGAACTGCACGCCCCCGAGGATCAGGACGCGCACGTCTTTCAACGCCGGCAGCAGCTGCCGCACTTCACGATGCCTGACTTCGCCGGCCACGCGCGTCTGCACCAGCCGGCGCTCGTCGTCGCTGAGCCACGACGCCTGCTCCGGCGTCTCGGTCAGCACGCGCAGCACGACGACGCCGATCAGCGCCACGGGCACGCCCTCGACGAGGAACAGCCACTTCCACCCAGCGAGGCCGAAGAGCCCGTTCATCGACAGCAGCGCGCCCGACATCGCGCCGCCCACGACCGACGAGATCGGGATCGCGACCATGAACCACGCGATCACGCGCGTGCGGTATTCCGCCGGAAACCAGTTGCCGAGGTAGAACGCCACGCCGGGAAAGAAGCCGGCCTCCGCCGCGCCGAGCAGGAAGCGCAGGAGATAGAAGCTCCACGGGCCGCGGACGAAGACCGTCGCCGCGGAGATGACGCCCCAGCTGATCATGATCCGTGCGAGCCAGACGCGGGCGCCGACGCGGTAGAGGATCATGTTGCTCGGGACTTCGAGGAAGCAGTAGCCGAGGAACAGAATGCCCGCGCCGCGGCCGAACTCGGTCGCGGTCAGCCCCACCGCGCGGTTCATCTGCAGCGCGGCGAATCCGATGTTGTTCCGGTCGAGGTAGTTGAAGACGTAGGCGAGCGTCAGGATCGGCAGCAGCCGCCACGCCACCCGCGTGAAGACCCGCTGGTCGGCGGCGGCGGACTGCTCGGACGCTGACGCTGGCGGAGGCGCGGGCGTCAACGCGCGACCGTTTCGCGCAAGGCGGCGGGCACGGACGCCGCCACCAGCCGGCCCACGTCGTCGAGGTCGTCGATGCGCCAGCAGAGATCGATCAGCGCGTCCACCTGCGCGGCCGGCAGCGCGAGCACGCCCTGATCGCGGAACTTGGCGTCGAGCTGGCGATCGGAGAGCGGCCGCGCGAGATTGCCGAGCGACGCCTCGACGAAACGGGTGAGCGTGCGGCCGTCGGCGAGCTCGACCTCGATGCGCGCCTGATCGTCCGTGACGGTGTCGTCCCCGACCGCCGTCGCGCGCTCGCGCACGCGCTTGACCGCGGGATCGTTGACCGCCTCGTCCGTGTACTCCTGAACCCCCGCCTTGCCGCGGACGAGACCGACCGCCGCGCCGTGATAGACCGAGAACTTGCCCTGCAGTCCCTTCGTGATGTTCTGCTGGTTGCAGAGATCGAGCACGAGCGGCGCGACACGCAGCCGCACGGCCACGATTTGATCCGGCGAGGGATGGAACTCGTCGTGGAGCTGGATGGCACCGTCAATCGTCGGGTGGTTGACGATACCGCACGGGAACGGCTTGTAGGTGTTGACGCGCAGATCCCAGTCGTCGCCCAGGCGCGTCGTGATCTTCGACAGGTCGTAGTGCGACGCCTGGACGGCGGCGAAGCCGCGCGGGCCCTCGAGGCTGCGCTCGCCGGCCGTGAACCCTTCGCGCGCGAGGAGCGCGGCCACGTAGCCGTTCTGCGCCGACCGGCCGGGGTGAAACGCCTTCCCCATCGACCCGAACATCTCGCGCAGCCCGGCGGCCTGCGTCGCGGCCAGTCCGATCGCCCAGACCATCGCCTGCTCGTCGAGCCGCAGCAGCGTCCCAATGGCCGTCGCCGCGCCGAAGACGCCGGCCGTTCCCGTGATGTGCCAGCCCGCGTCGTAGTGCGCCGGATAGACGGCGTTGGCGATGCGCGACTCGGCCTCGAAGCCGAGGACGAACGCGTGCACGAAGTCGGGGCCGCTCACCGCGTTCGCGCTCGCGTACGCGAACAGCGCGGACGCGACCGGCGACGAGGGATGGCTGTAGTTCTTCGGCGTCGTGTCGTCGTAGTCGTAGACGTGCGAGCTGATGCCGTTCATCAGCGACGCGTGCAGCGGATCGAGCCGCTCGCTGCGCCCCAGGATGCCCGAGGTCGGCGGCCCCGCGAACGGCCGCAGCGCGCGGATGGCGATGTCTACCGCCGGATGCGGGCTGCCGCCCACGGCGCAGCCGACGTAGTTCACCAGCGCGCGCCGCGCCTCATGACGCACGTCCTGTGGAATGTGCTCGAGGCGGCTCGCGACGAGCCACGACGCCAAGGCTTTCGTCTCTCCCATGGACCCTATTCTGCCGGCTCGACACGGAGCACGGCTCCCGGGTTCTCGTCCGTCAGCAAGTACAGCAATCCATCCGGTCCCTGACGGACGTCGCGAATGCGCTGCCGCAGCTCGAGCAACATCAGCTCGCGGCGCAGCTCTTCGCCCTTCTCGTTGAACACGATGCGCTCCAGATGGCCGGTCCCCGGAATTTCGCCCATCCGCATCGCGCCGACGAAGACATTCCCCTTCCAGCGCGGAAACCGATCGCCCGTGTAGAACGTCATGCCCGACACCGCGATCGCCGGCATCCAGTACACCACGGGATTCTCGATTCCCGCCTGCTCGAATTTCCCCTGCCACGGACCAGCATAGTCGCGGCCGAGGCTGACGAGCGGCCATCCGTAGTTCTTGCCCGCGCGGATCACGTTGATCTCGTCGCCGCCGTTGGGCCCGTTCTCGTTCGACCAGACCTCGCCCGTCGAGGGATTCACCGCGAGTCCGAGCTGATTGCGATGCCCCAGCGTGTAGATCTCCGGCATGTAGCCCGCGCGCCCGACGAACGGATTGTCCTTCGGCGCGGTGCCGTCGTCGTTCAGGCGGAGCACCTTGCCTTTGTGGTTGCCGGGATTCTGCGCGTCCATCATCGTCGCGACCGACGCGCCAGTCGTCATGTAGAGCTTGCCGTCGCGGCCGAACGCCAGCCGCGACGCGGCGCCGCCCTGCCCGTTCCAGTACGGCTGCGCGACGAACAGATCCTTGACGTCCACGAGCGACGAGCTGCGCTCGTCCCAGCGGCCGCGCGCCAGCGCGGTGGCAATCTGGCCCTGGCCGTTCGGTTTGCTGTAGGTCAGGTAGATGAACTTGTTCTCGGCGAAGTTCGGATGCAGCACGACGTCCATCAGACCGCCGAGCGAGACCGCGGCCGACTTCGGCACGCCCGACACTGGATTCGGATCGAGCACGCCGTTCCTGATGATCCGGAGGTCGCCTTTCTGCAGTTCCGTCACGAGCATGCCGCCGTCGGGCAGGAACGCGAGGCTCCACGGTTTCACCAGCGCCTTCGTCACGACGACGACGCGGATTTTGTGCTGTTCGGCGGTGTCGAACACGAACGGCCCGTCGCCGAGCGGCAGTCGCGGCAGGCCGATCGCCGGACCGCGGCCGCGGCCGCGACCGTTTCCGCGCGCCGGCGCGGCCTGACCGCCCGTGGCGGACTGCGGCGACGCGGACACGGCCGCAAGGCATCCCAGCGTCAGCACGGCAGCGGTCCAGAACCGAACGGATCTCACCAGCATCGGGGCGTGCGTCATGGGTGGCTTCACTCTTGTGCGATGAACGGCTCGAACGGTGAACGGAGCAGCCTCCCGGCCCGCCGTGTAGCGCGGACCTTCAGGTCCGCCGGTTGGGCAGGCCTGAAGGCCTGCACTCCATGGCAGGCCCGGAAAACATGCACTACGCAGAATCGCTAGAAGTCGATCTGCGCGCTGAACTTCAGCAGCCGGCCCTGCAGGATCTGCAGCGGCCGCAGCCACGCCGATCCGTACGTGTTGTTCTGCGCGAGCACCGGGTTCGCGTTGAACAGATTATAGAGATCGACGTTGCCCTGGATGCGGCCCTTCGACGCGAACTTGAAGATCTTCGACACGCGGAAATCGACCTGATTCAGGCGATCGCCGTACATCGTCCCCGGCGCAATCAGGTCAACGGTCGCGTTGCCGGCCGACAGGTTACGGCCGAGCGACGAGGCCACGAGCGCGCTCGTCACCGAGTAGGTCGCGGCGATCTGCTGCCCCGGCAGGCTCTGGATGGTGGCCGCCGTCTGCACGCCCCACGGCAGCGGATAGACGAGGAGCATCTTGACGTTCGGCTGCATCGGCGGCCGGACGTCGCAGTACGCCGACGTCCGCGGCGCGACGATCCCGGTGCTGCCGGTCGCCGAGGGGAACGCGATGCTCGGGTCGTTCGCGGCGTAGCACGTGTTCGTGCGCGTGCGGCCGAAGCTGACGCCGCCCTGCGTCACGACACCGTGCGGCAGTCGCGCGTTGGCCGTGAGGTCCACGCCGTCGAACACCTGCTGCTGGTCGCTCGCCACGAAGATCACGTTGTTGACCTTGCCGAACTGCGCCGGGTTGACATCGGTCAGTCCGCACTGCTGGAATCCGCCGCCGCCGGGCAGCCGCGGGTCAACGGGCGCCGTCACGCAGTAGGTGCTGAAGTTGGCGGCGTCCACCGCGGTGTTCTGCGTCGCGCGCAGGTTGCCGAACCAGCGGCGGACGTACGTCGCGCCGAAGGAGACCTGCGGCCGCACTTCCTGCTGCACGCCCGCCTGGACCTCCCAGTTGAAGCCGCGCGTCGTCAGCGCCGCCGGGTCGTAGACCGTCGTCGGCACGCTGCTGCCGAACGCGAGGTTCGACGCGGGCCCGCACTCGCCGTTCTTGGCGACGTTGGCGAAGTCGCACTCGGCGACGAAGTCTTTGTTGGCGTCGGTCCACGATCTGCTCGCGCTGAGCGCGATGTTGGACGCCGGGTTCGCCAGGCGCGTGAACGAGGTCAGGTTAGGCCCTTCGAGATACCGGCCGATGCTCGCCTTGAGGGCGGTCTTGCCGTTGCCGAAGAGATCGTAGGCGCCGCCGAGCCGCGGCGACACGTTCGTCCAGTTCGGCACGTTGTCGACTTCGGGGAAGACGTCGTTGCGGTTCGGCACGAGCGGCCCGGGGCCGTTGGTCTCGGACGGCACGTAGTTGTTGTAGTAGTCGAAGCGCAGGCCGACGTTGAGCGTCAGGCGCTTCAGCGTCCACTGATCCTGGCCGAAGACGCCGATGTTCGCCTTCGTGATCTCGTAGAGGTTGAGGGGCGTCGCGTACTGCGTCACCTGCGTCGGCACGCCGTTGCGCAGCTGGTAGGTCACGCCGTTGTTCCCCACGTCTTGCGTCGTCCACGCCCAGTCGTGCTGGAACGTGATGCCGACCTTGGCGGCGTGCGACCCGGTGACGTACGACGTCGCGAAGCGCGCGTTGAAGTTGTGCGACGCGTTGTGGCCGTACGGGCTGCTCAGGCTGCCCCAGCTGAACCCGGTGCCGAGATCGCGGAAACCGGGCGTGTTGACGGTCACGCCCTCGGGCGTCTGCAGCGCGAACTGGAAGTCCTTGTTCGCGAACGCGCCGCCCGCCTCGAGCAGCAGTTTGCTCGTGACGGGGGCCGTCCACGTCGCCTGCGAGAGGTACGACGGCTGGCCATGATAGCGGATCGTCGCCTCGGGCGACTGCGTGCGGTTGGTCGTTGACTGCGAGTAGAAGTGATCGCGCAGCTGGTCGGCCCACTGATGCTGCAGGTTGATCTTGTTCTTCGCCGAGGCCTGCCACGTCAGACGCAGGCTCGCGTTCTGGTCGCGATCGCCTTCAAACGCCGGCCGGCTCGGGTCGGGCACGTACGCCTGCGGCACCGGGCTCTGGTTATAGAACAGGCCCGCCGCGTACGTGTTCGTCTCCCACTGCCGGAACGAACCGTAAAACCACAGCCGGTCGGTGACGAGCGGCCCGCCGACCGCCGGATCGACGTCGTAGATGTAGTTGACGTGGTCAACCGACGTCAGCCCCTGCGCGACGAGATCCGAGCCGAGGTTGTTCGACTGGAGGCCGTGGTTGGTGAACGCGCCGAAGAAGAAGCCCGTGAACATGTTCCCGCCGTCTTTCGGGATGATGTTCGTGCGCAGGCCCGCGACCTCGCTCTCCGCCGACAGCGCGCCCGTCTCATAGCTGATTTCCTGAATCGTCGCCGAGTTGGGCGCGATCGCCGTGAAGCTGCCGCCGCGGCCCGCGCCGTTGTTGTAGTACATCCCGTCGTACAGCAGCTGCTGCTCGAAGAGCGCGCTGCCGTGGATCGCGAGCGCCGCGGATCCGTACTGCGTCCCGCCGACGTCCTGGCTGTTGGTCGTGACGCCGGGAATCAGCACGCCGATCGACATCACCGACTTCGCGCCGACCGGAATCGCGTCGACGACGTCGCGCGTCATCACGCGCTGCTGGACGACGTTCTGGACGTCCACCGTGGGCGCGGCACCCGAGACGGTAATCGTCTCCTCGAGCGCGCCGACGCGCATGTCGGCGTTGACCGTCGCCGTGAACGACGCGGTCAGGTTGACGCCTTCACGCTTCACCGTGCTGAAGCCGCTCAGCGTGAACGTCACCGTGTAGGTGCCGGGGCGGAGGTTCACGATCTTGTACTGCCCCTCGCTGTCGGTGACGACGCTTCGCGACTTCTCGATCAGTGCCGGGCTGGCGGCCTCGACCGTCACCCCCGGCAGCACCGCACCCGACGAATCCTTGACGACGCCCGCAATCGTGCTGCTGGTCTGCGCCAGCGCCGGCGCCGGCGCGAGCATGACCGCAGCCAGACCAAATAGAAGAGCCACTCGCAACTTCGTGATCATGAATAGAAGCCTCCGGAAACCGATGGAAAGATGGCGTTCGAATGCTACGGGCCGATCGAACGGACAACCATCCCCCATTCGGGTGAGGACGCGTGGCAATTCAAGCGGTTGGATCGACCGCTAGTCGATGTGCACGATGCCGCGACGCACGGCCTCGGCGAGCGCGGCTGTCCGATCGTGTACGTTGAACTTCGCGAAGATGCTCTTGATGTGCGTGCGCGCCGTGTCTTCGCTGATCGACAGCGCCGCGGCGATTTCCTTGTTGCGTCGTCCGGTCGCGAGCAGCTCCAGCACCTGCAGCTCGCGATCGGTCAGCGCGGGCTGGCTCGCGCGTGCCGCCAGCTTCGCCGCCACGTCGTCGGAGATGATGCGGTTGCCGACGTGGACGTCGCGGATGACGCGAATGAGATCGTCGGGCACCGAGTCCTTGAGAAGATACGCCGCCGCGCCTGCCTGCAGGGCGCGGTAGATGTCCTCGTCGCCCTGATACATCGTCAAGACGACGACGCGCGCGTCAGGCTGCGCTTTCCGGATGACTCGGATGGCCTGCAGGCCGTTCATCACCGGCAGCTGCAGGTCCATGAGCGTGACGTCGGGTCGGTGCCGCAGAAACTGCTCGACCGCTTCCTGGCCCGTCCGGCCCTCGGCCACGACTTCGATGTCGGGCTGCAGCCCGATGATCCGGACGATGCCTTCGCGCATCAGCCGGTGATCGTCGACGCACAGCACGCGGATCGGGCGGTGAGACATGGCGGCGCTCACGCGGCGGACGCCGTCGGCACGACGGTCTCGACGAGCGTGCCCTCGCCGGGATGGCTTGCGATGATCAGCTGTCCGCCGACGCGCTCCGCCCGCTCTCTCATGTTCGTGAGACCCCAATGCTCGCCGGACGACGACTCCTGCTCGCGCGGCACGAACCCGCACCCGTCGTCGCAGACGCGCAGCGAAAGCGCGTCGCGCCGGTACTCGAGCGTGATGCGCACCTGCCGCGCGTGGCCGTGGCGGATCGCGTTGCCGATCGCCTCCTGCGCGATGCGCAGCAGCTGCTCCTCGGTCTCGGGCGCGCAGGACCGCGGCCGCCCGACGACGGCCACGTCCACGTGCACGGCGCGCGCGTTGCCGACGTCGTCGGCCAGCTCGCGCAGCGCCGAGAGCAGATCGCGGGCCTCGAGCCTCGACGATCGCAGCTCCCAGATCGACTGGCGCGCCTCGCGGATGCAGCGTCCGACTTCGCGCCGCAGCCGCTTGAGCGTGTCCCTCGCGGGCACCTCCGACGGGTGCAGCTGGCTCGCGACGATCTCGAGCTCGACGCCGACCGCGCCCAGACTCTGCAGCAGCGTGTCGTGAATCTCGCGGCTCACGCGCGTCCGTTCGGCGACGATGAGCGAGAACTGCTTTCGGATCGCGCGAAGCCGCAGCATCCAGTACGCCCAGACAGCGAGCGCAGTCAACGCGGTAAGGAGCGCGTAGAAGCCGGTGGTCTGGTAGAACGGCGGCGGAACCGAGAAGCCCCAGCCGGCCTCGCCTTCGCTCCACACGCCGTCGGTCGTCGCGCTGACACGAAAGCGATAGCGGCCGGCCGGCAGATTCGTGAACGACGCCACGCGACCCGCGCCCGCGTCCACCCAGTCGTTGCTCAGGCCCTCGAGCATGTACCGGAACCGCACCTTCGAGGCGGCCGCAAGACTGATCGACGAATAGCTGATCGCGACCGACGACGCGTACGGCAGCGTCGTCACGTCTGAAGGATCGACGGAGCGGTTGCCGATCGTCACGCGCTCGACGCGCGGCAGCGACGGCCGGCGCACCGGCGGGAGCCGTCGCGGATCGGCGAGGGCGACGCCGTTGCCGGTCACGAACCAGAGCCGTCCGGCGCGGTCGCGCACCATCGAGGGCCGCGCGGCCCAATGCGTGGCGCCCTGCAGGCCGTCCGACGCGTCGTACAGCGAATACTGCAGGCTGGGGCGCGTACGATCCGACAGGGTCCGGTCGAGATCGCGCAAGCTGACGCGGGCGACGCCCGACCCGCCGTTCACGCTGAACCAGAGCGAGCCGTCGCCGTCCGCCGTCAGCGCGACCGCGGGCCTGCCGGGCAGCGCGTCGGCGGCAGCCACCCTGGTGAAGCGGCCGTTCGCGAACCGGCTCACGCCCTCGCTCGTGCTGATCCAGATCGCGCCCGCCGGATCCTCGACGATCGCGAGCACGCCGCCGGCGGCGAGACCGTCGGCCAGGCCGAAGACGCGGAACCGGCCGTTTTCGTCGTACGCCGCGCCCCCGCGCGTGAAGCCCAGCCAGACGCGGCCGTGCGAGTCGGTGTAGGCATAGCTGCAGCCGCGGCCCGCGACGTCGGCCGGCGCGTCGAGCGGCACGAGGGCCTCGCCGCGCATCGTCACCACGCCCTGCTCGAGCATGCACACCCAGAGACGCCCGCCCGCGTCGGTCGTCATCGACGCCGCGCGCTCGACGCGGACGCTCGGCGCAATCGGGAGCGGGACAAACCGGCCGTCGGCGAACCGGCCGATCGACTGGGCCGTGGCGACCCAGAGCCCGCCGCGACCGTCGATGTGCAGGGCGAGCGTTTGCGGCAGCGAATACACCGTCCGTGTCGCGCCGGCAAATCGGTTCAGGCTGTGGCCCGTCGCGACCCAGACGCTGCCGTCGGGCGCCGACGCGAGCGCGCGCACGCCGTCGTTGGTGAGGCCGGCGAGCGCGACGCCCGTGTCGATGACCGTCTCCGTCAGCCGGAGCAGGCCGCCGCCGCGCATGCCGACCCAGATGTTGTTCTCGTGATCCTGGAAGAGCGAGCGCGGAGATCCGTTGAGGCGCGATTCATACCGGATGCGCTCGACGAGACCGCGCGGCGTGCTGCGGTCGAGCCGCAGCAGGCCGCCGCCGAGCCCCGCGATCCAGACGGCACCGTGTTCGTCGTGCAACAGACGCCAGCCGGCCGACGGCAGCCGCACGTCCGCCGACGGACGCGGCGGCTCGACGCCGTCCAGCCGCTTGACGATCGCCTGCGAGTCGCTCGCCCACAGCGTGCCGGCGCCGTCTTCGGTCAGGCTCTGCACGTACGTCAGTGAACTGTCCACACGAACGAAACGATCGCTGTCGGCGGGCCGTTTGAAGATGCCGGTGGCGGTCGCCACCCACAACGTCCCGTGGCGATCTTCGTAGAGGCTCGTGACGTCGCCGGCCGGCAGGCCGTGCTCGTCGCCGACGAACTGCCAGCGGCTGCCCTGGAGCATCGCCAGGCCGCGCTGGCAGCCGGCCCACAGCGTGCCGTGCCGATCTTCCAGCATCGCGCCGACGAGACACTTCGCGAGTCCGTCCTTCTCGCCGTAGTACTTGACGATTCTCCCGCCGCGGATCCGCACGACGCCGCCGACGTCGCCGAAGCCGGCCCAGAGCGTGCCGTCGCTCGCGCCGACGACCGCGGGGACGACGCTGCCCGGCAGCGCTTCGCGCTCGTGGGTCCACGAGACGAACTGCAGACCGTCGAAACGCACGAGGCCGGCGGTGGTGCCGAGCCAGAGATAGCCGGCGCGATCCTCCGTCATCGCCAGCACGTCGCCGGGCGGCAGTCCGGTTTCGGCGGTCCACGCCGTGAAGGCGTAGTCGGGACGCGGGGACGCGGCCAGGGGCGCGGCGGTCGCTGTCGCGATCGCCGCGGCGAGTATCGTCCACATGAGGCGGAGGTGACGAGCCGTCACATCCGCCATTCTAGCGAATGGCGATCAGCGTCCTTCGGGCTGGCCGTTTGCGCCCGCGGCAGCGGGGCGCTCGTCCGCGCGCGCGGCG
>CAZOIK010000026.1:0-4361 GCA_964579765.1 uncultured Bifidobacteriaceae bacterium
GGTTCGCCTGAACGCGGACTCCACGTGCGCCGCGCGCGAGCCCTCGAGCAAACGGCCGAGCTGCGACGCGACGATCGTGACGACGGCGCGGGTGGATCCGCGCTGTTCGGCGCCGGCCGGCAGCTCGACCGCGAGGACGCCGACGCATCCCGAGGGCGCCAACACGGGCACGGCGAGCGCGCTCGTCGCGCGATCGCCGGCGGCCACGGCGCACGTCTGCCCGGATCGGAACGCCGCGGCCGTGGCGTTGTTCGACTCGCGCCTGACCTTCGGGAGCTGCGCGAGCACCTCGTCCGAGTAGCCGTCGGCGAGCGCCGGCGTCAGCGCCGAGACGTCCGGCTCCCACTCCCACACGATGATGCCGACCGAGTCCACGATCCGCGCGGCTTCGTGCAGGAGGAGCGTGACGTCGCTGTCCGCATCGGCCTGCGCCAGCTTGGTGCACAGATGCGCGGCCGCCAGCAGATCGAGGTCGAACATCTCGGGCGGCGTGCGGGCCGGCGCCCCGGCCGGACGCTCGGCGACGAACGGCATGTCCCGCTCGACGTCCGTCCCGTCCTGTCGCGACGCGCCGCGCCACTTGTCGAGCACCCAGTCAACCGCCGACCCGGCCGCCTGCTGCAGCCGCGTCGGCGGGTTGCGGCGCGTGCCGGCGACGGTCGCGAGCGCCGCGCCAATCGACACGACTTCGGTCGGATCGGGATAGAGCGCCAGGAACTCGCGCACCACGTCGTCGGGCTCGAGGCCGATGGCGCGGGCGTACGCGCGGACGAACGCGCGGCGGAAGATGCCCGACGGCCAGTGCCGCACGTCGTCGTGTTCGAGCTCTTCCAGCAGGGGCAGATGAATCTTGGTTTGCTCGGCGACGGTCGCGAGCGCGATGTTCTTTCGTTCGCGCTGCCGGCGCAGACGCGTACCGAACGTTTCAGACATGCAAAACCTACCCGGTGCGGCTGGATGGAGTTACACGGCGACCGCGGGGATGCGATCGGCAGAGCGTAATTTCAGCGGGATTTTCGAGCTGACGCCGCACGCGCCGACGTCGCTTGCACGATCGACGCCACCGCGATCGTCTTCGTCTTCGGATCGAGCGTGCCGGTGACGCGGACCTTCTGTCCCGCGAACTGCGCGGGGCGCTGCTGGTCGCTGAGGCCGTAGACGGTCTTGCCGGAGAGCAGGACGAAGAGCGCGCCGTGCGCGTCGATGCAGGCGAGCGTGCACTCGGCGTCGGTCGGTCCCATGCGCATCGCGGCGTGGCCCGTCTCCGCGCACATGTGGTCGGTGACGACGCCGGTGAACGTCTGCGGCGCCGGAGCAGCGCGAAGCGCTGCCCCGGCCAGGAGCCCGGTCAGAAGAACGACGAGGACGATCCGCATCCGGCGTTATTCGCCCGGAATCATCAGGTGTGCGGTCGTCGTGCCCGCGTTCATCACCCACAGCGTGCCGCCGCGGCCGTTCTCGGGCAGGCCGAGCGACGCGCCGGTCGCGCCCGGCACCGCGATGGTCACGTGGGTACGCGGGTTCTCTTTCGACATGCCCATCGCGTGATAGAACACCGACCCGAACTCCGGCTTCACGCGCGTGCCGGCCTTCTCCTCTTCCTCGAGCTTCGCGTTGGTCTTGGCGCGATCGCCGAGCGCCTCGGCCTCGAGGTTCTGCTTCACGCGATCGAGGTTCTTGAGGCTGGTGCACTCGATGGAGAACGGCTGCTGCTCGGGGAACCCGGACCGGTCGTAGCAGACCAGCTGGTTGGTGCCTTTGCGCAGCGTGGTGTACGAGTAGGTCTCGCCGTTGCGCGTCCACTTGATGACGGTGGCCTGGTTCTTGAGCTGGGCCGGAGCCGCGGTGAGCGCGGTGTCCACGTCGGCCTGCGACGCGCCCGGCTCGAGCGGCGGCGGCGGCTGGGGCGCGCCACGGCCCTGGGCCATGGCGATCGCCGACGCCGCGAAGACGGTGAGAGCAATCAGAACGGTACGTTTCATTTGGGTGACCTCCACTCCGCCGCACATCTTACGCCAGAAGCGGCCGGGACATATGACGCGGCCGGTGGATAATACGGTTCATGCTGAAGCCACCTGCCCGGGCCCTCGCCAGCGTGTGTGTCGTGGCCGTCACCGCCGTCGCCGTCCACGCGGGGCAACGGGCGTCCCGGCCCGCGCCGATGCGGCCGCCGCTCTTCTTCGCCGAGTCGTGGAAACCGCTGCCGACGCCGCCCGACGACCACGGCGCGTGGCCGATCGCGGAGGGCGCGGTGTCGAACCCGAACCTCGAGCTGACGTGGTACGGCACAACGTCGAAGGAGATCCAGCTCGTCGCCGGCCGCGGCGGCAGCAACGTCGTCCCCACCAACCTCTGGACCGGGACGACGACCTCGCCGAGCGCGGTGGCGCTGCGCGACCGGAACAACTTCGTGGACCTGAGCGCGCCGCTCGCGAAGATCCGCTGGGTGGTGCGCACGTCCGGCTTCCACCAGGCGTATCCGATCGTGAAGCTCGCGGACGGCACGTGGCTCGTCGGCAACCGGCCGTCGGGCCTGCAGGCGGATTTCAACGAGAGCGAGATCACGCCGACCGATCTCCGCTGGCTCAAGCTCGACATCACGCGCGTCGTCACCGTCGGGACCTGGATCGACCATCCCGATCTGTCGAAGGTGGACGCCGTCGGCTTCGCGGACCTCATGCCCGGCAGCGGGCACGGGTCGGGCGGCTACGTCAACGTCGGTCGCATCGAGGTCTACGGCACGCCGGTCAAACGCTAGCCGGGGAAAGACGGCGAGTTCCCTGCGGCGACCGACACCGGCCGCCGCAGCCCAGGATGGCGGGCCGCGCGCTTCCGTCTCTCCCTCGAGGCGATACGGTCGAAATGCTCACAGCGCCACACCTCGGCAACCACGCACGCCAGCCACCGCCCTGAACCCACTGTATGCTAGCCAAAATGCCGAGGCCGAACCGATGAGGCCTGAGTCCCTGCGTCTCATCACGCGGCTTGAAGAAGCGCATGTCGCGCAGCTCCTCGAACTCTATCAGCACGAATGGTGGACCCGGGGCCGGACGCTCGAGGATGTCGAGCGGATGCTCGATGGCACGACGTACGTGTTTGCCCTTTGCACCGCCGCCGAGAATCGACTCGTGGGCTTTGCCCGCGTGCTCACGGATGGCGTGTTCAAGGGAATTATCTTCGACGTCATCGTCGCCGCACCCTATCGGCATATGGGGCTCGGTGCGCGATTGATGAATGCCATCGTCGAGCATCCGGTGCTCTGCACCGTTCGTCATCTGGAACTGTATTGCCTGCCCGACATGGTGTCCTTCTACGAGAACTGGCAATTCTCAACAGAAGTATCCGGCGTGACGTACATGCGTCGCATTGTCACGTCAGCACGCTGATGGAGTTGCCGGTCGGCCCGCTACTTCTCCGACCCGTACGCACCGCGGACTTGCCGGTGTTGCGCGCACTGCTGACGGATCCCCGCCTCATGGCACATGCGCTCCACGACCGCGCGTTCACGCCTGATGAAGCCGACGGATTTCTCTGCTCGGCGTTTGCGGGCATGGACGATGTCTGCGGCATGCACGTCGTCTCTATAGCCGCCACTGACACGGTCATTGGGTTCAGCGGATACCGTCGATGCCACTTGTTGGACGTGGAGGATGTGGAGTTTGGCTGGGTTCTACACGCGGCGCACCACGGTCGAGGCTATGCCACTGCCTTGGGCGAAGCGCTCATCCTGCACGGACGGGCGGCACTCAAACTGAAGCGAGTGCTCGCTGCATGCCATCCGGCCAATGCGGCTTCTGAACATGTGCTCCGCGACAAATTGCACATGCGATTCGAACGTGAGGTCACGGTTACCCGGCCTTCACGCCGGCGAGTGTACGTTAAGGACGCGTGAGGCGTTCTCTCCTAACCCGTCACGCGCTGAGCGGGAGAGACTTACTGGTCGCGTCGGCGTGCGACGACGCCGCTTTCGCGGCCGGACGCGCGTAGACGATGCGGCGCGCGGTGTCCCACGCGGCGAGCACGCGCGGGTTGTCGTGGCAGGCGTTGAACACGACGCCGTCGAGGCGCCGGACGGCCTTGCGTCCCGCCTCGACGGCGGTTTCGGCTTGCACGAGCGCGGCATTGTGCATCCTCGCGCCCGCCTTCTTGAGGGCGATCACCTCGCCGAAGTCAGCAATCTGCGCGTCGAGCTCGTCCAGGAACGCTGGGGGCAGGCCGCGCGCGGCCAGCGCGTCCGCCCGGCGGCGCGCGCGGAGGGCGAAGACCCGCGCGGCAATCCACAGCGTAAGAATCCGCTTGGAATCTGGCATCCGGAAGCCAGACATAATCGCCGGGTCGTCCACCGACAGGGCCTGCAGCGT
>CAZOIK010000027.1:0-18330 GCA_964579765.1 uncultured Bifidobacteriaceae bacterium
TTCCCTACAAGGACGACATGGTCAAAGCGCTCGACATGGCCGCCGAGATGTCGGGCTGGGGGACGCCGCTTCCGCGCGGCACGGCGCGCGCGATCGCGCTCGAAGAACGCGGCGCCGAAGGCCACGGCATGGCGACGATCAGCGCGATGGTGCACACCGTGTCGGTCAGCCCGGAGGGGAAAGTCAGGCTGGAGCGCGTGGACGTCGCGCATGACTCGGGCTTCGGCCTCGTCAACCCGCTGTCGGTGAAGAAGCAGATCGAAGGCCAGATCATCTGGTTCTACAACGACGCGATGCACCAGGCGACGACCATCCGCGACGGCCACGTCGTCGAGAACAACTTCAACACGTTCCCGCTGTCGCGCATCCACGAAGACCCGCCCGAGATCAACATCCGGTTCTTTCCGACCGGCCACTGGCTGATCGGCATGGGGCACGACCGCGCGACGTCGATCCAGTCGGCGATCGGCGACGCGATTTTCCAGATCACCGGCAAGCGCCTCCGCGACCTGCCGTACGGCAAGCACGATCTCAGTTGGGGCTGACGCTTGTGTCCGGCAGGCCTGAAGGCCTGCACTACACCGTGTTTCTCGCCGCGACGATCTTCGCGAACGAGCGGCTCTCGAGCTCCGCCACCGACAGGCCGCTCATCGCGACAGCCTCGCGCTCGTCGATCGCGCCGCAGCCGGTCGCCCGCAGGAAATAGTTCAGCAGCCCCTGGCCCGTCGCGGCGTCGTCGAAGACGCCGCCGACGGAGGTGGCCTGCGCGGCTCTGGCGATGAAGTTCTTCAGCCGCTCGGAGGCCGCGTCGAGTCCCTCGAGGAAGAACGCGAACACGGTGGCGTAGCGCGTGACGAGCTGCGCGGGATGCAGATCCCAGCCCTGATAGAAGCCGCCGACGAGCGAATGCCGTACCTGATCGGCGTGCAGCCTCCAGGCGGCGTGGACGGCCGCGGTGTTCTCGGCGCGCTGCGGCGGCGTCAGCGCGCCGTCCTTCGGCGCGCGATGCGGCGCGATGGGCAGCACCGTCGTCGCGCCGTCCGACATCCAGAGGCCGCTCGCCGACAGCGCGATCTGCATGACGTGCTTCGCGAAGTCGCACGCCGGGTGGAGCATGCCCTGATGCGCGGCCGTGATGCCGAGCGCCGCCGTGTAGTCGTACGTCCCGAAGTGCGCGGCGGTGATGCGTCCGTGGCCGCGCGCGACGAAGTCGGGCAGCGCGACGCGTCCGTCCCGGCCGAACACCGACTCCGGCGTCTCGATCATCACCTCGAACCGGAGCGATCCGCCGGGGACAACGTGCATCGACTCGAGGGCCTCGCAGGCGTCGGTGAGATGCGTCACCTGCTCGGGCGCGGTGATCTTCGGCAGCGTGACGACGAAGTTCGCCGGCAGCGCGCCTCCCGTCTGGCGGGCGAGCGTCGTCAGGAACAGCTCCAGCGTGTGGAGGCCGCGGCGCTTGGTCTCCTCGCCGAGGATCTTGATGCGGATGCCGATGCCCCGCGGCAGCGTGCCGTGCTTCATCGCGGCCGCGACGCTGCCGGCCGCGGCCACCGCGACGCGATCCTCTTCCTCGTCGGGCCGGCTGCCGAAGCCGTCCTCGAAGTCGATGCGGTAGTCCTCGACCGGCTCGCGCTCCAGCTTCGCGACGACGCGCGGATGGACGCGTGCGGCGAGCGCCGCGTCCATGCCCAGCGCGGCGGAGAGCGCGCCTGCGTCGGGCGCGTACTCCCGCAGCGTCTTCAGCGCGATCGCGCCGAGTTTCGCCGTGGTGTCGGGTGCGAAGAGATGCGCGCCGCCATAGACGGTGTGAACGGGCTGCCGGGTGGATCGAGCGGACGACGAGGCGTCGGACATGAGGGCAGTATAATTCGCCGCACATGAACGCCACCGAGCGCGCCAACCAGCGCAACGCCGTCCTCGCCGGTTTCCTCGGCTGGACGCTCGACGCGTTCGACTACTTCGTCCTCACCTTCGTCGTGCAGGACGTCGCGACCTCCTTCGGCAAGTCGCGCCCCGACATCGCGCTCACGCTCTCGCTCGCGCTCATCACGCGCCCGATCGGCGCCGTCATCTTCGGCATCGTCGCCGACCGGTACGGCCGCCGGCTGCCGCTGATGCTGAACGTGATCTTCTACGCCGTCATCTCCGTGCTGTCGGGGCTGTCGCCGAACTACATGACGTTCGTCGTGCTGCGGCTGCTCTTCGGCGTCGGCATGGGCGGGGAGTGGGGCGTCGGCGCGTCGCTCGCGCTCGAGTCGGCCTCGCCGCGGCTGCGCGGGCTGCTGTCGGGACTGCTGCAGGAAGGCTACGCGCTCGGCAATCTGCTCGCCGCGCTCGCGTTCCGCGCGGTGTATGTGCCGGTTCATGCGGCCCATCCAGACTACGCCTGGCGCGTGATGTTCTTTCTCGGCGGCCTGCCGGCGCTGCTGTCGCTGTTCATCCGCGCTCGTGTCAAGGAATCGGAGGCCTGGCACGAGCACAAGACCGACTGGACCACCTACCGCCAGTCGATCTGGCAACACTGGCCGCGCTTCATCTATCTCGTCCTGCTGATGACGATGATGGGGCTGATGTCGCACGGGACGCAGGACATGTACCCGACGTTCCTGCAGCGCGAGCGGCACTACTCGCCGAGCGACACGGCGACGCTGACGATGATCACCAACGTCGGCGCCATCGTCGGAGGGCTCGCGTTCGGGTTCTACTCCGATCACCGCGGCCGGCGGCGCGCGATGGTCACCGCGGCGCTCTTCGGCATCGTCGTCATCCCGCTCTGGGTGGCGGCGCCCAACACCGCGCTCATCGCCGTCGGCGGCTTCCTCGTTCAGTTCTTCGTGCAGGGTGCCTGGGGCGTGATTCCCGCGCACGTCAACGAGCTGTCGCCCGGACAGCTGCGCGGCTTCTTCCCCGGCGTCGCGTACCAGCTCGGCGTCGCCTTCTCGGCCGCGATTCCGTACATCGAATCCGTGCTCGGCGAGTACTTCACCTACGGGCACGCGATGGGCGTGCTCGCGGCGGCGGTGATGATCGGCGTGGCGCTGACGACGTTCTTCGGCCCCGAAGCCCACCGAGTCAGTTTCCGGAAATTGCAGGATGGCAGAATGGCAGAATGGCAGAATTGAACATCCTGCAATGAATCCTGCCATTCTGCCATCCTGCCATTCTGCAATTGCATGGACCTGCGTCAGTTAGAGATCCTTCAGGCCATCGCCGACACCGGGTCGTTCACGGCCTGCGGCCGCAAGCTGCACGTGTCGCAGTCGGCGATCAGCCGGCAGATCGCGCTGCTCGAGGACGAACTCGGCGAGCCGCTTTTCCTGCGCGTCGGACGCAAGGTGCGGATGACGCAGGCGGCCGAGGCCCTGGTGCAGCTGGGGCAGCGCGTGTCGCAGGACGTGCGAGACACGATGGCCGGCATCGTGGACAGGACGCGCGAACTGCGCGGCACGCTCCGGCTGTCGGGCGGCATGACCGTCTGCCTCTATATCTTTCCGACGCTGGTGAAGCAGCTGCGCCGCGCGCATCCCAAGCTCGACGTGCGGTTGATGGTGGCGACGGCCGGCCGATCGGTCGAGGAGATTCGCGCCGGCCACGCCGACGCGGGCCTGTTGACGCTGCCCGTGGAAGAACCCGATCTCGTGACGCTGCCCGTGCTCCACGAGGAACTGCTGCTCGTCACCATGCCGGGCCATCCGCTCGCGAAGCGCAAGAAGATCGTCGCGCAGGATCTCGCCGGCGAGCCGTTCGTGCTCTTCGAGGCCGGCTCCGGCACGCGCCGCGTGATCGACCGGTTCTTCCTCAGCGAGAACATCGAGCCGAACGTCGTCATGGAAACCGAGAACGTCGAGATCATCAAGGCGATGGTGAAGACCGGGCTCGGCATCGGCATCGTGCCGTACATTTCGGTCGCGCGCGAAGTGCGTTCGCGGCAGTTCTTCGTCACGCGCATCGAGGGCCACGAGCTGTTCCGTGAAACCGGCTGGGTGTACCCGCGCGCGAACCGCACGCCGCGCATGCTCGACGAGCTGCTCGCGGCGTTCGAGGACGTGCGCGGCAAGATCCCGCTGGCCGCGCCCTCGCGTATCTGACGGCAGGCCTGCACTACATGTAGCGCGGACCTTCAGGTCCGCCAATTCTCCGCCGACTGTTTGCGATAATCGGAGGATGCGGACGAACGCTTCCTTCATGACGTTTGTCACCGTCGCGGCGTTGTCGCTCGGCGCGCCGCTTCAGGCGCAGGCGCAGGCGCAGGCGCCGGCGCCTGGCGCGGCGCTCGTCGGCGCTTGGACGCTCAACACGCCGGCGAGCGATCTCGGCGCCGCCTCCGGCAACGCCGGACAGGGTGACGGCGAGAACGGACGGCGCGGCAACGGATCCGGGTTCGGCGGCGGCCGGAGGCGCGGCGGATTCGGCGGCGGCGGGTTTGGACGGGGCGGTGGAGTCGGCGGTCAGCAGGCGCAGGATCCCGAAGCGCGGCAGCGCCTGCGCGACGCGCTGCGCCAGGAACTGCAGGCGCCGGATCACATGACGATCGTCTCGTCCGGCACCACGATGATCATCACCACGCCCGACGGCCACACGACGCGCCTGGCGACGGACGGCTCGAAGGTGAAGGACGACTCGACCGGCATCGAGCGAAAGACCAAGTGGGATGCCGGCAAGCTGGTGAGCGAGGTGAGCGGCCTCGGCCGCGGCAAGATCACCGAGACCTACTCAGTCGAACCCGATGCGAAGCAGTTGCACGTCAAGCTCGAGATCGACGGCCCGCGCAAGACGACGCAGACGCGTATCTACGATCTCGATCAGAAGTAGATCGCGATCACTCCTCGCCGTCGTCCTTGTCGTCGTGCGGCTGGCTGGTCGCGAAGTTGTCGATGTCCGGGACGTCCTCGCCGCCCGTGTCCTTGTCGTCGTCGAGGCTGAAGGATCGTCCGGTGAACTTCGTCGGAATCGGCCCGCGCGGACGCTCGGCGTCCTTCTTCGCTTTCTTCGCGCCCGGCCCGCGCGAGGGTTTGGCGTCGGGGCCGAAGTTGCGGTTGCGCGGAGGCTGCGGCGCCGTGGTCGGATCGAAGCGCGGTCCGCCGCTGTAGCCGCCGGGACGAGGGCCGCCGAACCCGCCGCCAGGCCGCGGCCCCGAGAATCCGCCGGGACGCGGGCCGCCCGGACCGCGATCCTCGCGCGCGCGCGCTTCGCTCACCGCGAGCGGCCGGCCGTTGAACACCTGCCCGTTGAACTTCTGAATCGCCTGTTCGGCGTGCGCGCGATCCTGGAACTCGACGAACGCGAATCCGCGCGGCCGCCCGGTCTCACGATCGACCGGCAGCACGACCTGCGACGGCGCGGCGACCGTGCCGAAGTAGCTGCGCAGATCAGCTTCGGTGGTGGCGTACGACAGATTCCCCACGAACAAACGGACAGCCAATCAAAAACTCCTCTTAAGGCAGTGAAGTATCCAGGACCGATGTCAGGAGAGGGAAGGCGCGAGAGTTCGAGAGGCGCAACACGCTGGCAGCCGATCTTAAGCTGAAAAACCTTACCTGAAGTCTTTCGTCATGGCAAGTCGGCATATAGTAGGGCCGATGGAGGTTGTGTGAAGCTGCGCCCCGCGGCCGCCCGGGCCGTCGCCGGGGTCGCCGCTGCGGCACTGCTGGCGACCGTTCCAGCGCTCGCCGCCTCCAGACCCGGCGCCCGGCCGGTTGACGTCCGTGACCTCCGTGAGTGGCTGACCTACATCGCGTCAGACGAGCTTCAGGGCCGCGCCGTGTTCGGCACGGGCATCGGCCTCGCCGCGGCATACATCGAAGATCACTTGCGCGCGTGGGGCGTCACGCCCGCCGGCGACCACGGATCGTATCTGCAGACCGTGCGCGTGGTCAGCGTCAAGGCGACCAGCCATAACTCGGTCACGGTCCAGCTTGGCGGCGAGCGCCGGACGTTTCAGGACGGCGACGGCATCCAGTTCCCGCGCAACGTCGGCGCGAAGCAGCAGCGCCGGATCGATCGCGTCGAATTCGTGGGGTACGGCGTGGACGTGCCCGCGCTCGGCCGCGAAGACTATCGCGGCAGGAACGTCAGCGGCGCGGCCGTTGTCTGGCTCGGCGCAGCCGGCCCGGCGGACGTCGATCCGTCGCGCACCCGCATTCTGAACAACCGCAACCGCTACGCCGTTGACGACAAGGGCGCGGCCGCCGTCATCGGCGCGGGGCCCGTGCCGCGCGCGGGACGCGGACAGGCGGCGGGACGGGCAGGAGCGGGAGGACGGGCAGGACCGGCGGGACGCAACGTGGACTTCGTCACCACCGAGCGCCTCGATCACGTCCTGCCGCCGAGCGCCACGGGCGGCGACGCCTTCTTCGAGTTTCTCTTCAGCCGCGCGCCCGTGAAGTACGCCGAGCTCAAACGGCTCGCCGAGGCGAAGCAGCCGCTGCCGTCGTTCCGGCTCGACAACGTGACGCTGACCTTCGACGTCAACACCGACTACGAACCGGTTCGCACGCAACTCGCACAAAACGTCGTCGCCGTCGTCGAAGGCACCGACCCGCAGCTCAAGTCCACCTACGTCGCGTTCGGCGCGCACTACGATCACGTCGGCTACGCGGACGGCGAGCTGGTGAAGACGCCAGACGGCCTGCGGCGCGCCGGCGCGCCGGGCATCGTCACGCCGGGCGCCGAAAACGATCGCATCTGGAACGGCGCCGACGACGACGGGTCGGGGACGGTGACGCTGATGGCGATGGCGCGCGCGTTCGCCGCCGGGCCGCGGCCGAAGCGGTCGCTGCTGTTCGTCTGGCACACGGGCGAAGAGCGGGGACGCTGGGGGTCGCTCTACTTCGTGGATCACCCGACGGTCGATCTCGATCGCGTCGTCGCGCAGCTCAACGTTGACATGATCGGCCGCAACCGCGACGACAAGGCGAGCGAGGCGAACTCGATCTATCTCGTCGGCTCGGATCGCATCAGCACCGAGCTCGATCGCGTCGCGCAGGCCGCCAACGCGAGCCTGAGCCGGCCGCTGACGCTCGACTACGAGCTCAACGACCCGTCCGATCCCGAGTCGGTCTACACGCGGAGCGATCACTACAGCTACGCGTCGAGAGGCATTCCCATCATCTTCTTTACTGACGCGCTGCACCCCGACTACCACGCGAACACGGACGAGGTATCGAAGATAGAATTCGACAAGATGGCACGCATCGGCGACTTCATTTACGCGACGGCCTGGCGGGTGGCGAACCTCGACCACGCGCCGGTCCGCGATCGGCTCGGGCCACGGCAGATCACGGCGGTGGGAGCGGCGTCGGCGGCGACACGATGAGACGTCCGCTCACCATCATCTTCCTCACGATCTTCGTCAACCTGATCGGATTCGGGATCATCATCCCGCTCCTGCCGTTCTACGCGGAGACGTTCCACGCGTCGCCGCTCGTCATCGGCCTGCTCTTCGCGGTGTATTCGCTCTGCCAGCTGACCGCCGCGCCGGCCCTGGGCGATCTGTCCGATCGCTGGGGCCGCCGGCCGATCCTCATCTTCAGCCTCGCCGGCACAGTCGTCAGCTTCGTGATGCTGGCGCTCGCGCACAGCATCGTCATGCTGTTCCTGGCGCGCATCGTGGACGGGCTCTCGGGCGGCAACATCTCGACGGCGCGGGCGTACGTCGCCGACATCACCGAGCCGAAGGATCGCGCGCGCGCCTACGGGCTCATCGGCGCCGCGTTCGGTCTTGGCTTCATCATGGGGCCGGCGCTCAGCGGCGTGTTGGCGCAGTACAGCATCACGGCGCCCATCTGGGCGGCGGCCGGCCTGACGCTCGTCGCGGCGCTGATGGCGCTGTTCTGGCTGCCCGAGACGATTCATCGCGCGCACGCCGGCACCGGCAACCCGCTGTCGTATCTGCCCGAGCTCCTGCGGCGCGCGCCGATGCGGCGGGTGCTGACGGTGGATTTCATCTACTGGTTCGCGTTCTCGATCTTCCAGACGACGTTCGCCCTGTTCGCGCAGGAGCGGTTCAACTTCGACGTGTCGAAGACCGGCTACTTCTTCGCGGGGTTCGGCGTGCTCGGGGCGGTGATCCAGGGCGGCATGATCCGGCCGATCGCCAGGCGCGTGGGCGACAAGCCGCTGTTCATGGCGGGCGTGGTCTTCTCGATCGTCGGCCTGGTGGCCGCCGCCGCGTCACACTCGGTGGCGCTGTTCGCCCTGTCGCTCGTGCCGCTGGCGTTCGGGATGGGCTTCGGACATCCGACGGTGTCGAGCCTCGTGAGCCGCGCCGGCCGCGGCGACGAGCAGGGACGCGTGCAGGGGGCGGCGAGCGCCGTCGAGAGCCTCGGACGGACGGTGGGGCCGATCTGGGGGAACGCCTCGCTCGAACGTTACGGGCCGGCGATGCCATTCCTCTCAGGCGCCGCGTTCCTCGTGCTGGCCGTGCTCTTCGTCGTCGGCCACCAGGTCACCGACGAATAGGGATTAACGCTCGAGAAGCCTGTCGAGCTTTCGATCCAACCCAGACGTTTTGGACGCCGAAAGCGCGTCGATCCGTGCGTCAACGGCATCGAAGCGTCTTGCGACGGCCTCGAAGCGCCGATCGACGGCGTCGAACCGCTGGTCAACCGACACGGCAAGCGCATCAAGCTTGTGCTCGATGACATCGACGCGCTCGGGCAGCATGTCGAGGTCGGACATGCCGGTTTTCGCGATAGCCTGCCATCGTCAGCCCTTCATGGTGCGTGCCGATCCGGCCGTCGAGTTCTCCTGGGAAATGTCGATACGCGGAGCACACGTACGCAGAATTCGCGATCTCCAGCGCGAATGCGCGCGCTCACTTGCCGTTGTTCACGAACCAGTTGTATGTCGGCGTGTCGATGCAGCTGTACGTACCCTGACCGAAATTGCCCGTCGGACCGGCGCCCACGTTCAGGCTCCCCGTATACGTCGCCGGATCCTTGGCGCCGAACGGACAGGCGCTCTGGAACGTGGCCTTGCCGAACGTATCGACCGATCCCGCGAGCAAACCATCGGTGCTGCTGATTTGGCCATTCCTGACCCTGAAATATTGAGCCGCGTTGATCGTGGTCTTCGTGCCGCCGGGTTGCGGTTCCTCGATGCGAAAGTCGTACAGGCCGTCGTACTTCGTGCCGGCCGCCGGGGCCGGATTGGCGATCGGCGGCGGGTTGATGGCGGTGGAATTGCTCACCGCGTTGCCCGCGACGCCGTTACTGTCGGTGAAGTTGACCGTGATCGTCAGTGCGGTCATGAGAGTGCTGGCCGTCGCGATGTCGTCCGTGCAGGTCAGCGGACTTGACGTGGCGGCGCCCCCGGCGGCCACCTGCGCCGGCGTGAACGGCGTGTCGTACACGCACGACCCGTTTCTGGTCGAGTTCGAAAACGACAACTTAACCGATGCAATCGACAGCCCGGAGCGGCCGCTCGTCTCTGTCACGCGGAAGGACACCACATACCGGTAGCCGCCGCCAGAGACCGCCTCGGTGTTCGCGCTGATGGAGCTGATCGACAGGCCCGCGGACGCTCCAGGCGTCGGCGTGGGAGAGGGCGAAGGCGAGGGTGCGGGTGAGGGAGCGGGCGCCGGAGCTGGCGCCGGCGCCGCGGGAGACTCTCCGCCGCCGCCGCAGGCAACGGCGAGCGCGGCCAATATCACCCCGGCGCAGATCGAGCGTAGATGGCGAACGCCCAGGGCGGTTTCACCTGTAGTGTGAACTGGAAACGTGCTCTAACGGCTGCATTGAACCTGAATCGGCGCCGACAGTGTCATCGCGTAGCCTTCGAAGCCCGAGCCAATGTCGATGTGTAGGGTCGAGACCGAGGGGAACGACGTTGGTGCGCCGGTGATGTCGTCGAAGCAGCGCCCGGCAACTGCGGACAGGCTCAGCGTCACGTTCGTGGGCGGCTGAGACGTGTACGAGCCCTTCCAGTCCCAGATGTACTGACGCGCGGTCGGGGTGTCACCGCTGACGACGATCGGTTGACTCAGATCGACGATGTTCGAGTCGGTTCTGCGGAGAACGACTATCGACGAACATGTCGGATAGTCCTTTCCCGGCTGCTGACAGACAATCGAGGTCGCGCTGACGAAGGTCCAGGGACCTGCCGATGGCGCGGAGGTCGAAGGCGGTGTGGGCGACGGCGTCGGCGCCGAGGACGATTCCGAGGTGCCACTGCCCGAAATCGGAATCGTGTTCGTGCCGCTCGTCTGGTCGCCGTTGACGGTCAGCACGCCGCTGTAACTCTGCGCGGCGAGGGGCGTAAACCTGATACTCACGTCCTTCGACGCGGCCGGGAGAATCGCGCCGCTGGTCCAGTCTGCGAAGTAGACGCCGCCGCTGCCGGCCGGAACCGTCATCCCGCTGACGTTCAGCGTTTGACTGCCGCTGTTGGTGATGGTCAGCGTCGCGTGTGCGCTCTGTCCGATCGTCACCGTCCCGAACGCCAGGCTTCCGCTCAGCCCGATGACTCGAGTTGACGCCGACGACGCCGACGGAGCCGACGGCGTGGACGGTGAAGACCCGCCGCTCGAACATGCCGCGGCAAGCAGGGCGACGACGGACACGAGTGCGGCCGTGCGAGAAGGCATCATTGGCGAAGAGGATGCGAGTTCGCTGTCCGGTGCTCAACCGACAAATGCGGGCATAAGCGGTGGGCGCCGGTTTTTTGACGGGTCACCGCAACGTGACCGGCGCGGACATCGATCCGGTGTGGGTGACGGTGAGGCCGTTGCTCGTGCCCGTTCCTGTCACCGTCGCGCTCACTGTGCCGGTGATGACCCCGCCAGACAGCGCCCCGGTGAACCCCAGCGTCGTGACGATCGTCCCCGTGCCTTCCGCCGGCGCCGTCGCCTGCTGGCTGAACGCCAGGTTCGACGTCGTGCCGGTCAGCGGGCCGCCCCAGTTCGACGCGGGCAGGCCCGTGTTGGCTGGACACGTGGCGCCGCGGCCCCCGGTCACGACGGTCGGACCTGCCGGCGTGAGCGTGTGCGTGATCAGACCGGATCCACTGACCGTGCCGTTGGCGTTCTGCGTAAGCGTGATCGTCACGGTGCCCGCGTCGGTCGTGGTCCACGTGCAGGTGACGCCGCCCGCTGCGTTGCCGTCCACGCGCATGGCCGAGAACGTCCCGGTGTAGGTCGTCGCGCTGGGGGCGGTAGGCGTGCTGGCGGCGCAGCCTGCCGCGCCGGCGGCCGTCGCGGCTGCGAGAAGTACGGCGCTCGCCGATCGGATCATCTGCATCTCGTGTTGTGAACGTCCCGTGTTGTTGGGCGAGGGCGAGAGTAGGTGTAGGCTGTTGCCCGGCTCAACGCGGAAATGCGGCTATTAGCGGCAGCGGGCCCGAATTTCAATGGAAGACACCCGGCTCGATTCGTGGAAGGCGATTGCGGCCTACCTCAATCGCAACGAGCGCACGGTTCGCGGATGGGAGCGGGAACTCGGATTGCCGGTGAGACGGATGCCGGGCGGCCGGGGCCGATCCGTGTTCGCGTACACCTCCGAGATCGACGCCTGGTTGAAGACGGCGCCGCAGAGGGACGAAGGGGAGTCGCGCCCGGCGCCGGACGTTTCCGGCGCCACGGCCGCCCGGCGGCGCGTGGCGCGGATGGCGTGGCGTCTCGCGGTGCCGTTCGTCGTCGTGGTCGTCGCCGGCGTGTGGCGGCTGCGGCCGGCGGCGCTCGGCACGGATCACCTGCGTCTGGAAACCGAGCCTGACGGCGTCGCCGCCATCGACGCGGCCGGGCACGAGCGCTGGAAGTACGAGTTTCCGCCGCAGTACACGGCGGCGTATCCTGACGTGGACGGCGGATCGCCCGTGGTGATGACCGGCGGCCATCCGGCGATGTTCGTGGCCACGAGCCTGCGCACGCGGCGCGCGGACAACGTGAAGGAGAGCGGCGAGCTCTCCTGGCTGGACGCCGGCGGCGGGCTCGAGCGGACGTTCTCGTTCGCCGATCGCGTCACGCTCCACGGCACCACGTACGGTCCCCCCTGGGTGCTGACGGCGTTCGACGTCAACGACGCGGGCGGCGCGCGCCGGATTGCGGTCGCGGCGCACCATTACGTCTGGGACGCGAGCCTGGTCACCGTGCTCGACGACCGCTTCACGCGCCTTGGGACGTTCGTCCACGCCGGGTGGATCGAGTCGGCCCACTGGGTCGGCCCGAACCGGCTGCTCGTGGGCGGCTTCTCGAATACGCGCGACGGCGGCATGGTGGCACTGCTCGATCCCGGCGCACTCAACGGGCAGGGGCCGGAGCCGCCGGGTTCCGTTCGCGATTGCGAGGCGTGCGGCCCCGATCGACCGGTGCGCATGGTCGTCCTGCCGCGGACCGAAGTGAACCGCGCGTCGGTGTCGCGGTTCAACCGTGCTCGGGTGCAGATCGCCGCCGACCGGATCTTCGTGCGCACCGAGGAAGTGCCGTCGAGCGTGCAGGGCGCCGTCGATGCGATCTACGAATTCACGCCGCAGCTCGACCTGATCCGCGCGTCGTTCAGCGATCGGTACTGGGAAGTCCACCGCGCGCTCGAGGGCCAGGGACAAGTGCGCCACGCGCGCGAGCAATGCCCCGACCGAGACGGGCCGGCGGAGATTCAGGTCTGGGAGCCGCAGACCGGCTGGCGTACCCGGAAGACGCGATAGCCATGCCGACGTGGACGCGCCGATCGTTTCTGCTCACCGGCGTCGCCGCCGCGTCGGCGGCCGTCGCCGGCCGGTCTGCGGAGGCCGTCGCGGGCGACGAGGCCTACTGGCGCGAAATCCAGCAGGCGTTCGACGTCGATCGCACCCTCATCAACTTGAACAGCGGCAACAGTTCGCCGAGCCCCCGCGTCGTGCACGACACCTTCAAGCGCGCTCTCGACTCCTCGAACCGGCTGCCGGCCTACTATCGCGACGCGCTCGCGCGCAACATGGAGGCGGTGCGCCGCGAGCTCGCCGACGAATTCGGCTGCGACGCCGACGAGCTTGCGATCACCAGAAACGCCACCGAGTCGATGCACATCGTCCAGTGCGGGCTCGACCTGAAGCCGGGCGACGAAGTCCTCACGACCGACCAGGACTACTCGCTCATGCTCTGGGCGTGGAATCAGCGGGCGCTGCGCGACGGCCTGACCGTGACGCGCATTCAGTTCCCCGTGCCGGCCGCCGCGGAGGACCTCGCCGGGCGCTTCGAGCGCGCGATCACGCCGCGCACGAAGGTCCTGCACTTCTGCCACATGACGAACACGACCGGGCAGATCTTTCCGGTGCGCGACCTCAGCCGTCTCGCGCGAAAGCGCGGGATCCTGAGCGTCGTGGACGGCGCGCAGGCGGTTGCGCACGTGCCGCTCCACCTGCACGACCTCGAGTGCGACGTCTACGGCACGAGCCTGCACAAGTGGCTCATGGCGCCTCACGACACGGGGTTCCTGTACGTGCGCCGCGAGCGCATCGCGGAGATCTGGCCGCTGCACGCCGAACGCGATATCCCCAACGCGCACATCCAGAAGTTCGAGGAGGTCGGGACGCACGCGGCCGCTCCGGCCGCCGCCATTCCCGCCGCGCTGGCGTTCTACCGCGCGATCGGCGCCGAACGCAAGGCCGCGCGCCTGCGGCTGCTGTCGAGGCGGTGGATTGACGCGCTCGCCGGGCATCCGCGGGTTCGCGTTCTGACGAGCCTCGATCCGTCGCAGCTGTTCGGGATGGCGACGATCGAGATCGACGGCGTCAACGCGCAGCGCCTCGCGCAGTACCTGCTCGACGCGCACCGCATCGTCGTGGCCGCGGAAGTGGATCAGAAACGGCCGGGCCCCGTGTTCGAGCACCAGGGGCTGCGCGTGACGCCGAACGTGTACACGACGCTCGACGAGATCGACCGGTTCACGGAAGTGATGCGCGGCGTCCTGAAGAACGGCGTGCCCGCGGCCTGAGCCGCGCTACCAGAAGACGCGGGCCGACAGCTGCAGCATCCGCGGGAAGCCTGCGGCCGATCGGATTTGCCCGAAGTTCGGATCGCCGAACGCGATGTCCGGCCCGAGCAGGTCGGCGGTGTTGAACACGTTGATCACTTCCGCCCGCACGGCCACGGTGACGCCGCCCACCGGATGCGACTTGTCGATCGCCAGATCCCAGTTCTGCCGCGCCGGCGTCCGCACGCGGCCGTCGGTGCGCGGCGCGTTGCCGAACGTGAACGGCGCGGCCTGGGACCACGCCGCCGGGTTCAGCCACCTGACGCAGCCGCAGCTCGCATCGTAGCTGCCGGCGCCCGGCAGTTCCGGATCCACGCCGGAGACGAGGTTCGGGCGCTGGGCGCTGCCGAGCAGGTTGGAGTTGTTCGGAGTCTGGTAGAGGCTCACCGGGAAGCCGCTCTGATAGCTGCCGACCGCGCTCACCGACCAGCCGCTGGCGAGCACGTTCGCCAGCCCTCGGCGGCGCATCCACCGCCGCCCCACGCCGAACGGGAGCTCGTAGAGGCCCGTGAGGTTCAACCGGTGCGGCGCGTCGAGCACCGACAGCCCGTACTCGCTGCTCACGTCGTAGTTGTTCAGGATCTGCGAGCCGCCCGAGAAGTAGTTGCTCTCGCCGTACTGGCTGTCGTTCAGCCGGCTCCACGTGTAGTTCACCAGCGCGCTCCAGCCGTGGTTGAGCCGCCGCTCGCCCGTGACGACCAGCGCGTTGTAGCGTGAGATGGCGACGCTCGGGCGCGTCGCGTACACGGCGTCGAACTGCGGATACGGTCGCAGGAGCTGGCCCTCAGACAGGGTCGGCGCGGCCAGGATGCCGACGCCGAGCGGCGTGCCGTAGAACGGGTTCGGCACCTGGTTCTGCAGCGCCGTCCCCAGCGCGACGTATTTCGGATCGAGCTGGTTGATGTTGAGCGAGCTGCCGCTCGCTCCGCCGGCGAGATCCTCGCCGCGCATGCCGATGTAGCCGACGCTCGCGGTCAGCCGGCCCGGCAGCTCGCGCTGCACGTCGATCGAGTAGCGGTGGAAGTGGGCCATCCGCGCGCCCGGGTCGATGAAGTTGACGTAGCCGCCCACGCCGGTGAGCTGACCGAGGCGGTTGCCGACCGGCTGATCGAAGCCGGAGGGAAACGGGTTGGTCAGCGAGCACGTCGCGCACGGGAGGAACGGGTTGCCGCCCGTCGCCACGTAGTTCGTCGTCTGGTTGTAGCCGCGCGTGCCCGAGCCGAATTCGTCAGCGCTGATGCCCTGCGGCGGCGCCCAGAAGAGGCCGTAGCCGGCGCGGATCGACGTCCGCTCGTCGAGCGCGTACGCCGCGCCGACGCGCGGCGCGAACTGGAGCCATCCGGGATCGCCCTGCCCGGTCGGCGCGCCGCCGGCGCCGGCATAGACGAGGCCGCCGGTCAGCGCGAGCGGCGTGCCGTCGGGCCGCATGCCGCCGACCTGCACCGGAAACGGCGTGTCGTACGCCCAGCCGACGGCGAGCTGATCGTGGCGTTCGTGCAGGCCCTGCTCGAACTCGTAGCGCAGGCCGAGCGTGAGCGTCAGCCGCGGCGTCACGCGGACGTCGTCCTGCGCGAAGCCGCTCCAGTAGCTGGCGTAGATGTCGATCGGCGAACTGGTGGAGATCACGCCGCTCGACGGATAGCCGAGCAGAAAGCTCGCGAACGCGTCACCCGTGCCCGCGGCCGGCGCGTTCGGATCCGGGCCGAACGTGAAGTCGCGGCTGAACGAGTAGCCGCCCATTCCGCCGAGGTTGAGGAATCGCACCCCGGTCACACGGTATTCACCGCCGAACTTCAGGCTGTGGCTGTTGACCAGCGTCGTGACGGCCGCGCTGGCGACATGCGAGTAGTACGTGGCTGTTGACTGGAAGCGGTCGCCCAGGAAGCCGCTGCTGCTGCCGTAGCCGACGACGCCGATGCCGGGAAACTTCTGCTGCGGCACGGCGTTCAGGAAGCCGGGCGCGAAGCCGAGCTGGCCGGGATCGAACGGGGTGGGGCGGTTGTCGTCGAGGAACGAGTTGAACCCGTAGCGCGCTTCGACGACCGTCCGGCGACCCGGCGTCCACGTGTTGTTGAACGCGAGCATGTGCACGCGCCGCACGAGGGCGCCGTCGCCCGGGTCTGCCGCGTTCTGGAACACCGGCTGCCCGAAGTACCGCGGATCGGGCTCGGTCGATCCGTACCACGCGTACAGCCCGGTGCTCGTGATCCGATCGGTCCAGCGGTGCGTGACCTTGCCCGTGGCCTGATCGGCCGCGTCCACGAGCTGCGCCACCGCCGGCCGCGACATCCCGGAGGTCGGCAGCGGCAGGTAGTCGAGCAGCGCGAGCGCGACCGGGTTGAGGCGGCTCGCCGGAATCTGGTTGTTCGGGAAGGGATCGCGGATGAACTGGCCGGGGTTGTTCGGATCGGCGCGGGTCGTCAGCGGATCGTAGATGGTGATGCCGGTCTGCGAGAAGTCGCCGCGCCGCTGCGCCTCGGTCGGCAGCACGAGGACGGCGCTGCGCGTCGTCAGCGAGCGGTAGCCCTCGGAGCTGGCCCAGAAGAACGTCCGGTTGCGCACGATCGGACCGCCGAGCGCGCCGCCGCGGAGATGGTAGTACGTGCCGGTCTCGGCGGGCAGGCCGGCTTTCGCCGCGAAGTAAGGGCGGGCCTGCGCCCAGTCGGGCCGATCCTGATACTGGCCGTCGCCGTGCCACCGGTTCGATCCAGACCGGCCGATCGTATTGAACACGCCGCCGGAGGTGCGCCCGACCTCGGCGTCGTACGGGCCGATCTGCACGCGCAGTTCCTGGACCGCTTCGAGGCTCGGGATGAACGACGCCCGGTTGACGATGTCGCCAATCGGCACGCCGTCGAGCACGTAGCTGTTGTCGCGCCGCGGACCGCCGCCGATCGAGATGAGCGCCGAGTTGGACTGATCCTGCTGTCGGACGAAGCGCGAGTCGCCGGAGGCGATGACGGTCGGCGTCATGGTCGCCATGACGAAGACGTTGCGGCCGGCCGAGGGCAGCGCGTCGAGCGTCGCGCGATCGAGCAGCGTGCTCACCGACGCGGTCGCCGTGTCCACCGCCGGCGCCGGCGCCGTGACGACGATGGCTTCCGATGGTCTGCCGACGTCGAGCACGATGTCGATGACGACGAAGGCCTGCGTGCCGACCTGGACGCCGCCGCGCGAAGAGGCCTTGTAGCCGGGTGGCGCCGTCTCGACGCGATACATGCCAGGTCTGACGTCCGGGAAGACGTACTCGCCGAGGGCGTTGCTCACCGTCGCGCGCGCGAGCTCGGTGTTCTCCTCGACGATCCGGACCGTCGTGCCGGCGACGACGCCGGACGCGTCCCGCACCGTGCCGCGAACGCGTCCGGCGAAACTCTGCGCGGCCGAGACACCGGGCACCGCCGCGAGCAGCACGCTGGCCATGGTGGCGGCCAGGAGACGCCGTGAGAGGCGCGTCGCTTCGGAGCTACGGGCGGCTGACGCCACGCTGGCGCGGCGGCTGCCGCTGATCGGGATCAAGGCCGTCCAGCTCGTCGTCGGTGAGCTGCTTGTGTACTTCGCGCAGCCCTTCGCCGGGCCGCGACGTGATCTGGCGCCAGCCCCGCCAGTCGCACTGATGGCAGCGGTACGGCACCCGCCCGGTCAGGTTGAACCGCAGCCGCTCGAGCAGCGAACGGAACCGCGAGTGGTGGACGTCGTGAGCGCCGCACGCCGGACAGGCCTGACTCACGACTCCACCGTATCAGATCTCCCACACTAGCCGTAGCTCTCCCACACTAGCCGTAGCGCGAACCGTGGTGAGGCAGGCCTGACGGCCGGCACTACAGATTGCCGGCGTGCTGATGCTCGTGCACGTGGTGCGCCTCGGGGCCGCGGACGGTGAGCGCCCGCAGCACGTCCGACTTGGTGACGACGCCCGTGAGCGTTCCGTTCTCCGCTTCGACCAGCAGCAGGTGATGACCGTGCTGGGCCGTCAGCAGCCGCAGCGCCTCCTCGAGATCCATGTCCTCCGGCACGCGTGCCGGATGGCGATCGGCCAGGGCGCCGACATGCGATCCCTCCCACTGCTCGGCGGGCACGCGCACGAGCGTGTCGGTGCCGATGACGCCGATCGCGTGCGTGTCCTCGTACACCGGATACATGGTGTGCGGCTGCGTGCCGACGCTGCTCGCGAACTCGCGCACCGTCATGCCCGCGTCCACCGTGACGACGCTGCGGCACATCACCTCGCTGACCGGCACGTGACGGAGCTCGCCGACCTTGACCGCTTCGTGCAGCCGCTGGTCGCCGGAGACCGACGCCTCGCCCGACACGCCGTACGCGATGGCGGCGCCGATGAGCGACGGGATGATGTAGGCGTGCCCGCCCGTGGCCTCGGCGACGA
>CAZOIK010000028.1:0-1527 GCA_964579765.1 uncultured Bifidobacteriaceae bacterium
GGCTTCGTCGTCGGCCGCGCGGCCGGAGGCCGCGCGCAGGCGAGGCGACCAGCCGATGAGCGCGAGGTAGTTGACCAGCGCCTCGGGCAGATAGCCCTTCGCGCGAAACTCCGCCACTGACGTCGCGCCGTGGCGCTTCGACAGCGGGCTGTGATCGGGGCCCATCACGAGCGCAAGGTGCGCGAAGGCGGGCGGCGCGAACCCGAGCGCCTCGTAAAGGAGAATCTGCCGCGGCGTGTTCGAGATGTGATCCTCGCCCCGCACGACATGCGTGATCTCCATCAGCGCATCGTCGATGACCACGGCGAAGTTGTACGCAGGATGGCCGTCGCCGCGGACGATGAGCGGATCGCCGATGACGTCGCCTGGAAACCTGACATCGCCCCGGACCAGATCCGTGAACACGACGTCGCGACCGTCCGGCACGCGGAAGCGCACGGCCGGGCGCTCGCCGGCCGCGACGCGCGCACGCGCGATCTCGGGCGGAATCCGGCGGCACGTGCCCGGGTAGAGGGCAGGACGGCCGGCCGCGACAGCGGCCCGCCGATCCGCGTCGAGCTGCGTCGCCGAACAGAAGCAGTAGTACGCCGCGCCGGCGTTCAGCAGTTCCTGCGCGTACGACTGGTAGAGGTGCAGGCGCTCGGAATCGCGGTACGGGCCGTGCGGGCCGCCGACATCCGGACCTTCGTCCCAGTCGAGGCCGAGCCAGCGCAGGTCGTCGATCATCGACTGTTCCGACTGCCGCGTCGAACGCTCGACGTCGGTGTCCTCGATCCGCAGGATGAACGCGCCGTCCGAGCCGCGCGCGAGCAGCCAGTTGAAGATCGCCGTGCGCACGTTGCCGACGTGCAGCGCACCGGTGGGACTTGGCGCGAAGCGGACTCTCATGTCTCTGTCGTGCAGACCCTCAGGTCTGCCCGCGCAGGCCTGAAGGCCCGCACTACTTCTGCCTCACAAGGGCAACGGCGTGAACGGCAATCGCCTCGCCGCGCCCGAGCTCGCCGACACCCTCGTTGGTCTTGCCCTTGACGCTGACGCGATCGATCGTCACGTCGAGGACATTGGCGAGCGTCGCCCGCATCGCGTCCACGTGCGGCGCGAGCTTCGGCCGCTCGAGAATCACCGTCACGTCAACGTTGCCGACGGCGAGTCCCTGCTCGCCCACGATCTCGACCGCCCGCCGCAGCAGGTCTACGCTCGAGGCGCCCTTCCACCGTGGATCCGTGTCCGGAAAGTGGCGGCCGATGTCGCCCGCGCCCGCCGCGCCCAGAATCGCGTCGGTAACGGCGTGGCAGACGGCGTCGGCGTCCGAGTGCCCGGCCAGGCCGCGCTCGAAGGGGATCGTCACGCCGCCGAGAATGAGCGGGCGGCCCTCAACGAGGCGATGCAGGTCGTAGCCGAGTCCCGCGCGCCCCGTGCGCGCCGGCTTCGCCCCGCCGCGCGCAATCGCCTCGGCCATCGCGAGATCGTCCGGCGTGGTGATCTTGATGTTCGACGGCTCGCCGCTGACGATCCGCACCGCATGTC